>DAORDI010000287.1:0-7343 GCA_035345895.1 Leptospiraceae bacterium
TGAATGATTTAAAGATCCCTGCCATACCGAGTGTAATGATCAAGGTGCTGCAGTTTGATGCAAATTCAGTTGCCGGAAGTGCAGAACTCGAAAAAATCATCACACCGGACAAAGCAATCAGTCTGGATATTCTGAAAATTGCCAATTCAAGCTTCTATGGAAGGAGCGGTACAGTCAAAACACTGAAGGATGCAATCACGCTTCTGGGTCTGAAGACAGTCAAAAACCTTGTCATACTTCAGTCCAAAAAGCAGATTGCAGGTTCTCTGATGGGTTCCGTCTTCAAGAAGCATATTCAGGATCTTCCAATCCTTACATCTCTCGTCGCATTTGATCTTACTGTTCCTCTGAATCTGAAAGGACTGAGAGACGAAATTTTCACACTGACACTGCTTCGCAGGATTGGAGCAACCATTTTTGCAATGAATTTTTCCAAAAGATACCAGGATGTAATCAAACTTGCAGAAGCAGGAGTAAAGAGCATAGTCACTATAGAAAGAGAGGAATTTGGAACCGATTCGATAGAGGTCGGTCTGAAAGTATTCCATCAGTGGAATATGCCCAAATCCTATCATGAGATTGTAAAAAACCAGGATTTTTCAATTCTGAACTATACTGAGGTCAGCGACTACGACAGACTTACTAGGATTGCCGACATCCTTTCAAGAAAACTCTATTCCATTCTGGTTTCGCCTGAGGAAAATGAACTGCTCGAAACTATTTTCAGACATTACAAGGCCTCCTCAGAGATTATAGATGCATTCGGCCCTGATTATTATGACAATATAAAAGATCACCCTTATTTTATATAAGACTGATTATTAAATACTTCTATTATCCGTTTCTGTATGATCGGAATCTCTGCAAGCTTTCCCTTCCCGGTGTCCCCGCATACAACGGTTCCGTCATCCGGTTCAATGACCTCGACTCCGTCTTTTCTGATCTGCTGAATGTTTCTCTGCACTGCAGGATGAGAGTACATTCCCGGATTCATTGCAGGCGCTGCGATCACCGGACAGACTGCTGCAAGATACAGCGAACTAAGAAGATCATCGGCAATCCCGTTCGCCATTTTTCCTATGATATTGGCCGTTGCAGGAACAATTGCAAAAACGGCCGCAGTATTCTTCAGTTCAATATGAGGCATCCCTCCTCCATACTCACTGCTGTATACTGGAAGATCGGTAAGCGCTTCAAAAGTTGTCCTGCCGACAAAGTTCAGTGCATTTTCAGTCATCACAACTCTTACAGGAAAACCTTCTTTTTTAAGATTTCTGACCAGTTCACATGCCTTGTATGCAGCAATCGAACCGGTGACACCTATCAGTATCTGTTTTTCGTTCAATTCAATATCTCCTTGAGGTTGTGTAAAAGCATACCTCGATACAATTTTCACCGCCGGTCACCGAGTGAAAAACCCAATATTTTCAGGGTTTTTCGTATCGAGGTGGGCGGTGAAAATCACTCGGTAACCTGCTTTCACACAGTCCCAAACTGTTCAAAGCCTGTCGGGAGGTTCCTGGGCTTGCAGCCCCCGCAAGCTTATAAAGCTGCTAATCACCCGCCTTTTAATTCTGTTCCTGCAATCTTACAATTCTGAAAAGCAGGAAAATGAAGCCTAATAATCAAACCTGACCTTAGGAAGGCAGTCTTCAAGTTTTCTAAGTGTTTCTCTGTCAGTTCTCATCCCGGTAATGCGCAGTCTTTTCAGTTTCTTCATTGAGCAGAGGGAGACTGGAAGAACAAGAGTTCTGTCTTTCTTCCGTCTTCCTGACACTGTGCCGATTTCCAGTTCTTCCAGAAATTTTAGACTGCTGATATCGGCAGGAATTTCAGAAATGTCCGAGTCAATGACTGTAAGACGTCTTAAGTGTTTCATCCTGTGGATATTCTGAGGAATTTTCATTATTTCATAATGACCAATCAGACTGAGCTCCTGAATCTTCCCGTTGGATACGATCGGAAACTCGGAAAGAGATGCACCTCCCTCTGCGGAAACACTTACGCTGAGCTTTTTCAGCTTCTTCAGAAAGGAGACGTCTTTTGAGATATTTTTTAATGATGAATTTTTCATAGTCAGGTCTTCAATGCCGAGTCCTGAAATTTTTTTCAGCTCAGTTTCCCTAATTTCCGACAGAGAAAGCTTTTTAAGTCTCTGCGCCCTTCCGATGTCCTTTGGAATTTTTTCAATAATATTGTCTGTCAGATCAAGCTCTTCAAGATTCGGTACATGCTTCAGAAAGGATGAACTGATTTCACGGATGCAAACCGCATCTGAGGTTCCTCCTTTGTACTGCCCGCAGGAACCTTTCAACACAGCAGATTTCAGCTTTCGGTGAATTCTGACTGCAGAAGGAAGACTTCCTGCATCTCCCAGATACAGCCGTTCGAGTTTGGGAAATTCATCGAGAGGAAAAGGTCTGTATACAGGAAGCCTTTGACTGATCTGAATCTCAGTGAGTTCCTTCAGATCCAGAAGTTTCTGCATATCGTCAAAGCTTACCGATCTGTCCAAGTAAAGCTTTTTCACCTTAGTTTTGTTTTTATGTGCTCTGTCCAGATCAGTGTATATTTTTTCCGATTCAGAACAGACCGCCTCGGACAATGAAATCCCGAAAGAACCGGGACACTCAAACCCGAAATCTATCCAGAAGGCAGAAGGAGAAGGTCCTTTTGTCAGAGTTTCAAAAAGCTTTTTCGATGTTTCGTCAAATCTTGAAAATACCCTATCCCTTCCCGAAAATACCGCAACCGTCCTGACTCCGCCTCTGTTGAAGACTGCCGTTCTGGGAACCTTCAGTTCGCTCAGCTGGGTCTGAATTTTTTCGATGCACTGTGAAGAATGACAGGCTGCCGCAGAAATACCCCAGTCGCTGTGAAGATTTTCATTCCAAGGCCAGGCCTTGAGGGTAACAGATGAAACCAAAATCCAAAAAAGAAAATGAATCACTTTATTCTCTGTTCAGGATTGGTTCAGCTGTTTTCGACCATTTTTTTGATCTGATCCCTGATTTTTGCTGCAGACTCATAGTCCTCTGAAGAGATTGCTGCCTTCAGAGAATCTTCGAGAATTTCCAAAGCGGTTCTTGTAACAGGTTTGGGAGCAATTTCCGTTTCAGAAGTTTCAATGACAGCCTCACCGGTAATCTCGGAAGGATTGATTTCCACACCGGCTTCATTCAGAATGCTTTCAGTAATAAACACAGGGGCATTTGCACGAAGTGCAATCGCTATCGAATCGGACGGACGGGCATCCATCACAAAAATATCTTCATCCTTTCGGAGAGTAATTTTTGCATAAAAAGTATTGTCAATGATCTGATCGATTGTAATGTTCACCACAGATGTATTCAGAACATTCAGAATGCTGTTCACAAGGTCATGAGTCATAGGTCTGGGAGAAACAATTCCTTCGAGAACACTCGTAATCGCATGAGTTTCAAGAGGACCGATGAAAATTGGGACTACCTTGGAGGTATTGACATCTTTGGGTTTGAGAAAAACTGCAAATCCGACATTCGTCAGAGTAATATCAGAAATTTTTACTTCAATCAAATCCATATTTACAAGTTAGAAGACTTCATTTTTTTTGAAAGCTAAAATCATGAACGTGGAAGCTTTTTTTATAATACTGAATCTGAGCTTTTACTGCAGTTCTGTTTTTCTGCTTTTTTCCAAGGAATCCTTATCTTTCCTGAGGACTGCCTACATTTTTGCAGGACACATTCTGCTGAATTCCATACTTATAGTCGGATTTATTGATATTTCTTCCTCTCCTGAAAACTATTTTTCAATGAAATCCAGAATTTTTGATTCCTTTTTTCAGTATTCTGTTCTTTCCTCAATCTTTCTGCTGCTTATTTTTCTGAAATACAGAAAGCCCATCATCCTTTTTTCGGCAACTGAGCTGATTTCTTTTTTCAGTTTCTTTTTTCTGTTTTCACAGGAGGAATTCAGTTTTTTCAGTCTCAAATTTTCATCGGTCTCCATACTGAAAGCTCAGAATCCAATGATTTTGTTATTCGCAATGACCTGTTTTTTGCCTAAAAAAATCATCCAGCGTTTCAGTTTTGCAGGACTGATTGTTTTTCTTCTCATTTTTCACCAGAGAAGCCTTTCTTTTTTTTCCGACAGAACCGACTCCTGTTTTTATACATCCTACCTTGCTCCGGAATTCTTTCTGGAGGAAGCCGATATGCTCTGTGAAGGGAAAGAGGGAGTTTACACATATCTGAAATCGGAAAAAACAGAGACCGCTGTTCCTGTTTACCGATTCACCACTAAACCGTTAAGAAAGCTGGATCTGAAGACCAGACTGCCTCTTCAGAAAATGATTGTAAGACTGAAATTCCCTATAGTGCAGTTAAATGAAAACAGTGCAGTAATCTATGAACTGTCGAGAAGATACAGAAACGAGAATCAGATTTTCATAATGGATATTCAAAGCAGAAAAATGAGAATGGAAGGACCGAAATTTTAAGATGGGCCCAGAAGGACTCGAACCTTCGACCCGCAGATTATGAGTCTGCCGCTCTAACCGACTGAGCTATAGGCCCTCGATGTCATTTTTTTTTAGAGTTTCAAAAATACAATCTAAAAAAAATTGATTTTAAAAACAGGAATCTTCAGAACTGAACGTTCAATCTGCAAATCATTTTTCAAGGGCTTCATCTAAAAATGATATTGAAGTTTATGACTGAATGCATAATTTGTCTTAAGAAAAGAGAGTCATCATGAAAGTACTTCTATATTCAGTTCTTTTGCTTCTGTCAGCCTGCAGAACATCAAATGAACTTACTGTAAGTAAAAATACTGCAGACAGTCTGAGTCTGAAAGGATATACTCAGTTCAGTATTTATACAGGCCGGGATGTACTTGGATACATTGATACTCCCGGTCAGGAAAAGACTTTTGTGAAAAAAGTCTGGAAAGGCAAAATCAGTTATGCTCCTGTCAGGCAGAGAATCGTCATTTCCAACTCTTCCGAAAATGCAGGAGACCTGAAAATGAAGCTTCAGGGAGTTTTTTCATCAGAAACTTCCCTGGACAAGATACGTGAAATCAATCTTGTTCTGGACAATCCTGTGGAATATTTTCTCGAAGACATTATTCCTGAAAAAAATGCTCTGACGGATGCAGAGTCCCTGAAGCAGAGATTTGTAGGCGCAGTGCTCAAGGCGGAAAAGATCACTCTGGAATTTGTCACAAAAGACGGGATCACCCTCAGAAGTGAAGCTGATATCAAGTCTCAGAATATCAGTCTTGGAACAGGCATAAAGTCCAGCACAAAGGAAAACTCGCTTTACGTCGCAGAAAATGTGTATGTGGGATATAAAATGTTTGATCCGCCTGTAAATATATCCAAACTTATTGCTGATGCGAACCTTTCGTCAAAACAGTCCAGGATCGCTGTTCTACCCTTTTCTGCAGAAAGCACTGATGTCAAGGATCAGAAGTATACAATCGGGCTTCAGGAAGCAACTGCACGGGCACTGAACCAGATTGAAGGCATAGCAGTCCTCGACAGGAACAGCTATCAGCAGAGCCTGGAAGAGGAAAATCTCGGGAAAACGAATTTCGACATTCGAAATGCTCTGAAGGTCGGGAAGCAGATGAATGCCAACAATATACTGATCGGGAAATTTCTCCATGAAGCGGATGATGTACGAATTACCAGTGAGATGATCAGCGTGGATTCCGGGACTGTAGTGCCTCACAGTTCCATTAAATACGATACAAAGGCATTCGGTAAAGGTCTGATCAAGATCGCGGATGAATGGGAAGAACTGATTCTCTCCAAATATGGGAAGAAAAACACTAAAAAAGAAGATATCCCTGCAAAAACACCTGAAGAAGCCCCCAATACTGTACTGGGAACCAAAATAGAAGAGGCCTATGAGTTTTACAGAAAGGGAATGGAAAAGTTCCTCATTTCAGACGAAACGAGCCTGCTTGAAGCAGCAGCATTTTTCAGAGAAGCACTCAGAATTGATCCAGGATTTGCGAGAGCCAGAGCAAGGCTTTCCTCTGCTTACCAGATCCTTGTTTCCTCTGACTTCAATGACGGAAAAGAAGAAGAGTATCTGACTCTCGGCTACAATGAAGCATTAAAGGCCTACCAGAGTGCTCCAAATTCTTCGGAAACAAATATTGCAGTCGGTCAGTTTAATCTTCTGTTTCAGAAGTATCTGGATTTGACCAAGGCAGTTTCTCATTTCGAAAAAGCTATTTCTCTGAATCCTAAGGATGCGGAAGCGCATATTTTTCTCTGGTATGCAAAGGTATATACAAAGGAAAGAAAAGTTAATCTGCAGGACCCTCTTCTCATCCGTTCATTCGAGCTGAATCCGAATCTGTTCATAAACAATTACCTGGTAGGGAATTCACTGAACAAGGAAAAAAGATACAAGGAATCCCTGCCCTATCTCGAAAAAGCTCTGAAAATATCTCCCAGAAATATGAACTCTATGATTACATTAAGTTCGGATTATATGAATCTGAATCAGATGGACAAGGCAAAACAGATGCTCGAAAGTGCGGAGAAAATAGGCCCAAGCAATTTTTATGTATGCATTAATTACGGAGCCTACTATGCAAAACAGAAAGAACTCGACAAGGCTCTGGAATATTACGGAAAAGCTTCCTACATAAAGACGGACAATGCATTCCCTCTCAAGGCTATGGCCATTCTGTACAAAAACAAAGGCGAATCGGCAAAAGCAAAAGAGTATTTCCAGAAAGCCTGCGAGCTTTCAGACAGAGAATCATGCACGGAGGCGGGGAAGAATTAATCCTCGTCTTCGTCGTCTTCCTGCTCTGAAAGTGCAGATATCTCATCCTCGTAAATTTTGAAAAACTGAGACACCTTTGTAAGTTCAAATACTTCCATTACATTTCTTTTCAGATGACAGAGACGCAGGCTTTTCCCTGATTCATGCATTGCACTTCGAAGTGCTACGATAGTACGAAGACCTGCTGAAGAAAGATATTTCACTTCCTTCATATTCAGAATCAGATTCTTGTCCGAATTTGCATTGAGCAGATCTTCGAACTCCATTTCCAGCTCATGAGCCGACTTATTATCCATATTTCCGGAAAGATATACGATAATATTTTCCTTTGATTTCTTTACCTGCATTGCCATCAGACTGCTTCCTCGCAGCGTTTGCATAATTTCCCCTCTGATGTATCCGCCGTGTGTCTCCAGCATCTGGGACATTCAGGATTCTTGGGATACAAAATATTGACTTTTATGCCGTTTTCTTCTCTCGAGGAAAGTACATCTGCTCCTTCTGTCTGTTTGAAACGCACTTGCGAAACAGTAAAGATCATTTCGAGTTTTT
>DAORDI010000288.1:0-7282 GCA_035345895.1 Leptospiraceae bacterium
TCTCCTGAAAGAAATCAGACATATACTGGAAAATCCTTCCTATTCTGAAAATGCGAAAAAACTGAGCGCAGTTTTCAGAAATACAGACGGAGCCGACAATGCTGCAAAAATCATTATAAAATATCTAAATGAGAGGGGTTCCTGAACCTATTGTTTCTCTGCATTTATCTGTACATCTCAGACAGAGAGGATGAAATCGAGCCTGAGTATGTTTTAAATGCGCGAGATTTCTTTTCTGTCGAAAATCCGGACAGATGCAGGTCATTTATACTTTTTCAGTACATCATGAAGAGCAATAATGTCCTTATGATTCATTACAGAATCATTAAAATCTTTCAGCATCTTCAGGATGCTTGCATCCCTGCGTGACTCAAATTTTATCTGAAAGTCTCCCATAAAAGTCTCAACTAGGAGGTCTTTCAGGATTTCCTTTGCCTGATCAAAGAAGTATTCCGCTTTTTCTTTATCCTTTAATGCTGTAAGATAAAGATAGCCCAGTTCGATATAAGGCCTGACATATCTCCCGTCAATTTCAATTGCTTTCAAAAAACAGCTTTCTGCATCCTGTGGAGTATAACCGGGATTTTTTGTGATCTGAATGCATATTCCTTTCAGAGTGGTGTGATACGGATCCAAGTCTTTTCTGTTTTCTAAAAGCAGGAGAACTGCATCGTAATTCATCTCCTCTATATGCTTTCTTATTTTCTTATCCAAGTCCTTCATTTGTGTACCTTCTCAAGTCAGTGTGACAGTTCACAGAATAACCTTCTGTCTCGGCCGCCTATTCCCTATAAAACATCGGAGAAAAATTCAATGATCTTCTTAAAGAAATTGTACCGCAAAATGATGAAGGATTGACCAAGAAATGCAATCGGTTTCATAATCCAAATGAAAAATCCGCGCTGCGCGAAATTCATATCGAAATGGACAACGCCGTGCGGGATGCATACGGTTGCTCGGATATTGATTTGGAACACGGATTTCATCAGACAAGACAGGGAATCCGTTTTGCGATATCCGAAAAGGCACGCAAGGAAATCTTAAAACGACTGCTGAAATTGAATCATTCCAGATTCGAAGAAGAGAAACGCGCCGGCCTCTGGAATGAGGAAGTCTAAAACTTGCACTGAATTCCGCAGGTCTTTATCAGATATACTGTGGGGAATAGTTAAGACTGAATTGAGATATTCTATGATATATAGTAATCTTCAAAAGTAATTGCGCTTTTTCCGTTCGGAAACCTTGATTTTACTGACTCAACAAGGTTGAAATACGCAAAGACTTATGAATATCAGTATAATGTATCTGAGAGGGGGATCTGCTGTCCGCTGTAAAGAAACATTTCTCATTAAAAAGAGTTGATGAATATTCGGAACTGTCGGATTATGATACTGTGAATCCAAACGAAGTACAGAAGAAGCAGCTGATTTGCGTTAATGATCATTCTGATATTGAGACCCAGAAAGTCACTTTATGAAATTATTAGTCTATATATTATTTATAATGATTCCGTCCGTCCGCTGTCTCAAGACAAAAAAATCTCCATTTGATGTAAACGGACCTCAAGGGCTTGTTCAAGCTCTGGCAGCAGTTCCTCCTTCTGTCAGTTATTCGGGGAACCCATTTATATTTCTTCAGAACAAAACTATTGGAACTGTTTCACCTTTTTTGAATGGACTGATAACAGGCTGCACTGTCAGTCCGTCACTGCCGAAAGGCATCGGCATCAATTCCAGCTGTACCCTGACCGGAATACCTACCGAGACTCAGTCTTCAGCCAGTTATACGGTTACAGCAGCAGGTGCGACAGGAACTGCATCTGCATCCATCAGTATCGGAGTGAACTATAATCCGAAATTGGATGTGATCATTGAGCAGGCTGCATTGGGCGTCAGCAGTGCTGAAACGACGAGCACTTTCGGTTCACTTGGCGGAACAGTCAAATGGGCAGGAGGGGTCTATGCACCCAATGGAAAAATCTACGGAATACCTCATAACAGTACGACCGTGCTTGTCATTAACCCTGCTGCAAATTCTGCTTCCACTTTCGGTTCCCTGGCTGGAGGTGCAAAATGGCACAGCGGAGTTCTTGCTCCAAGCGGGAAAATTTATGGGATACCTGCTTCTTCAACCAGTGTTCTGGTCATAGATCCTTCCACGGACACCACTTATACATTCGGTTCACTCTCCGGAACCGCAAAATGGACAGGGGGTGTTCTTGCCCCAAACGGGAAAATTTATGGAATTCCTCATTCTTCAAGCACCATTCTGGCCATTGATCCTTCTAATGATACTGCATATACATTCGGTTCGGTTGGGGCGGGTGCTTCAAAATGGGTCGGCGGGATACTGGCTCCTAATGGAAAAATATACTGTATCCCATACAATTCAACCAATATCCTGGTGATAGATCCGGCCGCAGATACAGCCTATACATTCGGATCTCTCAGTTCCTCAGGGAGTATGTGGACAGGGGCAGTGCTTTCTCCAAATGGAAAAATCTATGGAATCCCTGGAAATTCCAGTACTGTTCTGGTCATTGATCCTTCCAATGATACTGCATCCACATTCGGTTCGCTTGGAACCGGGACGATCAAATGGGAAGGAGGTGGACTTGCAGCCAACGGGAAAATTTACGGGATACCGTTTCAGTCGGCAAATGTTCTTGTAATTGATCCTTCTTCAGATACAGCTTCCGTGTTTGACAGTCTGGGGGGAACAAATAACTGGGTGGGCGGGGTATATGCATCGAACGGAATCATCTACGGAATTCCTTATAATTCCACAACTGTACTGGCCGTTGATCCAAAGGCCATTGGTGTCTGGACAGCGGATATGTATCTGTCTCCCTACTTTAATAAGTTTTGAGTCTTCCCCTGCCGGGTCTGCAAAGAAAGCTTATGGCCGAGATGAACACAGATAATATACTGAATTAACTCCGCTATTTTGGAAATTCTTTCAATAGGGCTTATCATATCCTCTTTGTGAAATTCCGCTTTTATTCGATTTCAGCCTATATACCATACCCCCTATTGTATAAAAGAATTGATTTCAGAATGCGTGCTTGCAATTCTGGTCATGGAGGGTGTTATGCAGTACTTATCCTGGCTTGACAATGTTTCGTATCCTATGCTCATTTTTGCGGCAGTCCTGATGGGACTTGCTCCTTTTGTTCCAATGCCCCATCTTTGGGAAAAGATACTGATGCTTAAAAACGGTGATCTGAAAAAGCCGATCGATATTTTTGATCTTTTCTGGCATCTGGTTCCGGTTTTCATTCTTGTTCTGAAAGTGATTCGGGACAGAAATTCAGGGCAGGGCTGATTCTATGGAAGAATGGATTTCAAACAACAGTACAGCATTCAGGCTCTCCATATTTATAGGACTGTTTATTCTTTTTGCAGTCTGGGAGATTGTATATCCGAATCATAAGCCTGCGTTGGAAAGAAAATACAGATGGGCTTCCAATATCCTTTTGGTTGTTCTGAATAATGCACTTCTCAGAATTCTTTTTCCCATAACTGCAATTGCTTTTGCAGAGACTGCAGTTCAAAACAGATGGGGATTTCTGAATTCTTTGAATCTCCCTGCACCTGCCTCATTTATTCTGGGAATACTTTTCCTGGATTTTGTGATTTATCTTCAGCACTCAGTTTTTCATTCCCTTCCACTGCTCTGGAGGCTTCACAGAATGCATCATGCAGACCTGGAGCTTGACGTGACCAGCGGAACCAGATTTCATCCGATTGAGATTATTATCTCTATGTTTATAAAAATTGCTGCAATTGCTGTATCAGGAGTCTCGCCTTTCACTGTGCTTATTTTTGAAGTCATACTGAACGGGATGGCTATGTTCAATCACAGCAATATATACATTCCGGAGAAGGCAGATCAGATTCTTAGAATTCTTTTTGTGACCCCGGCAATGCACAGGATTCATCATTCGGTTATCCCGTCTGAATACAATATGAATTACGGATTCAATCTTTCCGTCTGGGACAGAATTTTCGGGACGATGAAGAATAATGCACAGGGAACCTTGGTTCTGGGACTGAATATATTCCGTGAGAAGAAGGATTCAAGACTTGACCAGCTTCTGATTCAGCCGTTCAGAGGCTGATCGAGTTTTCCCATAGAGCTGTCTGTGAATGTACTGATGCAGCCTTGAGCAGTCGCCAAGGTGTAGAAGCAGGTTATAAGTCATAATTCGACTGTTCATTATGGCAGACCTTCTATGATTTGCCGATAAGTCCAGTCTAAATGTATGGAAATTATTTCTTTACAATATGGAATGCACAATTCAATATGAGTTTTATACAGTATCCCTATGATTCGGATTCTGCAGGAGACTCTGATGAAACGAATGTCAATCTTTTTATTATATGTGCTTGCTGCTCAGACTTTATTTTGCAGTCATTCTGACAGAAAAAGCATCCATACCAGACAGGGGCTTCTGGCACTTGCAGCTTTTCAGTCTGCTGCAGTAAATACTGTCTGCACAGGAACTCGATATGATGACAGTCCTAAAATGTTCAATTTGAGCATCGATCATGAGGCCTGGAACGGCATTGCCAACTCAACCGCAGGTGCATTCCTGTTCAATTCTTCTGCACCGAAGAATCTCTTCGAAGTTTACGGAGCATCCATTTCAGGTGCAAATGGCACAAGCACAAATGCTTCCTATACCTGGACAACAAAAAAGTCTGCAAAAGTATATTCTCCAATCAAGGGGTATGTCAGCCGTCTGGAACTGCAGTCAAATGAATGGTGGTCACAGGATTATGAGATTGAACTGAAAACAAATGCAAATTCTGTTTACGTATTTATTCTGGATCATTTTAATTCGCCCTTGGTTTCCAAAGGAAGCCTAGTCACTGTCGGTCAGGAGCTCGGTACCACTGGAAATCTGATTTCCGGGAGTGCATCAAATCCTGTTATGAATACAGTATACTCTGCATATGAGCTTCAAGTCAGTAAGTATTCTGTCGGTTCAAACTGCACTGATCAGTCTACGACTGGTCTGAAAAGTGTATGTCCGACTTCTCTTCTCGATTCCAGTGTATCTGATTCTATGAAAAGCAAGCTTCTGAAGCTGATGAGCGACTGGGAAACTCTGAAAGGAAATTCAGCAATTTATAATGAAAATACAATGATAATACCAGGATGTTATTCTGAAAGTTTTTGAATCAGGTGCTTGCGGACAGCAGAATGAATATGCAGGAAATATGAGCAAAAGCTTTTTCACAGACTTCCGGCTTATCTGACTTGCTGTATTTCCGCAGAACAGATTTCCTTGACTCAATATTTGCCTATTGACAGAAATTTTCCTTTATAAATATATTATCTTATGAAATATGATTTAGCTGCAGGCTTCGCTGCAATGACTGTCCTGATCTTCTCTTCAGGGTGCTCCTCATTGAATACTGAAGAAAGGAAAGCAGAAAGGATACTGTGGAAAGATGTGACAGCATCTGCTTATCATGGAAAAACAATGTCTCAGAACAAATTTGCCGAGCTTAAGAAAGAAGAGCTGAAGAAATTCAAATCCGAACTGGAAGCAGTTTATCCGGTTCCTTTCAAATACAGATATACAAAATATTTCAATATTGCCTACAGGTGCTCTGATTCCGATGCAGACAGAATTGAAAGGAATCTCAAGATATTTTTCCGGGATGTCTATCCTAAATACTATATCTATGAACCGAAATTTACAATGCGGATTGTATACTTCGGAACTAAAAAGGAATTTATAAAGCATACAAATTACGATTCATACGGTTATTATATGGGTGTCAGAGATTCGGAGAATGATACTAACAGAACACTCTATACATACTGGAATTCAGGTCCGGGAACTCTCTGGCATGAGATGATCCATGCATTTACGGATGCGAATACCGATATGGATGTGGATTCCTGGTTCAATGAAGGAATGGCATCTTTTTATGAACATGGAAGCACTGCAGACGGAAGATTCACGGAAGGTTATGCAAACTGGAGACTTCCTGCGCTTCAGGAAACAATCCGTGCGGGCAGACTTCCGGGGCTTCGGAAATTTTTTGAAAAAGGTCTTGTGGACAGAGAATACGGATACCCGTATATGAGATTCCTGTTCTGCTATCTGTGGATACATGATCAGATGATTCCATTTGTAAAGGCATACATCTATGAACTTCTTCCCAAATACAAGGGAAGTGAGCTGACAGGGAAATCCATCGAAACTATGGAAAGGCTCCTGGGAAAAAATATTTCAGACATAGAGAAGGAAATCTCCGAACTTGCACTGAAGCTGAAGAAGAACGAGAAACTTGTAAAATTGAAAGAGAGGAAAAACAGTGTCCATTGAGAAATTAAGATAACTGGAATTCTAAAGTTTAATTTTATTGCCGATAATGGTTTGCTTTTATATTGTCAGCGGCAAGTCTCACAGTCTCTTCTATTCTTTATTTCTGGTTTCCGCTTTTTTTGCATTCAGTATCCATTCTAAAATTATCCGCTTGGATGACGGTGGAAAAGAAAGAAAGTTTTTAAGAGCAGTTTTGTCGTTATTAAGTTCACTCTGCAGATCTTCAGGAATGACGGAGTTTTGAACGTCAGTCAGTGCATCCCAGGTGCCTGTTTTTTTAGCCAGTTCAATAAGTTTTTTTCCGCTTTCGGTCATTAGGTTTGCGGCTGTCATTTTTTCCGCTCTTTCCCGATTTGCTTTACTCCAGCTGCTCTTTGGTTTTCGCCGGGAAAAAAACTGATACTTGCTTTCATCATCTCTCCTGTGAGCAATACTGTCTATCCAGCCGAAACAGATTGCTTCCTCTACGGCATCATTATAATATATACTCTCAGTTTCACTGCTTTTATGATAAATGATGAGCCAGACAGAATTCTCGGATTGATGATTTTTTTCCAGCCAATTCCGCCATTCTTTTCGGGTTCTGGCATAGAAAGTTTTTTTGCCTTTGTGCAGTTCCATTCTATAAAAGGGTTTTCCTGTTAAGATTCTTCATAAATTGTTTTTACTGAACAGTCTGTGGGTTCTTAAACTCCCGTAAAGGTTTTTTATAATAGTTGTTTTTCCGTGTTACAAATTTTTACTGCTTATTGACAGTGCATCGGCACGATTCACAATCATTGGCTCAGAAACTTTTCTTCAGTCTCAACCCGGTGCTGAATCAACGGCAGAGGAAGACAAGTTTTCATTTCTTCAGATCATTCGGGTCTATGCTGGTTTCGATCAGATCGCATTTTTCTTTCAGTGCTTCCTTTGTCAGAAGACCGATCCGGAAGC
>DAORDI010000289.1:0-7249 GCA_035345895.1 Leptospiraceae bacterium
ACTTTCCAAACTGAAATCAGTGCTAGTTTCAGAGTCAAGTCTTGCCACGATTGCCAAAAGGATTTCATTGAACAAATATCTTCTTCTGGGAAAGGGAGAACGCCTGACTGGGGGGACAGAAAAGGAAAGCAATCTTGCAAATCTTACGGAAGCGGTTCTGGGAGCCATTTTCCTGGAGTATGGGCTCGATAAGGCAAGGGATTGGATTCTGCCGGAATTAAAAAACATACTCAGACATTCAGAATCGACCCAGAATCCCTCCGGTGAAAAGTCTGTCCTGCAGGAGCTCCTACAGAAAAAATTCCAGTCTCTTCCTGAATACAGAATTCTTGCTGAAGAGGGCCCTGACCATGAAAAACTCTATACAATTGAAGCATCTTTCAGAATAAAGAGTCAACTTTGGACAGAAACAGGCACAGGAAAAAGTAAGAAAAAAGCGGAGCAGTCAGCAGCAAAAGCATTGCTGAAAACTCTTCGAAAAAAAAAGATCGTATAATAATTTATGGTAGCCTTCTTTTACAAATCAAAAAAGCTTCGAGTCCGTGTTGCAGCGTACATTCAGGATCAGGAAGGTAAAATACTTCTCATCAAACAGAAAAAAAGAAATAAAGATTACTGGCTCCTCCCTGGAGGAGGCATTGAATTCGGAGAATCCGCTCCTGCTGCACTCATCAGAGAACTGAAGGAAGAGCTCAATTTGGATACAAATGTGGGAGATTTCCTGATGCTGAATGAAAATATTGATCCTAGAGGAGAAAGACACTTGATTCAGCTGGTATTCCGTGCATTCATACTTCCTGAAAGTGCTCCTATTAAATTGAGCGATTCGGCGGTCATCGAATTCTGTTATTTTTCATTGGACGAAATGAAAAAACTGGAAATGAGGCCTGATATCAGGGATCATCTGGATTCCATCGCAATGCAGAAATCCTTTTATGTAAAGAGCGACTGGATTTCAGACTGATGCTTTCCGAACAGATAATCCAGCTTCAGGACATATCTTATCCGATTATTCTGAATACAGATTTCTCCGGAATAGAAAAAGTCATTTCCGGCATCAAGGATGTTTCTTCGATTTATGTGATAAGCGAAGGAATTCCTGCCGAGAAGTATTTTCCTCAGTTGAAAGCTCATCTTGGAAAATATGGTATTTCAGCAGGATTGATCCAAATCAGAGGCAGAGAAAAAAACAAACATATCAGACAGACTCCTGAAGTGTACAATTCACTGATCAGAAACGGGTCAGACAGGAAGACTCTCATCCTTGCACTCGGGGGCGGGGTCACAGGAGACTTTTCCGGATTCATTGCAGCAACATTTCAGAGAGGAATCAGGTTCGCACAGATCCCTACTACGCTTCTCGCCTGCGTAGACTCGTCTGTCGGCGGAAAGGTAGCTGTCAATGCAGATCTGGGCAAAAATATGATCGGCGCATTTCATCAGCCTGAATTTGTATTCGCTCCTTTAAGTGTGCAGTCCACTCTTCCTGAAAAGGAATGGAGATGCGGTTTTGCAGAAGTCCTGAAGCATTCTCTGCTCGAAGGAGGGAACTTTTTGGACAAAATTCTTTCAATACCGAAAAAAGACCGTAAAAGCATTGATAATACAATTTACTACATTCGTGAGTCCGTCCGGTTCAAGGCCGCAGTCGTGGAGCAGGATCCAAAGGAAAAAGGACTCCGAGCTGTACTGAATCTGGGACACACAATGGGTCATGCCGTTGAATCTTTTCTGAATTATAAAAAGCTTTCGCACGGCGAAGCAGTATCTGCAGGAATGATAACTGCACTTATTTTATCTGAAATGAGATTCGGTCTTTCAAAGGAAATCAGGGACAGTGTACTGAAACTGATGAAACGTCTTCAGCTCCCGTACAGTCTTCCGCTGAGCGGAGAAGAAGCTTTCGAAAATATGAAGTTTGACAAGAAAAATCAGAACGGTAAAATCCGTTACGTCCTCCTCAAAAACCCAGGAGAACCGGTTTACAATGAAATTATAGAATTTGATGAGATACAGAGAGCTGTGGAAATTCAGAACAGCCTGAGATAACTCAACTTACGCCCGTCTGTACAGGCTGAATTGCGATCTATCAGAGAAATCTACCCAAAAAACACAGGTTCTAGAAACTGCCTTTTTCAGGATAGGGGTTTTCCCTGAAACTTATCCCGCCTCTTCTCAATCTGACGGATATTAGAAATCCGTAAAAACAGGAGCCTGCTCTTGTTTTTACACTGATTTTCATAAATAATTGCGCTTTTCCCAGTCGGCAGGCTTGATTTTACTGAGTTCTGAAAGATAAATACGCAAAGACTTTTGAAAACCGGTATACTTAAGAATTTATGATATTTTTAAGCAGTTTCCTGACCTGGAAAATCTCCCGGTTTTGTTCTCCATCTTCTGTGAATCCATAAGTACTGTTCCGGCATTTTTTTCACTTCTTCTTCCAGAATTTTCGTCCATTTGACCGTAAATTTCCTGATCGCTTCCTCCTTGTCCGTTTCGCTTTTTTTATCGATTGTTCCCATATCGCGGATGCTCACTCTCACTTTTCCTCCTCCGATAAAATTGGAAGAGTAAAGCAGATTCCTCGCCCCCGTCAGATAAGTGAATACTGCAAGTCCTTTGAACGTGGAAGCCTTTCTGTTGAAAAAATCGACAAAGATTCCTGCCTGACCTGCATTCTGATCAGGGGCAATTCCTACAATATGCCCCTGTTTCAATGCCTTTGGAACAAGTCCCGGTTCCTTCATATCTATCAGAATCATTCCGTTTTTTGTCCTTACATTGTACATCCACTTTTCGACATAAGGATTGCGTATTTTTTTATATATAGAAGATATCCTGTATCTGAGAGGCATAAAATGAACCATCAGTTCCCAGACACCGTAGTGGCCGCTGACGCAGAAAAAACCCTTCCCTTCATTGTAAGTTTCCTTTTCAAGCCTCAGAGAATCAGGATCATACTCCAGATACTTGTCCATCCAGGCCTGATCGATTCGCGGGGCATAAAGCGTGCTTCCTGCCACATCTCCTAAAAACAGAAAATGCTTCCACAGAAGCTCCTCCCTTTCTTTTTCGCTGAGCTCCGGAAAAGCAAAAAAAATGTTTTCTCTGGCAATTTTCTTTTTCGAAGCTGCAAACGGATACAGTGAGATTACAATCATTCTTCCCAGGAACAGACAGGCTTTGTAAGGAAGAATTCGGAAAGGAATTTCGAAAAAACGGGCAAACAGATAAGATAGGATGTTCACAGCTGTCTTCATGAATCCAGTCTTAAAAACTCCATTTTTTTGAAAATGACTTAACTTAAAGCATTAAGTACAGTATAAAAATTACATCATCACTACAGTATGCACTGCTTCCAGAAGAGTTTTCTGACCGATGCCCCCTGCCAGAATTCCAATACAGCCGGCACTTTCGGCAGCTTTCATATCAGAATCACTGTCACCGATGAAGAAGGTCTTTTCGAGCTGTATGGAATATTTATCCCTTGCCTGAAAAAGCATTCCTGGCTTAGGTTTTCTGCAGTTGCAGCCATCCTCTTTTTTGTGAGGACAGTAAAAGATATCGGTAAACTCACAGCACTTTTCCTTAAGCAGGCTGTTCATTCTATGATGAATAGTCTCCAGACCCTCTGAACTGATCAGCCCCTTTCCGACACACTGCTGATTTGTAATCAGTATGAGCTGAAATCCATTTTCCTTCAGAACTGAGAGACTTTCAAATGCATCCTTTTTAAAATGGAAATCCTCATAAGAGAGAATATATCCTTCAAAATTTCTTTCATTGATGACTCCATCCCGATCCAGGAAAATAAATCTGCCGGGATCAGAATGCATTTATTTCAGGAAGTCTGCCTTCAAGTGCAGACTGGATATAGGCAAATCCTTTGAGTTCATCTGAGTATCTCGGTACAAGGTGCCAGTGAATATGAGGAACTGCTTCTGACACTGTGACAGTGTAAAGTTTTAACGGTTTAAAATTTGCGTAAATCCACCGAACTGATTTTTCCATCAGCAGACCGAATTCAGTGAATTCGTCAGAAGTAAATTCAGTAAAATTTTCGATATGCTTTTTAGGTTCAATATAAAGATAACCCGGACAGTTCTTTTCCGGTTCCGCTTTTCTTGTAAAAAAATTTTTTGACTCAAAGAGAATCGGTGAATTCTCTGAACTGTGAATCAGGCAGATTTTACAGTCAGATTTTTTTTGCACCTTGAGACTCTTCATTCAATCCCAAAAGTTTCACTCTGTAGGGTTCCACCGGATCAATCTCGAGAATGACTGTATCTATTGATGAAAGAAGATAGGATTCAATATGTTCCATAGATACAAATACCTTGTCGCCAATGAACAGAATGGGCTCGAGAAATGCATTAAACTCAATCCTGTAATCTGTATCAGAGAGGAAATCCGTAAGAAGACAGTACCCCTTCCCCTTGTAAACTCCTCCTCCGAAATAGTATTTAAAAAAGATCTCTACTTCGGGAAGGATTGTATCCGGATGAATTACACAAAGACTGATTCTATCTATGATTCCCTTCTGGTGAATCTTTCGTCTGTCAAACAGAAACTGTCTGAAGATTACATAGGATAAAATCAGTATAAGTGTAACTATCGCTGTCATACAGTGATCACTTGTTTTTCCTCGCCGGAGTCCTTGTTCTCCTGAACCTCTTCGAGACCGAAATCTTCCCAAGGACGTTCAGAGAAAACAAACTTCTTGTCTTTGCTGTCCATTTGAATCAGTGTAGGCATCTTATATGCACCGTTCAGCATCTGAACTGCCATATAGTCCTCAATTTCCTTCTGGAAAACTCTTCTGAGAGGCCTAGCACCGTAATTCTTATCATACCCGATTTCAGAAATATAGTCCTTGGCGTCATCTGTCATCACTACGGAAATCTTCTTCTGAACAAGACGCTTGTTGAAATCCTTAAGCATAATGTCCACAATTTGAATGATCTCTTCTTTGGAGAGGGGCTGGAAATAAATGATTTCGTCCACTCTGTTCAGGAATTCAGGATTGAAATACTTTTTCAGCTCATCCTTGGTCATCTCTGACTTCTGCTTGTCTTTTTCATCCGAATCCTCAAATCCGAGTCTTCCGCCCTTCTGAATCAGCTTGGCACCGATATTCGAAGTCATAATGACGATTGTATCTCTGAAATTGACTTTCCTTCCCTTCGAATCTGTCAGGTTTCCCTCTTCCATAATCTGAAGAAGAATATTGAATACATCCGGGTGCGCCTTTTCAATTTCATCCAGAAGAACAACTGAGTATGGCTTTCTTCTGACAAATTCAGTCAGCTGTCCGCCGTCATCATATCCTACATATCCCGGAGGAGCACCAATGAGTCTGCTGACTGCATGAGGTTCCATATACTCGGACATATCTACTCTAAGCAGATGATCGTCCCTTCCGAAGAGGAATGTTGCCAGTGCCTTTGCAAGCTCTGTCTTTCCCACTCCTGTAGGCCCCATAAAAATAAATGAACCTGTAGGTCTCTTTTCGTTTTTAAAGCCTGTTCTGGCCCTTCTGACCGCCCTGGCAATATTCTCGATGGCTGATTTCTGACCGACAATTCGCTCATGGAGAATATCTTCCATTTTGAGAAGTTTCTCATTTTCCTTCTCTTCCATTTTTTCCAGAGGAATGCTTGTCCACTGTGAAACTACTGAGAAAATATCGTCTTCATCTATACTGACTGCAAGAGTCTCCAGCTTTTCCTGCCATTCGCGGATCATTTCTTCGAGAGCCTGCTTTCTCTTGTTGACTTCGTCCCTGACACTGGCTGCCTTTTCATACTCCTGAGATCTGACCATCTCTTCTTTTTTCAGAGCAAGTTCCTTGATTTCTTCCTCAAGCTTTTTTATGTTTTCAGGTCTTCCACAGTTTGCAAGTCTCGCACGGGAACCGGCTTCATCAATGATGTCAATTGCCTTGTCCGGAAGATACCGGTCGTTGATATAACGGCTGGAAAGGTACACTGCCTGTTCGATTGCCTTCGCAGTATACTTCACCTTGTGATGCGCTTCGTAGGCTTTTTTCAGTCCGTCCAAAATCTTGATTGCATCCGGAATGGACGGCTCGAGCACCTTGACCGTCTGAAAACGTCTTTCCAAGGCAGAATCTTTTTCGATGTATTTCCTGTATTCTGTGCTGGTCGTTGCACCGATACACTGAAGCTCTCCTCTGGCAAGTGCAGGCTTGAGTATGTTTGCAGCATCCACTGCCCCTTCTGCAGCCCCTGCACCTATCAATGTATGAAGTTCATCGATGAAAATGATGATGTTAGCAGAGGAGACAATTTCCTTCATAATTTTTTTCAGTCTCTCTTCAAATTCCCCGCGATATTTTGTTCCTGCAATGAGACTTGCCAGATCTAAAGAAAGTACTCTTTTGTCGAAAAGCAGATCAGGGACTGTCTTGTCTACAATCGCGCTGGCAAGGCCTTCCACAATTGCTGTCTTTCCGACTCCGGATTCACCGATCAGAACCGGATTGTTTTTTGTCTTTCTGGACAGAATCTGAATGACTCTTTCGATCTCTTTTTCTCTCCCGATGACTGGATCCAGTTTTTTGTCCTTGGCAAGCTGAGTCAGATCTCTTGCAAACTCATCCAGGATAGGAGTCTTGCTTTTTTCCTGTCTGCCCTGTGTCTGCTGTGAAGAAGACTGCTGAGGTCCGCCGGCACTGACACCGACCCCTGCATTGGAGACTCCCAGAAGTCTGTGGATTTCTCCTTTGATGACATTATAATTGATGCCTGTACTCGAAAGAATCCCTGCCACCAGATTATTGTTGTCTCTGAGAAGGGCGAGAAGGATATGCTCAGTCCCTACGTAGTTGTGCTTCATTTTTTTGGCTTCATCCTGAGATGCTTCCACAATTTTCTGGTATCTTTCCTGACTGGCGGGAAGGTCTAAAATCAGATTTTCTTCTCTGGATTTTCTCTCAATTTCCTTTCTTAAGTCAGAAGTATTGACATTCAAATTATGCAGAATCTTTACAGCTACTGAATCCTCTTCCTTCAGGAGACCTAGAAAAATATGCTCAGGGCCTACAAAATCATGTCCCAGACGCCTGGCTTCCTCTTGAGCCATTTCATTAATTACTTTCTTGGCTCTTTTTGTAAACTCGACCATACTATCCTGCCTTTTTTAATTTAGACGCTTCTAATTTCGACAAGTACAGTCTACCATATAAATTTCCATTCTAAAATTCCAAGTATTTTTATTTTTTTCA
>DAORDI010000290.1:0-7219 GCA_035345895.1 Leptospiraceae bacterium
CTTCCATTCCTAGGCGGAGCATAATTTTGGATATATTGTCTCCTCCGAAAATTCTCATCAGATCATCATCCAGAGAAAGGTAAAAACGGCTTGAACCCGGATCTCCCTGGCGTCCGGAACGTCCTCGAAGCTGATTGTCGATACGTCTGGACTCGTGTCTTTCTGTTCCGAGAATATGAAGACCGCCTTTTTGAATTACATCTTCATGATTTCTGCTCCAAGCCAGTGCTTCTTCAACGATGTCCTTTGCTCTTTTCTTTCTGCTTGGAACTTCGATGCGTTCTGCGATTGCAGCAGCATTTTCAAACTTGCCTGACTTTATGGCCAGTTTGAATTCTTCAATCAGAGGATCAGCCTCATTCCATTTTTCTATGGAATCCTTGTATTTCTGTGCTCCTCCCAGAACGATATCAGTTCCTCTTCCCGCCATATTCGTTGCGATCGTAATGGCTCCAGGCTTTCCTGCGTTCGCAATAATTTCTGCTTCTCTTTCATGCTGTTTTGCATTTAATACATTATGGGGTATACCCATACTCTTCAGCATATTCGAAAGTGCTTCCGATTTTTCGATAGAGATCGTTCCGACAAGAACCGGCTGTTTTCTTGTATAACAGTCCTTGATTTCATTTACGATCGCATTGAATTTTTCCTTTCCGGTTCTGTAGACTCTGTCCGGATTGTCTATCCTCTTCATCTTCAGATTCGGTGGAATGACGATTACATCCAGTTTGTAAATCTTTGCAAACTCTTCTGCTTCTGTATCTGCAGTACCTGTCATACCGGAAAGTTTTGTGTAAATACGGAAGAAGTTCTGAAATGTAATGGATGCAAGTGTCTGAGATTCTCTTGCAATTGTCACTCTTTCCTTTGCTTCCAGTGCCTGATGAAGACCGTCGGAATATCTTCTTCCTGCCATCAGACGTCCAGTGAATTCATCTACAATGATAACTTCATTATTTTGTACTACGTAGTCCACGTCTTTCTGGAAGATCTTGTGAGCTTTCAGTGCCTGATGAACATGGTGTACCAGTTCTACGTTTTCAGGAGCATAGAGATTGTCCACACCCAGAAGTCTTTCAGAATGAAGAACTCCATTTTCTGTAAGCAGAACGTTTCTGGCCTTCTCATCCACTTCATAGTCTTCTTTCTCTACCAGCTTAGGAATAATTGCATTGACTCGGATGTACTTGTCTGTGCTTTCTTCTGCTGGACCGGAAATGATGAGAGGAGTTCTCGCTTCGTCAATCAGGATTGAATCCACTTCATCCACAATTGCAAAGTTATGGTGTTTCTGAACCTTGTGCTCTTTTCTTTCCACCATATTGTCCCGAAGATAGTCAAAGCCGTATTCATTATTTGTTCCATACGTTATATCACACCCGTATGCCGCCTTTCTTTCTTCGTAGTCCATATCATGCTGAATGATCCCTACCGTGATTCCGAGAAATTCATAAATAGGACGCATCCAGTTGGCATCTCTTCTGGCCAGATAGTCGTTTACCGTGACTAAATGTACACCCAGACCGGATAATGAATTCAGATATACAGCAAGCGTGGAAGTCAGAGTTTTTCCTTCCCCGGTTTTCATCTCTGCGATGTTTCCCCAGTGAAGAGCAATTCCCCCCATCAGCTGTACATCATAATGCCTGAGTCCCATAGTTCTTTTAGAGGCTTCTCTTACTGTCGCAAATGCTTCCGGCAGAATGTCGTCGAGAGTCTGTTTTTTTTCCAATAGTTCTTTAAATTTTGCTGTCTGTGCCCGAAGTTCGCTGTCGCTCATTGCGGAAATTTTGTCTTCCAGGGCGTTTATCTTTGCTACGATCGGAAGGAGTCTCTTTTGGTCTCTTTCATATTTACTTCCGAAAATCAGCTGCAGTGCTTTTTGAATCATGATAGCTCCTATTTTCCATTGTTCAAAAGACCGGAAATTGAGTAAAATACGTTTTTTAGTGAATTAGAGGTTGTGGAATCCACAGTCCTGAGGCATTCTTCTGGCGTTGACTTTTCCCCTTTTCCGGTCACTGAGCAGCGGAGTGTCGATTAGATTTAAAGGGGTCTCTTAGGGCAAACGTCTGCATAGGACGAACATGGGGGATGGGGGTAAATCTGACTTTCCTTGTTATGAACTCAAAACTTCTGGGCAAGGGAGATGGATTTTGTCAGGAGCTGTGATAGTGCACCTTTCTATAGATTCCTTTTTTATAAATGCATAAAATACATTAAATACGAATATAGGAAAAAGTAATTGTGGTTTTGGTTTTAAATGCAAGTATGGAATTCTGTAATTGCAGGAGGAATATATGAAACTGGGAGATTTTTTTTCAGGCCAATATGTGAACCGGTCCCAATACAAAAGTTTTGAACCTTCGAAAATTCATCTCCCTTGGGTAATCGATGATTCCGAGCTGATGATGCTCTTGAGCGAAGCGGATATTAAGCTGGGGGAACTGAACGGGATCTCCGAGCTGGTTCCGGATGTGAATTCCTTTCTGCAGATGCACGTTCTGAAAGAAGGGACGGAAAGCAGCAGGATTGAAGGAACTCAGACAAATATTGAAGAGGCTCTTCAGAAAGAGGGGGATATTTCCCCTGAAAAGAAGGACGATTGGCAGGAAGTCCAGAATTATGTTCTGGCTCTGAATTCTGCGATACGACAGCTTGCCGAGATTCCGATTTCCGGAAGACTTCTGAAAAATACTCACCGGATTCTGATGCAGGGGGTCCGAGGAAAAAACAAGATGCCTGGGGAATACAGGGAAACCCAGAACTGGATCGGAGGGGCCTCTCTTTCGGATGCCGTTTTTATCCCACCTCACCAGAACTCTGTCTCCGAGTTAATGACGGACCTGGAAAAGTTTCTGAATGATGAGAATCTTCGTGTTCCAAAATTGATTAAAATCGGGATAGCTCATTACCAGTTTGAAACAATTCACCCTTTTCTGGACGGGAACGGGAGAGTCGGGAGGCTTCTGATACCTCTGTACCTGGTGGAAAACAGAATTCTGAATAAACCTGTACTGTATCTTTCCGATTTTTTTG
The DNA here is from genome assembly GCA_035345895.1 of Leptospiraceae bacterium. Taxonomy (GTDB): domain Bacteria; phylum Spirochaetota; class Leptospiria; order Leptospirales; family Leptospiraceae; genus DAORDI01. The sequence continues at coordinate 3,040 of DAORDI010000290.1, forward strand.
AAAAGAACAAGTCTCTTTATTATGACAATCTGATGAGGGTCAGAACTCATCATAATTTGGTGCAGTGGCTGAAGTTTTTTCTTGTGGGAGTCAGGCAGACTTCCCAGAATTCCATTGATACATTCCGATCCATTCTGGCTGTCAGAAAAAAAACGGAAGAAAAAATTCTCACGCTCGGAAGAAGAATTCCTACAGCCAAAAAGCTGCTTCAGTTTCTGTTCCTGAAGCCTGTGGCAGATTCTCAGGAAATTGAAGAGGCAATTCAGATGAATGCGACTACTGCTTTTCGGATTATCGACGAGTTTTTGAGATTGGAAATTTTGAGAGAGAAAACAGGGAATAAACGAAACAGGATTTTTATTTTCGAAGATTATTTAGGTCTTTTCAGGTGAATTCATCAGCGATTCGAAATAGACATTGTGCCAGTGCAGGGTCCTGCTGCATCACCATGGTTCCATTGTCTGGATTGGAAGCCAGAACAGTATCAGTGCCTTTTGCTTTGATCCGTATCATCAGGTTTTTTTTAGTGGTGATATCTACTTTAAAATTGTCACCGTCAATTTTCAGAGAAGAAATATCTTGAGGAAGAATCTTATATTTCTCCTTAAGAACAGTCTTCAGTCGGGAGGCCATTCCTAATATTTCCTGGATTTTATCCATGTCTTCAAAAGTCTTGTCAGCCATTTACGCTGATATTGCTCAAAATGCTGATTCTGTCAACAGTTTTTTTCCAATGCTTAATTGTTCAACTGTCATAGGTTCCTGTTACATTCTGTTTCAGTAGAAATGATACAGTTCTTCGATATCTGTGTTTTGAAATTCAGTATTTCCTCTCTCAGTTCTTTTGCTTGGCAAAATGATACAGCAGCCTTTACTGGGTCACTGCATTGGAATTTTTACTGAACCAAAGGGTATACTGACCTGTCTGACTTCTTCTATCAATTCTGCCTGGCTGATTCGGCACTCAGAAGAATTCTGATCGATTTTTACTTTCAGATGATTTGAGCGGGAAATGCAGCTGCTGAAAACAAATATTTCATATAGCTTCCTTTTTTCTTGAGAGATGAACAGGTATGCACTGTGACGGCTTTGAACTGCTTATTTCGGCTGAATGGACAGATAAGAGCTTTTTAATTCTGGTCTGATCCGGTTCATTGCTTTAAGCAGCTTTGGATTGAAGATTCCGCTCTCTCCCTGAGTGATCATAGTGAAGACTTTTTCTTCATCAAATGCTTCTTTGTAGCAGCGTCTGCTGATCAATGCATCGTAAACATCTGCGAGCGATACTGTCTGAGCGGCCAGGGAGATGTTATCACCTCGCAGTCCGTCAGGGTATCCAGATCCATCATACCTTTCATGATGGTGGCGGCATATATCATAACAGTATTTATAATATTCCTGATCCTGAATTGCAGCAGCGCTGTTGATGATCTCACATCCTTTAATTGTATGTCCTTTCATTATTTCAAATTCTTCATCAGTCAGCTTACCCGGTTTCAGAAGGATACTGTCCGGGATTGCTATCTTTCCTATGTCATGCAGTGCAGATGCAGAAGAAATAATGTCAATTAATTCTAGTGTGAGTTCATACTCCGGAAAATCTACCATAATCTGTTCAAGAAGAAGCCGTGTCACTGTCCTGATTCTCTGAATATGATTTCCTGATTCAAGGTTCCTGGATTCAACGACTGAGGTAAGTATGTCAATCAGCTGGTTGTTTGCGATGCGAGTTTCATTGTACTTCCTCAGCATCACGAGCTCATTCATATCTATGGATGTGATGACAGTATCCGTGCTTATTCCGTCGATTCCCTTGAATCTGTATATATCAAGTTTTTTCCAGCGAAATGAGCCGCCTTTTCTCATTCTGATGTCTGCAGTTATGTAGTTTTCGGTGCTTTTTATGACGGTGTCTCTGAAGATTCCCAGATCTTCTTCACAGATTTGCTTTTCTGCTTCTTTGAAAAAATCTTCTATCATTCCTTCCGGTTTGAAATGTCTGACAGGACTGCTGATGCATCTGTACATTGAATTTCGTCCATTCAGATAGAATATGGAATCATATTTATAAGTCAGCATTCTGATCATATTTTCGTTCATTGCTTCAATGGACAGGTTCAGTTCATCAGTGATTTTTGTTTCGTCCCTCAGTCTGCTTACAGTTCCAAAGGCATGAATTCTGGAAAGCTTACTTCCAATGATTTTTTCGAGAGACAGAATATAGCTGTGCTTATCATTTTCCTCGTCAAATGAATCGAAAAGGAATGTCATTGATTTGTGGTTTTCCTGGAAGTCCTTGAAGGCATTGGAAAATGCGACTGAGCTTTCCTCATCCATAACTTCCATTATCTGCTCCCTAAAGGTTCTGTCTGAGGTGATTTTTAGACGGATTTCTGAAGTATTTCTGAAAACATAAGCATACCCTGTATCCAGATCAAAGTCAAACATAATGCAGATGCCGTCTGATTTACCGTTTTCAATGTTTCCTTTTATCCTTTCCAGGGACATACTTCTTCTGGAATCTTCAAGATTCATAACGAGGCCAAGAACTCCATAAACTTTTCCAAACTTGTCAATCAGGGGCTCTTTATATATGTCGTAATAAGTAATCTGTGATCCGCAGGTCACTGGTGTCAGCATTCTGCTTCCTTTTTTAGATTGAATTATTCTACGGTCGTCATTTATGAATATTTCTGCCAGTTCCCTGGATGACTGCAGATCATAATCATTTTTACCAATCAGAGCCCCTCTCTCAACTCCATTTTCCTTGTCACACACACTGCTGGTGATGACATACCTGCTTTCGGTATTTTTTACAAACAGATTGAAAGGAAAAGCTTCAAGAATCATATTAAAAATATTCAGTTTCTGTTTTTCATTGAAACTGTGTCCTGTGTTCAAGTTCATCCAAGCTCCTGACTTTGCTGTATTACGAATTGCTTACAACGGATTTAATCAAGTGGATGATGTCAATTGAAAATTAAAGCGTACTGCTTGACCTCTGTCTCATTTTGATTATGCCAGTGGGCGCAGAGTCAATAAAATCGGGAGTGTTGTATGTCTGAACACTGGATTTCAATTCACAAAACAATTATTTTGCAGGAATAATTAAATGAGTTAATTATAAATACTTAAATAATAAATTATGTATCCATTCTCTTCACGAGTTCATTTTGAGCAGTTGAGTGCAATGACGTTTAATAAATAATATCGCCTTCTCGAAAGGGTCGGTTTTGCTGAGTTGTAAAATTTGGTTTTCACCGAGAAGTGCCGCAGTTTTGGATGCTTCCTGGAACAGCGGCTTCCCAGTTTACGGAGCAAATGCTGAGTTTTAATTATAAGTTATAGTTTTATGATTAAATGAGTTAATTATAAAACTATTTTTAATCTCATTCTAAAATGATCCTGTATGCCTTCCCCCATTTACTGGACAGAAATAAATTATTTTAAGGTGATAAAAAACTTATTTCCGGAAACAATTTATTAATTTCCTCCAGAAAAAAAGAAACAGGAAAATTCTGATCTTCTTTTCTGCAAACTTTTTTCAGTCTTGCCGCAGGCTCTGTTTCTGTCAAGCACTTCCTCTAGGAAGCCTTGGTGCCCAGATATGCCTCATGAGGACGGAGTTTCAGCGAGCTGTGATATCTGAAACAGTTGTAAAACTTCACATATCCCGATAAACCGGAATACAGATCCAGAGATGTCTCATAAGAATTATAATATATGTTTTCATATTTTAATGTTCTCCAGAATCGTTCAATCATAATGTTGTCCAGAGCTCTGCCTTTTCCATCCATGCTGATCCGTATCTTTTCTGAATGAAGCAGCGACGTGAACTCCTCTGAAGTGAACTGACTGCCCTGGTCTGAATTGAAGATTTCCGGCTTTCCTTTTCTCAATGCCCGTTTCAGACAGGTCACACAGAAATCCGAATCCTGTGAATTGGATATTTCCCATGATATTATATATCTGCTGAACCAGTCCATTACAGCAGTCAGATACAGGAATCCCTTTGCCATCGGTATGTAAGTTATGTCCGTGCACCAGACCTGATTCGGTCTGTCTATTTTCATTCCAGCCAGTAAATACGGGTATTTTATGTGCATTTTGGACGGCTTGCTCAAGTTACGGTGCGGGGTCTTCGCTTCAATTCCCATCACCTGCATCAGTCTCTCAATAC
>DAORDI010000291.1:0-7151 GCA_035345895.1 Leptospiraceae bacterium
ATAGATTCAGTATCATGATGATACTGTGTTTTCAATACCCAGTTTCTGTCAGACGCCTGAGTGTCCAGGAGACTGAGCAGGAAATCCTTATACTTTTTTGCCCCAAGTTCTTTGTGAAGAATATACTGTATCTTGTAGGATTTTTCATAGTTCAGTGAAAACCCAGGCTCGCCAGAGAGTTCTTTTTTTTCATCATCGCCGAGAGGTACATCTCCGATGACTGTCTGCTTGTAGAAACCCCACCAGTTTTTTATATCATTCATTTCCTTTTCGCTCAGCTGCAGAAGCCCTGATTCATTGAGTACCACTGGAAGATAGCTGCTGACTCCCTCAGCCATAAATCTAGGATTCTGTCCGAACCACCAGTGTCCGATTTCATGAAACAGAAGAGGATGGCCTGTCGGAATTCTCTGTGATTTATTGAACTGATTGTCCAGATGGAAATAAATGGACTCTCCTTCATTTCTGTCTGTAGAACCGTCTCTCAGCTGAGTAATTCTGAATGCTTCCTTCGTCGGTGCAGTCTGAAAATAGTCAGCAATTTTAGGAATGATTTTTACTGCATATTCAAGATGATATTCGGCAAGATCGTCAAAACCGTCTTCGTATATAAATTCTACAGTTCTGGAAGATCCCAGAACAGTAATAGGTGAACTTATTTTCTTTTTTCCGTCTTCAAGGGTTTCTCTTTGAACAGAAACTGTCAAAGCGGGTCTGTAAAATCGGGGTTTTTGCACCTCTGCTTTTGCGCATTGGAGCAGAATCAGTAAAACAGAGAGGAATGCATATTTCATACGGGATTCATAAATATACGGATTTATTTTTTTGACAAGAAGAATTTTGGAAAGTTTTCTGACTGTGCTGAGGTTTAAATTATTATAGGATTTTTTATTGAATAAAGGACTTTGCAGAAATCAGAAACAGAATGATTAGAGGTGAATGAGTCATTTAAAAAAGAACTGGATTGCTGCGTGTCCTTTGGAAACACCCGGACCGACTTTTCCAATATAACTTCCATATTTATCTCTGACATCTCCGTCTTTTTCTATCCTGCCTAGATAGCTGCCATATCTGTCACGAACTGTTCCGTCATTTTCAATTTTTCCAATAAAACTTCCGCGACTGTCTCGAATGTCGCCATCGTTTTCAATCTTTCCTGTATAACTTCCATGAGAATCTCGGATGGAACCGTCTTTCTCAATTTTACCTTTATAGCTTCCATGAGAATCTTGGATAGAACCGTCCTTTTCAATTTGACCTTGGTAACTTCCATGTTTGTCCCGAATATCACCGTCGCCGGAAAAAACAGAGGTGGAAAAGAGCAATGCAGCTGAAATAAAAGGAATAAATAATTTGTAAGTATGTTTCATGATTTGTATTGCATCCTTATTTTTTCGTAACTGCTCATCCTGAAGGTTTCCTGGCTGCAAATATCCTTTTTTCAAGAAATTGCATTTAAAAGAGCAGGAGAATGCAGTCCCTTATCGGGAGATGTTTTCCGGTCTCGCGGAGGCCTTGCAGCCCCCGCAAGCTGTAAAGCGGCTGAGACCCCGCTTTTTAAGCTTTTCTCTATAAGCTTTCTTGCAATGTCTTTTTACTGAGCAGGCACTCATTTTTCAATGATTTGACTTTGAGACAGGAGGCTGTCAATGAAATTTTTCCTTCCGAAGCACCTTCACTTCCTGAAGAAATGCAATCATCTTATATTTCGGAAAGTATTCTTTCTGCAGAAACTCAAGAATGGATTCTGCCAGTTCCTGTCTGGCCAGAATTTCTATCCTAATATTTCTTCCTTCCCAGTTGTCATCCCTTCTTGTGCTCAGACCTTCTCCATGAGCTTCACTGACTGTATATCCTTTCATTCCCAGGGCTTTTAAATCCTGGATCAGTGTATCTTCCAGTGAATCAAGAGCAATGATTGTCACTAACTGTACGATGCTTAAATTCATGTGTTTACTCCATAAATCATTTTTGCAATATTTGTATAGATCGGAAATCCGAGCACAATGTTGAACGGAAATGTAATCGCCAGTGATGCTGTCAGATAATACGAAGTGTTTGCCTCAGGGATGGCAATTCTGACTGCGGCAGGGGCGGCAATGTAGGATGCACTTGCACATAGCACTCCGAAAATAACTGACCCTCCCATAGAAAGTCCGATTAATTTGCCCAAAGAAATTCCTATGGAAGAATGTAAGAGAGGCATTAGAACGGCAAAACAGAAAAGAAAAACTCCTGCTTTCTTAAGATCCTCCAGTTTTCTTCCTGTCACCATTCCTACTTCCAGAAGAAACAGAGTCAGTACTCCTTTAAATGGAGTATCAAATAGAGGCGAGACCTGTTCAAATCCTTTTTTTCCGCTGAGCATTCCTATGATAAGTCCTCCTATCAGAAGGACTGTTCCTTTTCCTGTAAACAGTTCATGAAACAGTTTTTTATAAGAAGACTTATCATTTTTTATATGAATTCTCGCCAGAAAAATTGCAACCAGGATTCCTGGAATTTCCATAATCGCAAGCATTGTAGGCATAAATCCTTCGAATGAAATACCCTTCTGTTCGAGAAATGTCTGGGCTGCACTGAAAGTCACTACGGATACTGACCCGTAGTGAGCTGCAACGGCGGCAGAATCTGCAGCACTGAATTTTCCCATTCTGTTCAGTATGAAAAATGACCAGACCGGAATCAGAGAACACATCAGAACCGCAATCATGGCCGGTTTTAAGAAATCTGCCATCGGGGTGGAAGAGAGTTTTACTCCTCCCTTGATTCCAATGGCAAGCAGCAGATAAATTGTGAGTCCGATATAAAGCCCTTCCGGAATCTTCAGATCACTTTTTATCAAAGTGGCAAATATTCCCAGAGCGAATGCCAGCACCATAGGAGTCATAAGTCCATTCATTAAAGAGTCTATCATTTCCATTATTTTTTATCCTCTCCAAAATTTTTTAGAAAATTATCCGGAAGTATTTCTACTTTCCCTGTTTCCAAATGGTATACAGCCCCGACAATTCTGATCTCTCCTTTCTTGAACTGCTTCGAAAGCACAGGCTCCAGATTTTTCAGCTGTTCCACCTCCCTGGCTACATTGATTTTTACTGCATTGTCAACAAGATCGCCTTTCATTTCTCTTGCGATTTCCACCCCGGGTTTGATTGCATTGATCAGAGTGACAATATGACCTGGAACATCTGGAACACTGCAGGCTGCCGCGACTGCTCCGCATTTTGTATGACCTAATACGACAATCAGTTTTGCACCGAGTACAGCGGTTGCAAACTCAATGCTGCCCCAGGACGCATAAGTAGAAACCTGACCGGCAGTTCTCAGAATAAAAAGATCACCCAGACCCTGATCAAAAATAATCTCATTTGGGACCCTTGAGTCAGAGCATCCGACAATTACTGCAAAAGGTCTTTGTCCTGAAGAAAGCTCTTTGATCTTTTCCGGTGTCTGATTCGGATGAATCGACTTTCCCTGCATAAATCTTCTGTTTCCTTCTGTCAGTCTGTTCAGTGCTTCATCCGGACTGATTTCTGCCTGAACAGAAACCGGAACACAGAGACAAAAAGCCAAAACTGCGCTTATATGTTTGATTTTCATAAATCCTCCTGTCTTTTTGCAAATACCATATTATTTTATATGAAGTTAAAAGCAATACTTTAAATACATGAAATATAATTCATGTATTAATTTTCTGTAAATAAGTATCCATGTTTCGGAATCGAAATTTGATGAGAAACCTTTTACGGAACTGGTTTACGCAGAACGAATTTATGCTGATTTTCATAAATCATTGCGTTTTTCCCTGCTGAAACCCCTGATTCTATTGAGTCGAGAATGAATAGATGCGCAATGACCTTTGAAAAATGAGCATCTCACGTAAGCTGTGATACGCTGTAATTTTCAGAAAACATCAGGAAAATCGAGCAGCTTGGAAATTTGTGATGAATCGGAAAAAATGGGATTTTAGGCAGTTTCAGAGCCGGTTTCCAGACCTGCAGAACCGGTCCGGAGGCAGAAGGTATGCTGTTATTTGAGAAGCTTTAAGAGATCTCCGATCGTCTTGTGGGATTCCAGTTTATGTCTAAGAGGAATATTATCAAATATTTTATATTTATTGCGTCTTCCTTCTTTGAATCGGACAAGTACATTTGCGGCCTCAAGGTCCTCTATGATGCGGATGACTGCTCTTTCTGTAATGCCTACATTGAAAGCCAGATCTCTAAGACGGACATTCTCATCTCTGTAGAGACAGATGAGAACATGGGCATGGTTGCTCAAAAATGTCCATTCCTGCTTGCTGGACAGTGTTTCTACTGCTCTGCTGGTCTTCTTCGGCATAAGGATAATCTAAGTTTTTCCGAACCGGAATAAATTGTCAATAGAATTGGAAATTTTTCTATTCCTGATAAATTTGGAGCAGTGCAGAACAATATGAAAAAAGATGATGCGATAACTGCTTTCTAAGTTCCGACTGTCTCTTTCGGTTTTACTGTGCCTCTATATGGTACTGCCAAGGCTCGTTTGCTGAGCAGGAGTCAAGAATGAAATACGGTAAAAAACTTTTCCTGCCGAAAATAAGACTGGAGGATGGAATCTCTGCACTGAGAATTCTTTCAAAACAAAATGAGTAATCCAAAGAAAATTTATTTAGGAAAACAGAAGCTGAAATCCATTCCTGAGGAAATATTTGAAAAAACTTATATTACGGAACTGAATCTGAACTGTAATGAAATTTCTGTCATTCCGGAATCTATCGGAAAATTGAAAAATCTTAAGAAACTTTATCTTATGGGAAATCCTGTTACCGCTCTTCCTGAAAGTATGCAGGAACTGAAGAAACTGGAGGTGCTTGATCTTTCCGGAACTCAACTGAAAATTCTCCCTCTTTTTTTATTTTCGATGCTGCATTTGAAGAAAATCAGTCTCTGGGGAACATCATTAGAATATATCCCGGAAGAAATCGGAAATTTGAAGGGACTGACTTCTCTTTCTGTATGGACTGACCGTCTCCCTGACTCTATCGGAAGCCTGACAGATTTGGTGAAACTGAATTTGACAGGAAAAAATCTGAATTCACTGCCTTCTCAGATCGGAAATCTGATTTCACTGGAGTCATTATTCATTAATCATACGAATATAGAAAATTTACCGGACTCATTTGGAAATCTTCAGAATCTCAAAACGGCTGATCTTTCTGCAAACAGCAGGCTGAGAGATCTTCCCGCCTCTCTCGGAAAACTCAAAAGACTGGAAAAACTCAATCTTCTTTTCTGTGATCTGAAATTTGTTCCGGAAGAAATCGGTTATCTGAATTCGCTGAAAGAGCTTCAGATCCAGACTGCTTCACTGCCCACGTCGATTGGAAAACTCAACTCCCTGGAAATACTTGTTCTTTCCTCTTTGAAATCCTCGGAGCTGCCTAAAGAAATTGAGTATCTGATTCATTTAAAGACTTTGAAAATTCTGGATACTCAGGCTGAGTTCATTGAACTGGATTTCGGAAAATTCCGGAACCTGAATGATCTTCAGATATCGAGAAATCCCAATTTAAAAGGTATTTCCGGTTCTATAGGAAAATCTTCTTTAGAGCAAATATATTTTAATGATAATCCTATGTGGAAGCATCTGCCTGAAGAGTTAGGGCAGTGCCAAAATCTGGAAGATATTGAAATGATATATTCTCATTTTGAAAAACTCCCTGCTTCTCTGTCTCAGCTGAAATCACTGAAAAAACTGCGTTTTGCGTGGAATGAAAATCTGAAGGATCTGCCATTTTCAGAAGAACAGGTAATGAGTCTTGAATATCTCGATTTGACTGAAAATCCGAATCTCCTGGTTCCATCATATTTTCAGAAAATTCCTTCCAGAATTCTTTCCTCCTCGTCTAAGAACTTTATAATGAAATTATATCCTAGTATATATTCTTCAAAACAGGAAATTGCAGATAAAATGATCTCAGAACTGAATGACGGAATTGAACATTTTGAATTTCCCTACTGGGATGACTATTCCACATATCACAGTGCTGCAGGCAAGATGAGAGTTTCAGCTTTTCATTCTGAAGAAGGTATGGCACTTATATTTGAATCTATTGAATATAATTCCGGGACAGGTGAAATTTGGGACTGCGCAAAAGGTTTTGCAACATTCAGTATTTCAAGAAGAATGCCGAATATAGAAAATTCGATACGGGCTGCGATGGATGGATTCAAGTTAGAAAGAGATATGATATATAATTTAGAACTGAATGATGAAGTGTTTCCGATCTCTCTGGAAACTGAATTTATTGAGTTTTGTGAATCTCGTTCCGGCAGTTCCGGGGATAAACCCCCTGATGAAGCTATTCTTCTTTTCAAAATTGCAGAGACTGTGCCTGTTGAAAAACTGTTTCCAGACATAAGGGAAATCCGAAAAGCATTTGAAATTCCGGAAACAATGGAACATATGTACTCTGTCACTGATTGGCTTCATCCGACAGCGGATGATATTTTTGGAGAAAATAAAAAGATGGAAGAATTTGAATCCATAGTCGAACTTATAAATGCAGCCGCTGAACACCGCAGACCGGTTCTGAAAGAGGAGCCGAACACAGACTGGAAACAGATGTTCTGCTGAGCGGCTCCCTATTTTTCGAAGAGCAGTTACATTTTTTTGAAGGAAAAAAGATTTGCTGAGGACTCGTTTCCTACAAAGATCCCATCCAGATCGAATCCAAGTTCCTTTACATACAGAAGTCTGTAGGATTCTGATTCATCATCTGAATGAAATGTCAGCTCCATCTCATTCCAGAAATTTTCAGGTGTCCATCCGAATCCAAGATTTTTATCCAGGAACTGGATTGCATTCAGTACGGGCGCATTCAGAAAAAAGGATACTATGTCAATCAGTGCTTCTTTTTCATCCATAGCCCTGATCTGTCTGTAGAAATGAGTTTCAAAAAATCTGGAATTGAAATTAAACTTACACAGGTAATTCTTAATCATAAACTTCTCCCTTTTTTCTTACTTGCATCTTCAGAATGAGGCAGTCTGTACTGCATCAGTTCCATATGTACAAGTATAACGAAGATCAGGACAAAATGAGGATGACTGTAAAGAAAAATTTTGAAAATTCTTCCTCTTTATATCTGCAGGAATTCTTATAAT
>DAORDI010000292.1:0-7149 GCA_035345895.1 Leptospiraceae bacterium
TTTTAGCATCGTACTGATTTCTTTTATACTTTACTCTCTTTTGCGTAAGGTGAGTAAATAAATTCTGTCAGTCGGTTTGAGACTTTTGTCGAAGGAACTGACTTTTTTGCGGAAGATTGAAAACGGACAGTCCGGTTTTCCTGCGCAGGCAGATTCAATACTATGAAAAAAATTCTAATTGTAGATGATCAGCCTCAGATATCCAAAATATTGAACGATATTCTTGTAAAATCCGGCTATAAGACTGAGGTGGCTTTCAATGGAGAGCAGGGTTATCTGAAAGCGCTCGAGGTCAGACCGGATCTCATCATAATGGACATTATGATGCCTGTCCTTTCTGGATTTGATTCCACTAAAAAAATCAAGGCAAACAGCGAAATCTCTCATATCCCGATCATTTTTCTTTCTGCCAAGGGTCAGGATTCCGATAAGGAAGACGCCGCCAAGCTGGGAGTCAGTCATTTTATTACAAAGCCCTTCTCTACAAAAAACGTCATCGAAATTATTCAAAAAATTCTTGTCTGAGAAGAAATAAATTTTTAGATCTTATGCGGACGGAATTCTGGACGATTTCGTTCGGCTCCGATAAAATGTGCTGTCCCCTCCGCGTTGTACTGAAGCCTCAAAAAAATTCTTCTGAAATTGTACTTTAGATCTTTTTTTTATAAAAACCTTGACCCGCCGCTTATGCTTAAAAATCTATATTTTTAGATGCTTTTTTCAAATAAAAAAAGCTCATAATCGTAGTATTTCGGGTCTGGTTTATGATTTTTGATAATTTATACGCATTCTTTTCGAATGATATGGGCATTGACCTTGGGACAGCCAATACATTAGTTCACGTAAAGGGTCAGGGAATTGTTCTTTCTGAGCCTTCGGTGGTTGCTGTACAGGCGTCTACAGGCAGGGTGTTAGCAGTAGGTCAGGAAGCCAAGAGAATGCTGGGAAGAACCCCAGGCGATATCGTAGCCATCCGTCCAATGAAAGACGGGGTGATTGCAGACTTCGAAACTGTTGAAAAAATGATCCGCTATTTTATTGCAAAGGTTCACAATAGAACAACCTTTGTAAAACCCAGAATCGTCATTGGAGTTCCTTCAGGGATTACTGAAGTGGAGCGCCGTGCGGTGAGGGAATCTGCAGAACAGGCAGGTGCTAGAGAGATTTTCCTGATAGAAGAAGCTCTTGCCGCTGCAATTGGTGCAAATATTCCTATCCATGAGCCTGCAGGAAATATGATCGTGGATATCGGGGGAGGAACTACTGAAATTGCAGTGATTTCTCTCGGCGGTATGGTGATTGCAGAATCCATCCGTACAGGCGGGGACGAGTTTGATGAGGCGATTGTAAAACATCTGAGAAACCAGTACAACTTGGTGATCGGGGACAGGACAGCGGAAGACATCAAACTTACCATTGGAAACGCTTATATGGACAAGAGAGTGGATACAATGGAAGTGAAAGGAAGGGATGCAATTTCCGGACTTCCTAGAACACTCGAACTGGAAAGCACTGAAATCAGAAAGGCACTCAAAGAGCCGACTGACCAGATGCTGGACGGGATCAAGCGAGTTCTTGAAAAAACTCCTCCTGAACTTTCTGCAGATATCGTAGAGAGAGGAATCGTGCTCACTGGGGGCGGCTGTCTCCTCCGCGGACTGGAAACATATATTTCCCGTGAAGTAGGAGTTCCTGTATTCCGTGCAGAAAACCCTTTGACTTGTGTGGTTCTAGGAACTGGTAAGTACCTGGACGAGCTGAAATACATCAAACGCGGTATTAAATAATTCTGAATGTTATGGGATCGGTTCCAACAATTTAAGGAGTTAATCTCCCTTCTTTTTTGTCTGGGATTTTCCATTCTTTCTCTGATCTGGAACGGGAATCTGGCTGTCAAAGCGGTGGCCAGTTCTCAGAAAGTCACCGACTCTGTTTCCTCCTATGTAGATTCCTTTGGAGGTTTTTTCAAAGGAATTTTTACCAGGCTCCAGACTTATGAATCCCTCCGCAAGGAAAGAGACTCTTTTCAGAAACTGATTGAAGAATATAGAAATCTTCCTCAGGATATGGAAGCTCTGAAGGCAGAAAACTTAAGTCTCAGGAAAGAACTCGGGTTCAAACCTAAGAGCTCCTACACAACACTCAAGGCAGAAGTGCTTTCTGTCAGATTGAATTCCATTTACAGAACCATCATCATAGACAAGGGGCAGAATGACAATATCCGTCCTTATATGCCGGTCGTTGCAAGGGCAACAAATGAGACAGGTGAGGTCGTGATGGCTCTAGTCGGAAAAGTCATTTCCACTGGAAGCACTACCTCAGTAGTTCAACCTCTCATCAATTCCAATTTCAATATGGGTGTTCAGATCAAGGACACGAATCTTTGGGCTTCACTTTCGGGAAATTCAGGAAAGGGCACAATGGCAATTCTGAATTATCTGGACAGCAGTATCATTATCACACCGAAGACGATGAAACCGGAAGGGCCTTTTAATCCGGAGCAGAATACAGAAGAAAATACGATCGGTATTCAGGGAAAAATGGTTCTTTCTTCTTCAGGAGGAGGACTGTTTCCTGCAAATATTCCTGTAGGGTATATTGTAGAGGAAGGACCCAGAACAGGTTCCTTCAAGACAGCATATATCAAGCCTTATGTGAGATTCGAAGATATGCAGTATGTATCCGTTGTTCTGAAACTTCCGGACAAGTGGGTGGAAGAATGGCCGGAAGAAAAGAATGTGGCTATTGAGAATCCATACTATGGTATCATTAATTTCCCCGGGGACAAGGATGAAAAACCGGGACCTCCTGCAAAGGAAACACCTAAGCAGAAGGATGAAAAGAAAACGAATCAGAAGCCTCCTGTAAAAAAACCGACATTGGATCTGAATGCTGATGTGGAAGAACTGGAAAGGAAACTTCAGCAATGATCCTTGAAAAATTTATGATCCTTCTGGGAATTGTTCTCGCTCATATATTGAACGGATCCAATCTGTTCGACTTTGGGCCGGAAATCAAACCTGATTTTATGGCACTGTTTGTGATATTCTTTGCTCTGAGGAGAGGGGAAATGTCAGGTCTCTGGATCGGTTTCATAGGAGGACTTCTTTCCGATGCAGGTCTCGGGGGCGAGCAGGGGATCGGCGGAAAGATCTATTATAAAATCGGGGTTCATGCTTTCAGCTTTTCACTTCTGGGTTATCTTCTGGGAAAATTCGGAAGAAGCATATATAATGAAAATTATGTTTCCATTACAGTGTATGCTTTTGTAATGACTTTCCTGATGAGGCTTGTCACGTATTTTGTGTTTGCGAGCTTCTTTTACTCCAATCAGAACTATTCCTATATGATCTGTTCTATTTACAATGCTGTTCTGGCCCCTGTCACATTTTTTGCTCTTACCTGGGCTTACAGACTGGATCAGGAGGAGGGGGCCCGATAATGGAAAAAAGCTCCTCATCCATTGAATACAAACTTGAAGCAGCCTTTCAGTTCAGGCTTTATGTCTTTTCTGCAATGATCGTGACTGCGCTTGCAGTATTCATATTTCAGCTTTTTAATCTTCAGGTTGTCAACGGAAGCGAGAATACTCTGAAGGCAGAGAGATTTGTTCATAAGAGTGAGGTTCTGCCTGCTTCGAGAGGACAGGTGTATGACAGAAATTTCAGATCTCCTGAAAGATCGTTTGCGCTGATACAGAACTCTGCCTCGCTGGATGTGATTGTAAATACAAATCTGTTCAAGAACAATCCTGAAAAAATCAAAGGATTCGTGACTAATTTTTATACTGCACTTTCCATTCCCAAAATCTATTTTGAAAATGAACTGACTGAGCCTAAATTCACAAAAAAGATCAAATCCAAAACTCCCATAGTCCTTCTTCAGGGAATTACGAATGCTCAGATTGAAAGAATTACTCAGTTTGACAATATCGGCAGATACGTTGTGTTCGTGCCGACTCCGAAAAGAATCTATACAATGGGGCCTGCACTTGCGCATGTCACCGGGTATGTGGGACTTCCGAATACAAATGATCTGAAAAATCCGGAAATCAAATCCTATCAGCTGATCGGGAAAACCGGTCTTGAGCTTCAGTATGACAAGTATCTGAGAGGAGTGGACGGAAACAGATATCAGAAAAGAAACTCTGAAGGAAACATAGAAGAAGAAAATATCATCAGTCATGCCCAGATGGGCAACAATGTTATTCTTACAATTGACAAGGATGTTCAGAAGGCAGCATTCAATGCACTGAACGGATTTCGCGGAACAGTCATTGCAATGAAAGTGGCAACGGGTGAAATTCTGGCAATGGCATCCAATCCAAGTTATGATCCGAATATTGTATCAGGAAAGAATTCTCAGACAAGACAGGCTCATCTTAAAAAGGTAAACAAGAACGGCGGATTTCTGAACAAGGCAATCATGTCCAAGTTTCCTCCGGCTTCCACATACAAAACACTGGTGGGACTTGCCGCACTGGAAAGCGAACATAAGATTCGTTATTCTGCATCCCAGACATTTCACTGCAACGGAAGATATTATCTTCCTTCTTCTCTTGCCAGTGTGCCTGATCAGGAATTTATGTGCTGGGATAAAAAAGGTCATGGAACAAACGATCTTCCTCACGCCCTGGAGAAATCCTGTTCAGTGTATTTTTACAATCTGGGTCATAAACTTGGATCTGAAGCGATCATCTATTATTCCCGTCTGTTCGGTCTGGACAAAAAGTCCAATATAGATCTCCCTAGTGAGATCGAAGGTTTTGTTCCAAGCAATGAATGGAAGAAAAGATCATACGGGCAGAAATGGTATGACGGAGATACAATCAATCTTTCCATCGGTCAGGGATTCATTTCCTCCACTCCGATAGGAATGGCATTATTTTATATGGCGATTGCCAATAACGGGAAAGTGCATCAGCCCCATCTGGTCAGTGAGATCAGAAATCCCTGGGACAACAGTCTGATCTACAAGACAGTTCCTAAGGTCATCCGGGACATCCCTCTGAAGGCTTCTACAATCGAAGCAATCAGAGAAGGTCTGAGGCTTGTAGGAAAGACAGGTACTGCCTCCAGAGTTTTGAATCAGCCTGACGTTCCGGAAATTGCAGGCAAGACAGGTACTGCACAGACAAGAAGAAGAGGACAGTCCAGTTCCAACCACGCGTGGTTTATCGGTTATGCTCCCTACAATGCCCCCGTTTCAGAACAGGTCTTAGTGACAGTGTTTGTGGAATACGGAGTGGGTGGATCGATCGGGGCAGGTCCTATCGCAAGAGATGTATTCAAGGCAGCGTTCCCGCCTGGAACCTTTGTGAAAAAGGACGGAAAGACCGACGGCGGCAGAATGAGTGAAGAGATTCCTCTCCCGAATGAAACCAATCTTCCTGAAGAGGAAACAGACGATACAGGCTCAGACGAGGATACAATTCAGTGAAGGACAGAAGATTTATAGAAAGAACGCTGGACTGGTTCCTGATTTTCTGCGTGATGATTGTCATTCTCTGCGGAGTAGTCACTCTGTATGCACAGGAAGTCAATATTGCCGAGGGTGCTCCGGGCAGATGGTACAAACAGTTATTATATGCCGGTATAGGGTTCGTCGGACTTCTGTTTATGACTAGAATCAATTACCAGCTTTTGGGATCGTATGCACTTCTTATTTATCTTGTTGCCATTGTTCTTCTTGGACTGACGCTGATTCCTGGAATCGGATATCTCCCGTCAGGAAGGGGAGCCAGGTCCTGGCTGAAGCTTGGACCGTTCAGCATACAGACGAGCGAGTTTGCGAAACTTTCCACAGTGATTCTGCTTGGGCAGTATCTTGTCATCAAGGAAAGGGAGATGAGAAACATTTCGGTGCTTCTGATCCCTTTCATCATTGTCATTATTCCCATGGGTCTGATTGCAAAGCAGCCTGACTTCGGAACTGCAATGTCATTTCTTCCAATTCTTCTCGCCATGCTGTATCTGGGCGGTGCAGATATGATGCATATCAGTTCACTTATTATTCTGGGTGGGGTTTCTCTCGTAATTCCGCTGTATATAGAGTATACGAAAATTTCCCTTGTAGAGCCTTTGGTGGAGTATCTTGCAAAAATTGAAAAGGCGGAACTGGCCAACATTGTCAATCAGATGAAAGGTAAAGTCTGGATGCTGATGCGGGGCAAGGAAGTCAAGATCGGGGAAAAGGCGGTGAATCTTTCTCCTAAAAGCATGAAGGTGCTCAATGAGGCTTCCGAGCAGGTGATTGAAGACAATACTGGATTTCTGTTCAAAACATTCAGTAATGATGATTTCATGATTGGACTTGCCCTAGTATTTCTGATCGTCAGTTTTGTGCTGATTATGCTCAGATATGCCAGAGGTTCCATGCAGTTCAGGAGATATTATATTCCGCTGGGAATGGTGGGTCTGAGTATTCTCGCAGCCGTAACCTTAAACAGAGTGGCTCCGTTTTCTGAAAACCAGGTAGGACGTTTTACTGCTTTCATCAATCCGGAGAAATTCCGGCAGGGTGCAGGATATCAGCTTCTGGCTTCCAAGCCGGCAATCGGATCCGGCAGAATTCTCGGTAAGGGACTGATGAACGCTGAAATGACAGAGGGAAAAACACCTCATGTGCCTGAGAGCGGAACCGACTTTATATTTGCATCCTGGGCAGAACAGACAGGCTTTTTCGGCTCAGTCATCCTGCTTTTCTTTATTTTGGCGATACCTCTGCGAGGTCTGCAGATCAGTTTTGAGAGCAAGGACAGGTTTGGCTCCCTTCTTGCCGCCGGTGTCGTTGCTTTAATATTCTTTCATATGCTGATCAATTTAGGTATCGTACTTGGACTGATGCCTGTCACAGGTCTTCCCCTTTCGTTTATGAGTTATGGGGGATCTCACTTAATTATGTCGATGATGGCAGTCGGAATTATCATTTCAGTGAAGATGAGAAAACACGCCAACTGACCGCAGCAGTCTGAATTGCATATGTGCTGTGTCGCAATGAATATGTTTCTGAATTTTAAAATCATTTGTGTCTCTTTGTAAAAATGAGTTCCATTTAAAATCGAATCTAAACTCTCCCGTTTTCATATTTGTGTGCTGACTTGAAAAGTTTTGTATCTGTACAGGAAAATATTTATCTAAATTTGAAATT
>DAORDI010000293.1:0-7107 GCA_035345895.1 Leptospiraceae bacterium
CTTCTGATTGCCTTGCTGATATTTTCCGCCTGTTCAGAAAGCTGAAGACTTGCCGATGCTGTCTCTTCCGAACTGAATGCATTATTCTGTATTACCTGCTCAATCTGCTGAATGCTTTTTTCCACTTCTGAAAGCGCAATCATCTGTTCCTCGGAAGCCTTGGATACTTCAGTCATCAGACCGGTAACATTTTTCACGCTCGAACTGATCTCATCGAGTGCCTTGACAGTTCTGGATGCAATTTCGACACCCTTGTTTGCTTTCTGAATCGATTCCTGAATCAGTACAGCAGTCTCCTTGGCTGCATTAGCACTTCTTCCCGACAGACTCTTCACTTCCTCTGCCACAACAGCAAACCCTTTTCCATATCTGCCGGCTCTGGCTGCTTCCACTGCTGCATTCAGTGCAAGCAGATTTGTCTGGAATGCAATCTCATCAATGGAAGCAAGTATCTTGGAGATATTGTCTGATGCATCCTTAATTTCCTGCATTGCATTCATCATCTTCTCCATCATCTCACTTCCGTGTTTGGAGCTTTCCAGTGAATTGAATGATATTTCATTTGCCTGCCTTACGCTGACAGTCGCCTGCTTTGCCTGTGCAGAAAGTTCAGTCACTGTAGAAGAAATCTCTTCTATGGAGGCCGCCTGCTCACTTGAACCCTGAGAAAGGGCCTGATTGGAATCAGTAATTGTATTTACACCGGATCTTGTTTCCTCAGCAGCAGCCGCAAGATCAGCCAGAATCTCGCTGAATGATTCTATGCTTTTATTTAATGCATTTTTAATGATTGCATGATCTCCCTTGTAATCACCCTTGACTGTTTCAGTAAGATTTCCTTCGGCAAGTTCAGCGAGAACCGAGGAAGCTTCCTGAACAGGCTTGATCACTGAATCCAGCGTCTGATTGACTCCTTCAATGATTTTTCTGAAATCCCCCTTATGACTGGAAACATCTGCTCTTACTGAAAGTTTGCCTTCAATTGCAGACGCAGAGAGAGAATTGATTTCAGAAATGACAAGTTTCAGATTGGATCTGACCTGATCGATTGTCTCATTGATGAATCTTTTTTTTCCAGGAAGTATTTCCATGTTCGCTTCAAAGTTGCCTTCTCCAAACTCCCTGAATACACCGACAGCTGATTTTTTTACTTTTATATGATCGAAAACCATAGTATTTATTTTTTCAGCCATTTCCCGAAAAGAGCCCTGGAATTTACCTGAATCAATCTTTACATCAATGTCCCCCCGGGTATGCTGGTCCGACATTTCATTCATGGAATTGATCAGATTGATCAGATTCTCCTTCAGCCTGTCACTGCCGATTTTGATTGCAGAAAAATCTCCAAAGTATTTCGATTCGTCCGAATTATAAGAGAAATCACCCACAGAAGCCGAATTATTGAATCTGCCTACTTCAGCAATCAGCATCTGAAGTTTTTTTGTCATTGCCTGAAATGACCGGCTCAGCTGACCAAGCTCGTCTTTCCGGTCGGCATCTTCAAAATCAACATTCAGATTCCCGGATCCGAGAGTATCCACTGCAGAAGTCATCCTTCTCATCGGCTGAGTAATATTTTTAATCAGGAAATATGCAATAAACAGACTGAAAAAAAGTGCACATACGAATGATGAGGTGAAGACAATGTATGAATTTTCCAGAACACTGTAAATATTGTCCGACTGGTCTTTCAGAAGAGATCTCTGATAATCGGCATAATTTCCTATATTTTTTGTAAATGCAAGCTGTCCCATTGAGTTTGGCGCTTTCGACAGAAGGACAAGCCTTGCTTCATCCTTTTTGCCCTTTCTGATCAGATCCAGAAACAGGTTGACCTGTATGGACATCAGTGCTTTCTTTTCTGCCAGAACTTCGACAAGCTCCTTTCCTTTTTCCGTGTTTGATCTTGTTCTGAAATACTCTATCTGCTTTGGAATTTCGATATCCATAAGTTCAGTTATTGTCTGCATTTCCTTGGCAAGTTCCTCCGGACTGTCCAGAATCAGGAGGTTCCTGACTGATCTGGCGACCTGATTGTAGTGTCGTAGAAGTTCGTAACTGGTAATTACCTTCGGAGTGCGGTCATGAGTGATGCCGTCCAGTGATTTCCTGATTGAACCGAATTGTATAAAAATATATACAAAACATACTGTCATGACAGCTATGACACCGGCAAATGCAATAAACAGCTTGTCCCTAATCTTCATTATTTTTTCCTGCCTTTATATTTTGAGGTCAGAATTTGACTGCACGAAGGAGAATTTGAGAAACATTCTCCATTCATATCCCTTTCAAAGTCCGCATACTGTAAAAATGATTTCCAGATGAATTTTCAGTTTGCAAACTAAAAAAAGTTCTTTTTTAAGAAATATAGTCAACACAGCTAGGGGATTTCTCTTATTAATCAAATCAGTTTTCCATTTATTTGCTCACAGTGATATAACCTCAGAAGGTGTTTTCTTCTTCAGTAAAACTCTTCCGGATTCTGACCGATGCAGAACAGTGTTTCTTGATTCATTCCTTTCCGTTTTGATGATATGAACAGGAAGTTCGGAAATTTTGAAACGTTTCACCATCCTGTCGATTCCTCCTGCCTGTTCTGAAAGCTCCATACTTGCAGATGCAGTCTCTTCTGAACTGAATGCATTATTCTGTATCACCTGCTCAATCTGCTGAATGCTTTATACCGTACATATGCCTGAAAAGAACATTCACCAATTCAGGATCAGGCAGACCCTCAGAGTTGAGAATTTCTTCAATGGAGACAATACAGTCTTCCATATGCTTCAGATCTTCGTAAGAGGAAAACAGGAACTCTTTAAAAGATGAATCCACAGTTACTGTACTGTCTTGTTCAAAGCAGACATAAGCTCGTCCTGCCCTTCGGACGGATCCAAAAGAGATTTTATATTCAGTATAATTCTGAGCTCTTCCGCAGACCTGGAAACACCGCTGACATACTGATGAGAAACGCCCTCTCCTATATTCGGTGCTCCCGTAATTTCTGAAGCAGGGATTCTTGCAACCTCAGTCACAGAATCCACAATCATACCGAACTTGTCAGAAACAATACAGCATGTTCTTTCATGATATTGCATTTCAGAATATCCTAAACGGAGTCTCATATCCAATACAGGAAGGATCTTACCGCGAAGATTGATCACTCCCTTGAAATAAGAAGGCATATCAGGAATTTCAGTGACCGTCTGAAGAGCAACAATTTCAGAAACATAACGGACTTCTACTGAATAATGCCTGTCGGCACAGCAGAAAATCAGATACATATCCTGCAGAGTATCCTCTTCCTCATCATCGTATTCATTATCAATGAAGCTGTTTTTTACCATTTGCCCCTCAGTTAAACTTTATTCCTTTTATGCAGCACTTCGTCTCATTCATCAACTATAGAGCTTCTCCTAGCGATATGATATGTGAGTTTTTTTTAACAGGACTGCTGCCGGAATGATTTCTGTTTGGAGATTTCTGTCTGCCTCCTGTCTTGAACTCGGAACTCTTACTCCTTTTCTGTTCAAGCAGTGCAGAAGGAATCTGAAATCTTCCGATTGCCCGGCTGATGTTTTCCGCCTGATCCGAAAGCTGAAGCGTTGCGGAGGCAGTCTCTTCAGAACTGAATGCATTATTCTGTATCACCTGCTCTATCTGCTGAATACTTTTTTCCACCTCTGACAGAGCAGTCATCTGTTCTTCTGATGCCTTGGATACCTCACTAATCAGACTGGTAACATTTTTTACACTTGAACTGATTTCATCAAGTGCCTTGACTGTTTTTGAAGCAATTTCCACTCCTTTGTTCGCTTTCTGAATGGATTCCTGAATCAGTCCTGCAGTCTCCTTAGCTGCATTTGCACTTCTGCCTGACAGGCTCTTCACTTCTTCTGCCACGACTGCAAACCCCTTTCCGTATCTGCCTGCTCTTGCAGCCTCAACTGCTGCATTGAGCGCAAGCAGATTTGTCTGGAATGCTATCTCATCAATGGATGCAAGTATCTTGGAGATATTGTCCGATGCATCCTTGATTTCCTGCATTGCATTCATCATCTTCTCCATCATCTCACTGCCGTGTCTGGAGCTTTCCAGTGAACTGAAAGACAGTTCATTTGCCTGTCGGATATTCACAGTAGCCTGTTTAGCCTGAGCAGAAAGTTCAGTCACTGTAGAAGAAATCTCTTCTATGGAGGCCGCCTGCTCGCTTGAACCTTGAGACAGGCTCTGACTTGACTCCGAAATGGTATTGATTCCGGATCTGGTTTCTTCATCTGCCACTGCCAGATTGGCAATAATCTCGCTGAACGCTTCTATACTTTTATTTAATGAATTTTTAATAATCGAATGATCGCCTCGGTAATCACCCTTGACTGTCTCCGTCAGATTTCCGTTTGCCAACTCAGCAAGAACTGTAGAGGCCTCCTGAACAGGCCTGATCACTGCTTCCAGTGTCTGGTTCACCCCTCCAATAATTTTCCGGAAGTCTCCATTGTGTTTTGAAATATCAGCTCTTTCTGAGAGTTTACCATCGATCGCTGACATAGAAAGAGAATTAATTTCAGAAATGACAAGTTTCAGATTTGATCGGACCTGATCAATTGTATCATTAATAAATACTTTTTTTCCGGGAAGTCTTTCCATACTGGCTTCAAAATTTCCTTCTCCGAATTCCTTAAATACATTCATTGCTTTTTTCTTTACTGCAATATGGGCACCGACCATCTCATTAATGCCTTCAGCCATACTTTTAAAATCGCCCTGAAATCTGCCGGCATCAATGGCTATATCGATGTCTCCTTTCTCATGTTCGGAAGAAACACGATTTATCTCAGCAATCAGTCCTTTCAAACTGTTTTTAACCTGATCAACTGTTTCATTGATGAATCTTTTTTTTCCAGGAAGCTTCTCAATATCAGATTCAAAATTTCCTTCTCCGAATTCTCTGAAGACATTCATTGCTGCCTTCTTTACCCTGATATGATCAGACACCATCTTATTGATTCCCTTCGCCATATCCTGATAAGCACCCTGAAATTTTTCTGAATCTATTACTGCATCTATGTCCCCTTGCTCATGCTGATTTGACATATCATTCATCGAAAGTATCAGACCATTCAATGAATCAATGCACATATTCAGACTGTCCTGAATGATGCGGAAATCGCCTTTATAATTTTCCTCCAGCCTGGAAGGAATTGTGCCTTTAGATATCTTTTCTACGTATTCGGAGGCTTTGCTCAATGGAATGACTACTGCATCAAGAGTCTCATTGATGCCTGTTACTATTTTCCTGAAATCTCCACTGTGTTTTGAAGCATCTGCCCTGACAGAAAGCTGTCCCTCCGCAGCTCCTTTGGTCAATTCCTCAGTATCACTGACTAAATGCCTCAGGCTGTCTGAGATTTTTTTTAATGATGATAAAATGCTGTAATTATCATTTTCTTTAAGCAGAAATTTATCTGTAAGATCTCCGGATGCGATCCTGCACCCTATTTCAGAAACGTCCTTTGGATCCCCGCCAAGCTGTGCAAGAACACTTTTTGCAATCATGTACCCGATTGCAGATACAGCAAGAAGAATGATTACTGCAAAAATTACTGCAAAGATTATGGCACTCTGCCTGATTTCAACTGCTTCCGCAGCAGATGCAGCTGCCAGCTGAATATTGAACTCACGGTGTCTGCCAAAAGCATCGGAAATCTTTGTCATCGTTTCCTGATTCGCAAACAGCAGATCACGGGCTTCTTCATTTCGGTCCGCATTCGAGAGCAGCAATACTTTTTCCCTCAGCCGGTCGTAGTCAAGAAGAAACGTCCTGTCTTCAGAAAGAAGTTCTTTATCCCTTGCATTGGAAAGAAAACCTTCATATTTCTTCAGGCTTTCATCAACCTTCAGTCTCAGTCCGCTTATTTTCTCTCCCAATGCCCTTCTCTTGAAAGGGTCCTTCTGAGAAAAATATTGCCATGTTGTTACTCGCATAATTTCAACTAAGGAACCTGATTCAGCAATCAAAGCCAGACTGGGTACAGTATTCTCATTTGCATAATTCGCTTTCCTATAAACACTGTTCATCTGAAACTGAGATACGACTGCAATCACCAAAATACCGATTAACCCAACTGCAACCAATGCAGTCATTTTCATCCTCATAGTCATAAAAATCCTCCCGACATCTGCAAGAAATCATCAAACACCGTATATCTTTCAATAATATATAATATATTCTTTCATTAGATTATGGAACAGCATAATTAAACCCAATAATTTCCGGCCACACATAGTCATTTCTCAAGAATGTATAATGTACGTTAAGTTTTCATTGCCCTTTTTTTTCAAGAATATATTAAACAGGAATCAGTTTATAAATAAAACCATGACATACGATAAAATTTATTTCATGATGAAACATAGAATCACAATCAACACGGATTATAATTAAACATATTAACTGGAGATTTCCATCATCGAAAAACTTCTCTCACAAAAAGAAACCATCTTCTTATTCAGAATATAAAAAATAACAATTATTATAAAAAATTATAGAATACGAATAAAATAAAAAGTTGTTTACTTTTCTTAAGCTTCATACTATGCGATAAAAATGAAAGAAATTAAGAACGAATATGTTGACCAGATCTATGATACTGAACTGAAAGTACTGTACGCAAATTTCCACAAATTTGGACCATTCAGTGAATACCTCCCAATCTTTGAAAACGGTTATGAGATTATACAAATGCAAAAAGCAAAGGGCTGTCTAATCAACATTGAGCGCGTCACAGTACACGATGAACAGACTCGTGCATATCTTGGAGAAGTATGGTTTCCCAAAGTAAGTCAGGAAGGTGTTACACATATAGCAATTGTCCTTCCAAGTTCTGCACTTGGAAGAATATCTTCACAAAAGGCACATGAAAGCGCAGAAATCATAGGCAGTTTGACCATCTGCAATTTTGACCGTGAAACTGAAGCACGCGAATGGCTGTCAAAAATGCTGAGATGAAAACTGACCCTGTATAAGTAAAATGCAGAAATTCTGACTGAATCAGTATAGTTTCCCCCATTTTTTGGACAGTAAAATTGAAAAAATAAGGTGGTAAA
>DAORDI010000294.1:0-7089 GCA_035345895.1 Leptospiraceae bacterium
GTCCGGCACCCTTGCACCGGAGAGTTCGATGTTCTCAAGAGTCAGATCTGCACGTGATACAATGATTGCTTTTTGATTCGGAATTGCCTTGGGAGCAGTGATATGAACTGATCCTTTCCCGATGAGTTTCAGCTTTTTTGAAACTGTAAAAGACTCTGTGTATGTACCTGCCTGAATAAGAACTGTATCCCCGTCCCGGGCGGAGTTTAAAGCATCTTCAATCTTTCTGTGTTTTTCCTTCGGTCCGACTGAAATAGTGTCTGCCAAGAGGGAGACTGAACCGATTAGGAATAAAGCAGAACCCTGCAGAATTAATTTATAATTATTTTTCATTGAATTTTCCTTGTAAGAGCAGAAGGGACTTTTTGAAGGTGCAGTCAGACTGACCGGACTGCGATTTTCGCTTCCTGCCTCAGCCTTCGGATGCGAGAGTCGAGACAGGTCTTTGCAGGAACCCTGATATTTGCATAATTTGGAATATCAGAGTCTGAAAAGAAATCCGCCCCAGTACCAGCCTGCGCCTACCCCGGTTCCCAGAATCAGATCTCCTTTCTTCAGTCTGCCTGAATGATAAAATTCAGACAGGACAATCGGAACAGATGCGGAAGATGTGTTTCCTCTGTAATGAAAATTTGCAAGATACTGTTCCGGCTGAAATTTTGCTCCGGTGGTCACTCCTTTCAGAACAACATCTGTTCCGGGATGCGGTGCCACCCAATCAATATCTTCAATCTTCAGACTGTTTCTTTCCAGAAGGCCGTTGATTGCCTCCACTGATTTTTCAATTGCATTTTTGGGAAGATCAGGATGACTTTTGATCCACCCGTTTGGAAACGGTGTGGTGATGAGATAGGCAAGGTTTCCGTCAGAATGAAAATGAGTGTCTATGATTCCGTATTTTCTGTCGTCTGTCTGTTCCAGCACAACCGCTCCGGCTGCATCACCGGTGATGAATTCTCCTCTGCTTCTGGGTCTTGTGCGGATGGAAAATCTCTCAGAACCTATAATAAGTGCACGCTTGTATTTTCCGGATCCAAGGTACATCATTGCAGTGTGGACTCCGTGAATGAATCCTGCACATGCTCCCCCCAGATCAAAAGACAGAGCATTTTTCAGTCCAAGCTGGACTGCAACAGTGACTGCAAGATCGGGAAGAAGCCATCTTTCTGTCCAGTTTCCTACAATCAGCAGATCGATTGAATCAGGACTGATTCCCGAATCTTTCAAAGCCATCCGGCCTGCTTCAGCTGCCATATAAATTGAGGTCTCCTTTTCAGAGGATCTGTGTCTCTGATGAACATTGATATCACCCATTACAGTTTTTTCTGTAGGATGAACATCCTTGAATTCGAGACTGTCTTCAATTTCCTTATCAGAGAGAATTTTCTCCGGAAAATAATGACCGAATCCTCTGATCTGAACTCCTGTACTCTGCAAATGTTCTGCTTTCATATCCCCTCACTTTCCTCCGGCCGCATAGATATCGACTGCATTTCTGATCATATTATAATGATTCAGCCATTTCCTCCGTATGCTCGAAGGATCCCTCTGCTTGAATACGGTTGCTCTTCTCAGATCAATCCCCATATTTATATAATGGGGAGCCCAGGGAGTAGTCATAAAATCTATGATAATATTTTTTCTTTCATTTGAGAAACGCACAATTCCTGTTGCATCTTCTTCACCCTGCAGATCCAGTGCCTGCACCATTTTTACCTGAATAGGGTAGGCATCTTCCTTGTCGATTCTGACTACTGAATGGTAGTATTTGTTAGGATCCTTGTCCACTGTTTCACGGAGATATGCGAGCAGATCCCACATCGGCTTTCCCGAATGATAGTTGCCGTCAATGTCGAGCATTTTCATGATCTTGTTTGTACGCGGACTTTTCTGTCTTGTATTCTGAATGTAATCTGCAAGAAATGCTTTCGGGTCTTTGATCTTTTTGAATACAGGGGTATAACCTGGAGCATTTTCTCTCAGGATAAATTCCATTCTGGGCCATGTAGCATTGCTGTAGGAGAAGATATCATATTCCTGGTCTTCCGGGAAAAACTTATCCAGTATCTCCCAGTTCCCGCCTTTTTCGAGAGGGGGCCAGGCTCTTCCTACATATCCGAACCAATAGTACCTGTTATGGCAGAGAGACATGATCGGTGATGATTCCAGGTTCCTGGAGTTTTTGTTCAGATAATAGAACTCATCGAGAAAGAACATAACTTCATTCTTTCCGTACTTCTGCATATAATAAACATAAGGTTTGGCTGCTGCGGACTTATGGTACCCGCTTGTATCGCCTCTCATTACAATGACTGCTTTCGGCTTTTTGACTGATTCAGGAGGACCGTACATACCGACCAGAATAGGCCATTTGTCTTTTTCAATCAGACCGTACTGAAGCCCCGGCAGTGCCTTTCCGAAATAATTGAATTCAGTATTGATGACCCAGAATGGAATCGGATACGTCACAGGTTCCTTTTCCACACAGTCAAAGAATCTGTTTCTGTCTGCCGGACCAACTTGAAAAATTTGGCTGCTGAACTTTGACTTATAATCAAAGGGAGCACTTCCAGAATTGACATTTGCAGATTCCGAAGAAGAGGAGGCACTGCATCCTGAAATGAAGAAGGATAAAAGCAGAATCAGTCTGTTCAGTGAATTGTAGGAATGTTCTTTCGACCCATATATTTTTTCTGTCATTGTTTAAGCTCTGATGGAGTAATCCTTAGACTGCACTCATTCCTTGCAAGTTTCTTTTTTCTGTCTGCTTAAAGTTTTCTCTTTGTCCTTCGATGCATACTGAGAAGTTTCATCGTGAAAAGTCCAGTCTGATATTTCATATTCAGAGACGTAGGCATAACTCACAGGATAAAGTTCTCCGCTTTTTTCTCTGCCTGTCTTCAGTATCAGGATTTCGTTTTCCTGCTTGTAGCCCAGTATCTCAAACTTCTCTGAAGACTCTTCTTTTTTCCATACAATGAATTTGCCGTCAAAAAAAACCTTTCTTGGAGGAGTTCCGCAGTTCAATGTCACAAAAGCCTCTTCATCCTGAGTGACTTCAGTCCATTCCCTGTCTTTCAGTACTGTCTTAAGTTTATCGTCAGGCAGAAGGAATGACTGATCGGTGAGATTGATCTTCATTTCCCTTTTTTCCTTAATATAAAGCTTTTTATCTTCTTTCTTGCAGTAGATAAAAGGAATGAGAATAAGCAGAAAAAAAAGTTTTATATACATACTTACCTGCAGTCAGTAATTTTCTGTATGGTATAATTTTCGATTTTACTTTTTTCCACAGTATCCCAGCTTCCGCCGTCGGAAAAACGCCATTCACCCACGCCTGTTCTTCTGTCGTAATTAAAAAGAACCTCAAAGGAAGACGCTGTTCCAAGAGCACTGTCCTGGACTTCTCCGAATAGGGTAATTCCCGCAGCAGAATTCTGTCTGTCCTTGATTGTATACACGTCTGAGGAATCAATCTTGTAATGAATGAATTTCAGCACACCGGATTTTTCTTCCAGAATGATTTCTTCAAATTTTCCGCACCATTCGGTCAGTCTGTATTTCCCGTCAGTAAAATGTGCAATGATCCAGTGTCTGGGATAATCGCCTGGAAACTCGAGAACAGTTTTCTGTTTTTCATCGGAAAGATCAGTGCTGAATGCCAAGCCTTCCTTTTCACTGAATGCCAGACGTATCCAGTATCCCTGCTTTCCCTCATATTTTTCAGTTTCCCTTTTGTGTTCAAGAACCTTGACCTCAGATGCATAGGGAGCAAAAATTACCTGTTCCGAGTTTTCTTCCGGTTTTGCCTTGAGCTTTATTCCGTTAAGATTGGATACATACTTGACCTTGTCGCCGTATTCGGAACTGAAACTGAAATTCTCCTTTTTGCATCCCGTCATGGCAGAGACTGCAGAGAGAAAGACAATTCCTGAAAACAGGAATGATTTGATTTGAAAATTTCTCATTATAAAGGAAAATATCATTGTTCAAATCTGCAGAAATGCTGCAGAGAATTCAAGATAAAAATTTTTATTTTTCATTTCCTGTGCCAGAATGGAGGGTTCCGGAAATTCAGAAAGGCTGTCCTTTGCCTGCAGTTGTATTCACGAATATGACTTCTCCCTTTCTCAGGGGAACCTTGGGAACCATCCAGCCTACGCCCGCATAGAGAGGAAGAATATATCTGCTCAGAGTCATCACGCCGGGAAAATCGAATCCGGTAGTTGCAATGATGATTTTGCCCTTGTAGCCTTCCTTGTAGATTCTTCTGACAAACAGGAGACCCGATACCTGAGTCTCCATTGTAATATCGCTGATGACAGCATCAAAACTTTCCTTACGAAAAATCTGATACCCTTCTTCTGCATGATAAGCTCTTATTGTTTCAATATTTTTTAATGCAAAATATTTTTCCAGATTCTCTGCATATCTGTTATTGTCATCAACGATCAGTATTTTCATTTTACAGGTTCTTTCCTCGGAGCCTTGTTTTCTCTGTGTCTGTATTCGGAAATTCCTTCATATACAGTCTTTCTCACCCTGTTGATTCCCCCGATCGGTCTGTGCTCAGGCAGGGAATGCCATGGAGTGAAGGAAAGATTCTCACAGAAATTCATCTTTTCCGGAGTGTCGAATTCCTGGACAGGAATTTTTATCGAAGCTACCTTTACGAAAGGAGAAACCTCTTCATCCCATTCCACTGCAGGATCTTCCACGGGCATTTTGACAGGATCTTTCTGCACCTGCACCATAAAATCAAAACAGGCCTCTTTTTTGGAAAGATGAGACTTCATAGTCTCCTTAAGATAATCAGGTCCCGGATTATCTGGAATCGAAGTAATTTCATTTCCGCAGGACTTTGCTGAATACTTCACTGCGTTCTGACCGAGCTGATAGGGAGTAGTGCTCCAGTATCTGATTTCAAGCATAGATGAGATTTTTTTTGATCTGATCGCCCTGACTTTTCCAAGTCCTGCAAGTTTCCATCCGAACGGATTCCATCCGAAAAAATAACTTCCTGCCTTTCCTGCAAATGCAGCTTCAAACAGGTTTAAATATTCCTCCGGATCTCCTACCGGAAGTACAGGGTGGTTGATAATGAGAAAATCCTGGGTCTTCTCTTTTTTTTCGGATTCGAGAAGCTTGTCTCCCTCTACGCCCATCAGTTTGATTCCCATTCCTCTGATGTCCCCGATGCTGTCCGCCTGAGGAGTCTGAGATCCGTTGGAAAAACGGATATATGCACTGTATGTTTTAGGATTTTTAAATATTCCGTGCTTCAGTGCATCCGGGATGTTCTTTTCTACAGTGAATGAGGCCTCAGTGCATCCGTGATGTTTCGGATGAGCGTCACGGAGAACTTTGGAATCCGGGCTGTCTGCCTTCTTTTTTTTCAGAGAATTCAGTGTCAGTTCAAGAGTCCTTTTAGCGATCTCATCGTCTCTGCCTGCTGAATATTCTTTGCCGAGTTCTGCACTGTCCGGAATTTTAACGTAGGGGCCCCCGCACCCTAAAGCCGCCGCTGCCGCAACCGCTGCTGAAAAAAAAAGTCTGATTTTTCTCAATGTGTCCTGCCTTGTTTTTCGCTCATGATTTATGGATTCTGAATAATTACAATCCTGA
This sequence comes from Leptospiraceae bacterium, assembly GCA_035345895.1. Lineage (GTDB taxonomy): Bacteria > Spirochaetota > Leptospiria > Leptospirales > Leptospiraceae > DAORDI01. The sequence goes on from DAORDI010000294.1 coordinate 5,626, forward strand.
AAAATCCATCAAAAAAGTAAAAGATTCTCTCGCAGACAGCCAAGGCTGCTGCAGAGCAAGAAAAAAACGGAAAGCGGAAGAAAGCAGTCATTTTACATTGACCGAAAATTGTCAAAAATAAATGACTTATCTGAAAATCTTGAGTTTTGGATCAGGCTTTCCGAAAATTAATCTGAGGCATTCTTTTGGAAACGAAAAAACTAGTTGTGGTTTTGACTCTTTGTATTAGCGTTGCAACATGGGTCTATTTTAAGGACAGACGCGATCTGCTGAAGAAGATTTATATGCCTGGAACTGTTACTGTATTTCTGCAGGGAAATGTCTCCAAGTCCGGCATTTATAACATTCCGGCAGGTGCTGACCTTCAGGATCTTCTGGAATTGTCTGGAAACGCAGATTCAGTGAATCCAAAAGAAATACAGATGGAATCGAGTCTTTTTGATGGCCAAATAGTCAGGATTGGAATGGGGAAGTAAATGACTGATCAAGGGAAAATTTCGCAAAAAACAGGGCCTGAGATGAAAGCAAGGAACAGATTGAATCCCATTCAGGACAGCAGTGAGCTGGAAGAATTTCTTGATTTTGATTTTACCTTGGAAGATCTTGCTGAACTGAATGAGGAGCTGGGTCTTTCCGATTCGGGTGAGCTTCTGATGGATTTTGATGACGAAGAAGATTCACATCTGGATGAAATTGTAGACCGTTCCGTCGGCAATTCCGATGACGAAGATCATCTTCTGGGAGCCCGGGTTCCTGACATATATATTAATGAAGACAAGGATGATCTTTCCGAAGATGATCTGGAAGACATTTTGAGCACTCCATTAGTTGGACAAAAATCCACTTTCGATAAATTTGATGCAGACGTGGATTCTGATATCTCTCTATCCACAGAAGAACTTTTAAAAATAGAATCGGAAGATCCGTACGCATTTGTGGATTCTGATACTAACATAGACCGTCATTTTGCCGATCAGATTTCTGACAGGGATGATTCTGACATTACTCTGGACACTTCAGAGCTTGACCATATCCTCTCGGCAGAACCGGAACTTCCGATCGCTCATTCAGGAGAAGAGATGCTTGTCGATTATTCTGCCCCTGATGAAGACAATCTGGAAGTGGAAGTGGATGGGTATGAAACCTCCCCTGAAGTGAGTCTTGGTGACGATGATCTGGGTGAAGAAGAAAATGTATCACTCTCAGATTCAGAGCTTGATCACATTCTGGAATCAGAAGATTATTCTGATGAAGAGGAAGAGTATGGAAAATCCTTTTTTGATTCAGAAGATGCAGAACTGCCTGATTTAGAATTCGATGTTGATGATGCGGAAGAATCAGATTCGATCACACTTTCGCCGGATGAACTGGGCAATATAACAGGAGAGGAAGAATCCTTTGACGGAGAAGGTGAATTCATCACCGATATGGACTCTGCAGAAGATTCAATCACACTTTCACCTG
>DAORDI010000295.1:0-7084 GCA_035345895.1 Leptospiraceae bacterium
AGACAGTTCAGAGTATCTATGAAACTGAACAGAGACACAGGAATTGAAATCAGGGAATCTATGACTTTAGATCTCTCCGGAATAAAATCCGGTATAGTTTTCAGAACTCTTGAAAACTCAGCCTTTTCCACTGAGACGGAAAAAAAACTTTCGGATAAAATTGCCGATACGGATCTGAAGTATTCCATCGGTTCATTCACGGGAACGGAACTGAAGCTTGAGAAGTCAGATGAGCACAGTGACTTTAAAAAAATAGGTTCTGGCCTTGTCTCCAAGTTTTATGCTCTGAAAAGAACCGGTCCCGTAAATCTGAAAAATGAACAGGTCTCTCTGTCCAGAAAATCATACGGACATATCAGGAATGAGAAGGGTCAGGCATACCTTCTTTACCCTCTGAGTCCTCTGTCGGGAAAAACTTCTTTCCTGAAGGCAGTCAAGGCAGAAGTGGAACTTCCATCCGGCTCCGAGACCGGGGAGATTCAGATCATTGATTCAGGAACTATGCAGCCTGCACTGACTGCAGGGAAGAGCGTTCTGCGGGTTGGGAATAAATTATCATTAGAAGTGAATATGCCGTCATTAAGCGGTCCTCTGCTTCTGAAGACTGCAGTTCCGCAGGACTCTGTCGACAGCTCTCTGATTCCTGAAGAAGTCTATGCAGAATCGGTAAATATTATTGTTCCTGAGTCTGAGATCAGGATTCTTCTCGGAAAAGACGGTGTGTTTTATGTGACTGATTCTTTTCAGGCGAAGAGGGCCAATAAGAACTCTTCCGGTTCAGTCATTTACAGGATGGCAGAGGAAGAGCCGCTTGTGCTGAATCTTCCGAAGCATTTTCAGAAACAGACTTTTTTTGATGCGGAGTACAGTCCGAAAGATCTGAGTTATTATTCCTCTTCCTATTATAAATCCCTTACGGATATCTATATTTCCGAGTCTCTGAAAAAATACGAAGTCAGGTACAGACTGTACGGAAACTTCTATACAGAATCAGGAAAAAATCATTATATATTCACTGCTCCGTACACTGAGAGAAATGCTGTCAGAAAAACAAGGATTGTTCTCGATTTTGCAGATGGTATGAATGTATCTGATTTTGAGGTTTCTGCAGAAAGAAAAACCGGTCCGGTCAGGAAAGAAATTTCAGGGAATTCTGTAATCTTCAGTTACGGTCTGGATCTGGGAGAAGACCCTGCTCTTGTCCGAATTTCCGTTCCGACGGAGAAGATCTCCGGGCTTTCGCTTTCAAACAGGATGAAAATCTGGAATGAGGATGGAACATTCATTGTGCTGGGTGTCTCCTCTGCAGTTCTTCTCCTTCTGACTTTCCTTTCCTTCGGTGTCCGAAAATTCTTTGTGTCCAGAAGGTTCTCAGAAGGGCAGAAAGCGGACCTCGCTCTCAGATATCCTGATCTGAATGAACAGAAGGCTGTGCTGAAATCTCTGGATCCTGAATTTGACGAAAATGAATTCCTCGAAAAGGTGAAAAGGACTTTTGAGAAGCTTACACTTGCCTGGATCTCCGGAAATATGAAGCCGGCCAGAAGCATTGTTTCTGCAGGAGTTTTCGGGAGATTCAGAACACAGCTTGAGATTATGAAGGAAGACGGAACTGTAAATGTAATGAAGGACTGGAAAATCAGGGATCTGAAAATCATATCTGTGCAGTCTTCAAAGAATCTCTTCACAGTTGACGTCGCCTTAAGTGCCGAAGCGAGAGACGTGAATGTATCTGCCTCTCTCAGTCAGGAAGAAAGAGAAAGACTTGTGAGCAGAGCAGATCTTCAGAGTTATACGGAAATCTGGTCTTTCATCCGTGCAAAAAATGCAAAGACAAAAAAACAGTCCGGTCTTCTTTTCGACAGCTGTCCGAAATGCGGTTCTTCTGCAGGGAACTCTGCAGACGTGAACAAATGCTCCTACTGCGGAACCATCTATAATTCAGGAGAATATGACTGGGTTCTTTCAGAAATCACTCAGGAGGAGGAATGGAAGTCGGAAGACAGGACTCTTCCCGGCTTTGCTGAAATTCAGAAACTCATTCCGGAAACAGGCATTCAGCTGATTGAGGACAGAGCATCTCATCTGTTCTGGAAATGGATTGAAGCGAGACGGAAAGGAAATGTTCTTCCCGTGAAAAGATTCTGTACAGAATCCTTTGCGGAAAGAAGATTTTTAAAACCCGAATATATTTCGGATCCGGTCATCGGTGCTGCAGTGCTTCAGTCCTGCAGAATGGAAGACGGCAAGGTTTTCAGCAGAGTATTCATTCAATGGAGTGCTTCCTTTCTGAAAGGAACGGAAAGTGTTTATCAGGAAGTCAATCTTGTTCTGGTCAGAAACATTTCATCAGAAAAGGACAGTTTCGGTTTTGCTGAACTGGGCTGTCCTTCCTGCGGAGCCCCGCTTCCTGAGTCTGATTCAGTGAAATGCGGGTACTGCAGGTCAGACCTTCCGGTTCAGGTGAATGACTGGCTTCTTGATTCAGCAATGTGAGATTTTAGAAAAACTTGCATGAAACGTCGGGGAAAATTTCCTATCTGATATGGCATATAAACTTTTACTGTGTCTGATTCTTGCTTTTTCCATACAGGCTGAGACCAGATATGTTGTGATCGGTTCAGGAAAACTGAATGTACGGGAAAAACCCGTGGATGGAAAGATACTGTTTCAGCTGAACAAGGGCGATAAAGTTCAGGTCAGGGCAGGCGGTGAGGATTCGGAATGGGTGAGCATTGTTTCGTCTGACGGAAAAAAAGGATTTGCTTCCCCTGAATTTCTGAGCCGCATTCCTTTGGATCAGATAGAAAAGGCGGAAATGATCGGAGTGCTTCAGAATTCTGATAAAAAGGACACTGCAGTTCTCCGTGTCATTGGACTGAACCTCGGCGGATGGAAAGGTTCATCGGATGTTCTTCCGGAATATTCCTACCTTGGCAAGAAAATAATACAGGATAAGGAAAAAATATCCCTTTACTCAGAATCGGGTTCGGGTGTAATGCTTCTGAAAGAGCCTGTGAAATGGGGATGCCAGAATATAAACGGTTTCAAGGGAACAGTAAATCCTCAGATGCACTCAGTTCTTTCCTCCGAAAAGGGATCAGTGCTTGCCTATTACGGAACCGGAAAAATTTCCTCATCGGGTTTCAGGGCAATAAAGGAAAAAAAAATGCTGAAGAAACTGGAAGCTTCTGCTGTTAAAATTCTTCTTTCGAAAAAAATATCCGCAGATAAAATCAAAAACCTGACCCCTTCCGCCGTGCAGGAATTTGAACATCCCTTTCTGAAGAAAAAATTCATATCCGCCAGATTCTCCGTTCAGAAGGATTTTATGAAGGATAAAATATATACATACTATATTGTGTCATCCGACAGTCCTGAGAAAATCCTCTTCGAGCACAGTGAAGAGCAGACTGATGAAATGGCTGCTTACGGAGGTCAGTACTATCCTGTGTCCGCTTATTCTCTGGACAGCATATTTTATATTGTGTTCAGCAATTCAGGATTCGATTCTCATATATTCTCTGTTCATTCCTTCGACGGAAAAACTCTGAAGGAACTGATGGTCGGTGCAGGAGACGCATGCTGAAATGAAACTGCACAGATATGAAGAACAGGCTGCAATTGAGGAAGTGGGAGACAGGATTTACAGGGCGGTGATACCTCAGCCTTTTTATGCACCCAATAATATTTACATCATACGTTCAGACGAACCTGCACTGATTGATTCCGGATATATACAGAATATGGGAATCCTTCAGAGGGCACTGAGAAAGATCGGCTTGAGCTTTTCACGGATCAGACATGTATTTTATACTCACAATCATATAGATCATATCAGCGGTTCACTGACTCTCCGTGCCTACAGCAGTGCGAAGCATTACGGAATGGCAGGGATGGCCTCCAGAATAGGAAACTATATGGAGTATATGGAAACATTTCAGAGGGCAATGAGCAGACTGATCTACAAGGCAATGCCTGATCCTGCGGAGAGAAAGAAGGAAACAGAAAAGGCAGGAGCACCCTGGAACAGACTGAAGAAGGCATTTGAAAGTTCAGTCAAGGTGGATCCTATTCTGAAAATGGATGTGGAACTTGTGGAAGGAGATGTCATAGACATTGGAGGAAGGCTTCTGGGTTTTATGCACACTCCCGGTCACAACAGCTGGCATCTGAGTCCTTATATTCTGGGGGAAGGAATATACTTCACCGGGGATCTGATTCTGAACAATATTTCTGCAGTGTATGCTGAACTGGACGGAAACCTGGAACATTATCTCAGATCCCTGGAAAGAATCGGAAAAATCCCTGTGAAAAGAATTCTTCCTGCTCACGGTGATGAACCGAAAGATCCAAAGCGTGCAGCCAAGGCACTTCATAAGACACTCACTCTTCTGGAAAGGGGAGTGATCAGAAGACTGAAGTCCGGAGAATTTGATCTTCAGGATCTTGTGCTGGAAGCAATGGGGGAAAAGGTCAGAAACAGTCCTTATTATGTGACTGCGCTTGGAATCATTCATGCAATTGTACTCAAGCATACTGCCCTGGGAAATATTTCCACTGTGGAAACTGATCCTCCTTACGAAAAGTACTTATGGAGCGGAAAATGAGAATACTCAGTATATACATTTTAATTTTTTTTATAGGCTGCGCAGGTGCAGATGTAAAAAACAGAGATCTGGCTGAAAAAACAGCATTTCTGAAAACAGAAGATGCCAGATTTGAGCTTTCAGAAAAACAGGAAGAATCCTTCAGCACTTCATCGGACATTTCTCAGTTTATTCAGGAGCATTATATGACTGTTTCCGAGACAGAGGTCTATGTTCATCCTTCGAGAGAAACGCCCTCTGCAGGAAAGCTGAAGTTCGGAAAGAAGTTTTCCGTTATGAGAGTTGTTCCCGAAATGAAATCTCAGGATCCTCTGAGTCAGGACAACGGCGAGTATTTTCTGGAATCCGTTCAGGAAGATCAGAAATTCTATGTGCGTGCTGAGGATGCGGTTCCTGCATCACAGTGCATTCAGAAAAAAGAAGGAATGTTCTGCAGAAAGGCCGTTTTCAGTTCAGACAAAGGAACGCTCGCAAGAGAAAACATTCTGCTTTTCATCAGAGGCACGGAAGCTGAAAACCTTTCAGGGCTGCTCAGACTGCCTGATTCACTGAAAAAAAATCCGGAACTGAAATTTGCAGGATTTCTTTACGGAAAACCGACCGTCATTTTTTCCACTTCGGGAAAAATTGAAAAAAAGTGTATTTATAATGAAGAATTTTATCATATAGCGGAACTTGGAAAGAATTCTTCCGTGATAACTGTGTCTGTCCCTGCCCGGCACAGTTCTTCCTGTTCGGAAGAAAAAAATGATGAGGCGGTCAATCTGCTCAGTTTCATACCTGAGCCTGCAAGACAGAGATCGGACAGATCCTTCATTCTGTCTCTGGACTCCGAAATTGAGGTTTTCCAGTCTTCCAAATCAGCCGGAAAGGAAAAAACAGGCAAAAGCCTCAAAAAGAAGAAAATCAGGAAGAGTTTTCCGGCATCAAATATGGAAAAACTTAAAAAAATGAAGGATATCATTATACAGTATCTTAAAAGACACAGCTCATTCGGTTCAGCATATGAAGACAGCTGGATGAAACAGTAAAAAACTGATTATACAGGAATTTTTTCCAGGATTTCCTTCAGTTCATTGATCTTAATGGGCTTGGCGAGAAATCCGTTCATTCCTGCAGAAAAGCACATTTCTCTGTCTTCCTTCATTGCATTTGCCGTCAGTGCAATGATTCTTACCAAGTGTCCCTGCTGCCTGATCACCCTGGAAGCTTCAATTCCGTCCATTTCAGGCATCTGCACATCCATAAGAATTACATCATAAACGGATACTTTCATCGCTTCAATGACTTCCAGACCGTTTGCAGCAATATCTGCTCGGTATCCCAGCTTGTTCAGCATCTGTACTGCAACCTTCTGATTCACTGAATTGTCCTCTGCGAGAAGTATTCTCAGGCATCCTGAATTTTCAGGGACTGAAAAGTTTTTCTGTTCAGAAATTATGAAGTGTCCGCTGAATATCCCGAGAACAAGTTCGTAGAGCCTGGACTGACGAAGGGGAGGGGATATTGTATGCAGAAAATAAATATCTTCAGCGATCGCGCTGCAGTGTCTGAGGTCGGAAGAAATCAGTACGAAAGGTTTTTTTCGGGAGTTCACCAGGGCCTTCAGCCTGTTCCGGTTTTCCTCCGATTCTGAAACGAATTCTGTGCATTCAAGAAAAATCAAGTCGGTGCTTTCTGCCAGGGCAAAGAAGTTTTCTTTATTCGTGCTGAGTGTCTGTATGTTCCAAAGTTTCAGGAATTCTGAAATTTCTGAACGGAACGACTCTGCAGCATGAACCAGTACTTTTTTATCATTAAATATATCTCTGTTTTCACTCAGATCCTGCTTCTCTGCCTGAAATGTAAAATAGAAATCTGAGCCTTTTCCAGGAGCACTTTCTGCCCACATTGCGCCTCCCATGAGCAGAGCGAGTTTTCGGCTGATGGCAAGTCCAAGGCCGGTACCTCCGAATTTTCTGGAAGAGGAGGCATCGGCCTGACTGAAGGGCTTGAACAGTCTCTTCATCCTGTCCTTCGGGATTCCTATTCCTGTATCTGATATTCTGAACTGATAATAAAAAATATTATTCTCACTGCTCTCAATCCTGTTTCCTCTGCTGACTTCTATGTTTATTGTTCCGTCCGAAGTGAATTTTACAGCGTTCCCGATCAGATTGACTATGATCTGCCGGAGTCTTCCCTGGTCTCCGATGATCCTGACCGGGCATTCTGCATGAAAAGTTAATGAAACTTTATTGCATTTTTCCCGGAGCTGCTTCTCAAAAAGACTGATTCCTGACTCGATGCATTCCAGCAGGCTGAACGGATTTTTTTCCAGTTCAAGTTTTCCCGATTCTATTTTAGAAAAATCGAGAATATCATTGAGTATCATAAGAAGTGAGTCTCCGCAGACTCTGATTGTTTCTGCATAGTCCCTCTGTACATCGTTCAGGCCGGAATCCAGAAGAAGACCTGTCATCCCGATCACTCCG
>DAORDI010000296.1:0-7076 GCA_035345895.1 Leptospiraceae bacterium
CCGATATAAATATTTTATATCCTCAGATCAGCCTCTGGAAAAATTTCAGCATTGCTTCTGAAAATTTTTCGGGGTGATGAAGGATTTCATAATTGGCTTTTCCGAGCATCAGAGGGAGATAAAATTTTGCATAGGAGTCCGCAGTCAGTGCATACGTGGTGATTCCGTCTTTTTCCGCTTTTTTGACTGCTTTTCGGATATCCTGTATCCCGTAATTTCCTTCGTAATGATCATAGTCATTCGGCTTTCCGTCGGAAAGAAGGATGACTGCTCTTCTTTTGGAAGAGATATTTTCCATGATGGAATAACTGTGTCTTAATGCAGGTCCGATTCGGGTATATCCTTCCGGAGAAATCCCTCCCAGGAAATGTTTTCTGGATTTCCATTTTTCTGAAAATGTCTTGATGTGAATGTATTCACAGTTGTTTCTTGTGCGGGAGGAAAATGCATCAATCTGAAAATGAACTTTGTATCTGTCCAGAAGTTTTGCAAACAGTGCAGTCGATTTTTTTTCCACATCAATGATCCTCTGATTCTGCACATAGGAGTCGGTGGAAAGACTGATGTCGATCAGAATGAGAAGGGCCAGATCCAGCCTGGCAGGTTTTCTGTTCACATACAGCATCTCGCTTGCACTGCATCCTGCCTTCGCAAAAGTATAATTGTCCACAACTGCATCCAGATCCACTTCGGATCCGGACTTCTGTCTTTTCAGGGATTCCCTTTCACGAAGCTGCTTATGAAAGAGTTTTTCAAGTTTTTCATAGGAATTTTTCAGATCGGATTCTGCTTTCAGGACATAGTTATGATCTGATTTTTCAGGATGTCTTGGATAAACTGTACAGAACTTTTCCTTATACTGTTTTCTGGAAAAATCCCATTCCGAATAATAAATTCCTTTACTTTTTTCGGAATCTCCCGCAAACCCTACAGTGGAATTCATTGTGAGATCCGTTCTGTATATGGAATGAGCCTTTTCATCGGATCTTACTGTATCCTTCAGATTCAGATCCTTCAGTGCCTCTGAGTGATTTTTCAGGTCATCCTCTCCGTCCATATCCCTCATCATTCCGTTGAACTCGTCTGCCGTTTCTATTTTTTCAAAATTATGCATCAGTGTATAGTCGTCCTCCGGTTTTTTTTCAGAGGAGATGGAATTGATGTTTTCAACTGCCTTTCCGTCAATCACAGTAGAGTCTCGGTCCGGTGATTCTGAGTCGGCAAGCAGGTTTTCCACTGGATTTTTCAGTACTGAGTTTTCAGACTCGGAAATTTTAATATTTTTAATATAATTTATTATATAGTCATTATAATTATTGAATATGTATTTCCGGATCAGGGCAAAGAATTCATTCGCATTTTTCAGTTTCCATGAATCCAGGAAAGCCTCAAATTTTTCTTCCGATTCTGTAAAGGATTCATTTCCCATGTCTCTGCCTGTCTGAAGAAGCAGACAGATTCTGAACTGATAGAACATTCTGTTCAGTTCCTCACTCGGGAAAAGATAAATTCCGGAAGGAAGAAAAATTTTCAGACCGCTCAGTCCTCCGAAGTTCTCAGCTCTGTGCAGATTGACCGGTTTCCCGGAGAGAATTCGGGCAAAAACAGTGAGACTGGATTTATGCATTTCCAGATTCAGAGGTATACGGTTTTTCCGGAGTCCTGCAGTTCTGATTCTTTCAATCAGATCTGCAGTCTTCTGAAATATTTTTTCGCCGATTTCCATCAGATGTACAGACTGATGATGTCTTTGAGTGCAGAAGCAGTGTCTCTGTCATCAGTCAGAGGTTCAATGATTCCTGTTTCACAGGAGAGACGCGGAGAAAGCCCGCTTCGGATGAGTTTGGCAGCATCGACCAGAAGCCTTGTGGAGATTGTCTCAGAGAGGGATAGCTCCTTCATGGAACGCACCTTTCCGGCAAGTTCTACAAGTTTCTCTGCGGTCTTTCTTTCCACTCCGGATTCATGCAGAATGATCTCTGTTTCCTCCTTCGGTCTGGGATAATTAAACTGTATGGAAATAAATCTCTGTCTTGTGGACGGTTTCAGTTCCTTCCAGCTTCCCTGATACTCAGGATTGAACGAGGCTGTCAGCATAAAACTGTCCTTTGCGGGAATTTCTTCATTTGTTCTCTCATTGAAAAGTACCCTTCTGGAATCAGTCAGTGAATGAAGAATCACTATCGTATCCGGTCTTGCTTCTGCAATTTCGTCTATATAGATAATATATCCTTCTCTCACTGCATGAGTCAGAGGCCCGTCCTGCCAGACTGTTTCCGTTCCCTTGATGAGATACCTTCCCAGAAGATCAATCGCAGAAGTCTCCTCATGACAGCTCACTGTCACGAGTTTCTGACCGAGTTTTGCAGCCATATGAGAAATGAATCTTGTCTTTCCAGTTCCGGTCGGACCTTTCAGCAGGAGCGGAAGATGATTCCTGTATGCGTGCTCAAAGATTTCTGTCTCATGTCCGACTGGACTGTAGTATGGAATGTCCATCAGGATGCGGAAAACTCTGAATCGTCTGCATTCAGCATTTCATCATTGGGAAGTCCGTATTTAATGAAATTATATATATACAGTATGATTCCCAGAGTGAAAAGGGAAGCTGCCAGAACAAGCCCGAGGAAATGCACTTCAATTTCCTTCTGGACTGTGAGAAAATCCAGTCCCATTTTTCTTTCCAGGTATACCTGTGCAATTCCTGCTACCGCAAATGCACCTGTCATTCCAATCATTCCGATGTTTGAAAGCCAGAATGCGAATATTCCGGAAGGACTGTTCCAGAGTTTTCTTCCAGTCATCCGAGGCATGGCGTAGGCGATGATTCCCAGAACTATCATTGCGTAGGCACCCCAGAATGCGAGATGTCCGTGCATTGCGGTAACAAGTGTTCCGTGTGTCCAGAGATTGACCTGAGGAAGCGTATGAGCAAAACCTAAAAAGCCTGCGCCTACAAAAGACATGATGGCACATCCCACAGTCCAGTAGAGTGAAATTTTGTTCGGATGATTTCTTCCGCTTCTTCTGTACATTGTGACTGCAAATACTGCCATTGCAAGAAAGGCGAGAGGTTCCAGTGCAGAGAACAGCCCTCCGATCCAGAGCCAGTACTTGGGAGTTCCGATATAGTAGTAGTGATGTCCCGTTCCTAGAATCCCTGAAAGAAAAGTCAGACCTACAATCACATAGAGCCATTTTTCAATGACCTCTCTGTCTACACCAGTGAGCTTGATCAGAAGATAGGCAAGTATCGATCCCATAATCAGTTCCCAGACTCCTTCCACCCAAAGATGAACTACCCACCAGCGGAAATAGGAATCCAATGTCTGACTGTCAAAGTAGATCATCCCGGGGAGATAAAGAAGTGCAGCCGAAAAAAGACCGAGGTAGAGAACGATGGAACTTGTAGTGTATCTTTTCGCTCTGAATATAGTCATCCCTATATTGAAAAGGAACATCAGTACATTGATTACGACAAGGAAGTCGAGCGGTCTCGGAATCTCGAGAAACTTTCTTCCTTCCCACCAGTTGATATGAAATCCGATGAGAGCAATGACGCCGACCAGAACCAGACTCACAAGCTGAACATAGGCCAGGGGGACGGAATAGAGATCCTGCTCTGATTCATCAGGGATGATATAATATGCAGCTCCCATAAAACCGGAGAGAAGCCAGACTACAAGCAGATTCGTATGAACTGCCCTTGCTGTGTTGAATGCAATGTGCGGATGTAATACATCATATCCCATTCTGGCAAAACCCATGATAAAACCGTAGATAATCTGCAGGCTTAAGAGCAGCATGCAGACTGCAAAAAACCAGTATGCAACCTTCTGTGACTTGAATTTCATACTTACTCCTTTCCTTTCATCTGAATGAGATAATCTGTGATTTCAGCAATTTCCGAATCCGAGAGAGGAAGCTTTGGCATTTTTGTGCCCGGCCTGACTTTCTGCGGATCCTTCAGCCAGCCGGATATAAAGTCCTTTCCCAGTCTTTTCCCTGCAGTATCGAGTGCAGGTCCGACCTTTCCTCCCGTTCCGCCGACCGAATGGCAGGCAGTGCAGAGTGCGGTAAATTTTTTCGGTGCAGTTCCTGCAGAACCTGCATTTGTCTGATCGGCTCCGTTGACCGTAATGTTCGGCTTAGGCGGGAATCCGTTCAGATCCATTTCTCCTATCCATTTGAAGAAGGATATCAGATCAGAGAGTTCTTCTTCACTGAAATTGTACTTCACCATCTTTCTCTGTCCCGGATACATAGCCTCAGGATCTTTCATGAAGACTCTGATCCACTCAGGACCTCTTCTTTCATGCACCTTTGTCAGCTCAGGAGCGTAATAGGCTCCTTCCCCGAGTATCGTATGGCATCCCATACAGTTGTTTTTATCGAAAAGAAGTTTTCCTTTTTTGACTGAATCCGTGATGTTTGCGGATTTTGTCTGATCGGGAATTTTCTGCATTGTATCCACAGTGAGAAAAAGAAACAAACCCGAAAAGAGAACAGTCCCTAAAAGGAAGAACATACGTGCCTGTGATTTGGAAAGCATCACTCCTCCTGAACCTCTGTTTGAGAATATTCGCACACTTATTTTTGTGCATTTCAACTAAAAATGTCTGTTAATGTAAAAAAAATATAAATAAATATTGATCTGCATCAACTGATTTTCAAAAAAATTGATGAAGGTCAATAACGGACAGCCTGTTTTTTCAAGTCATACCTTCAGAGAGAGCGGTTCTTCCGGATATTTTCCGTCGAATTTTCCTGCTGACATATAATGAATTTATTTTGTAATTCTATAATTATAAAAAATGTAAACATAATGATGATCTGCTCTTTGATGACGGGGGTTTTTGAATTGTCCGTGCAATCGGTTCAGTGGAATAGAATCCAGTCTGAATCATTTGAACGGGGATTTCCTGTGGAAATTGAGTCTGGAATCAACTGAGTCTGCCGTTCTTTTTTCAGCGATTTCAGGATGGAAACGGTTGGATGCACATATTGTTCTCCGGCATTTATTCATTAGAAGTTCAAAAAGTAATCGGCTGAAATTAAAATTGACATTTACTGGAGAAAAATGATCAAAAGAGTTTTTAGACATATTTGATTTGAAAGATTCTGTTCGTTGAATGAATCTTCGGAACAGGAATCTTATCTGAATTTGTTCTATACCGGCTTGTTGAAATGCAGTAAAGAATATGCGGAGTCCTCGGCAGCCCGAAGGCGAAGGGGACGCAGGTATGCCAGGCAGCTCGCAGAGCCGAGGGGGAATCACTGGCTAGATGCGATTCAGCGGACAGAATGATTATGCCTGAGTCTATGGATGAACGGAGAGGATATAAAGAAATATATTTTTACTGTCCTGAATCTTCGAAAAGTATCATATATTATATAATGATATAATATTTCAATCCTGTAGGCTCGCCTATGTTCCGGAAATGTTTCATCTCTCCCTTCTGACGGATCGAATGCAGTTCGCTGAGCCCTGGAACTCCGATCCCGTCTCTCCCCATAAAAAAGAATTGCTCAGAAATCCGCATCGGCGGACATTTGAAGAATGGCCGGTGCGGATAAACTCAGCGAAAGACAGGTGCAGCTCATTCAGAGCGCTGCGGGAATACTGATGGAACATCTTTATATGTCCAAGGAAGAAGCTGTCGCTGTCATTGCAGAATCTCTTAGAGAAGAGCTGAAGGCTGGCGGACTGACATTTGAATTCCTCGAAGTGAATTCTCTTTCGTACCGTCAGACTTTCATCCGTAATCTGGTTTACAGAGTGGAGAAAAAACTGGAGAACATCAAGACCCTGCGGAAGGAAAAAATCAAATCTGCAGTCAATATTTTCCTGCAGATGCTTCATTACAGCTGGATGAATGAAGAAAAAACTTGAAAAAACGACTACTGTCTGGCCTTCACCTTGTCCGTGTATTTGACGGCCATTGCCCGAGCACGCCATTTTGCCTTGTCGTATACAATCAGAAGCACGGCAGTTCCTTCCAGATCCACCTGAAAGTTCATAATATCGTCTCCGCCCATCTGCTGCGCTTTTTTCTGCAGAATATCGTATCCGTTTCCGCCCAGACCTACCATTCCCAGGATTGCCATATATTCGCCCTCTGCTTCCACGGGACCGAGAATCTTAAAATCCTCAGAAGTAAGAATATACTGCGTCTGCTGGTTTGTCGGACCGAGGATCCTCGCCTGAGAATACACGCAGGATACGGTATTGAAGCCTGCCAGAGCCAAAATTAAAATTTTCAGAAATTTCATTTTCCCTCCAAATTGGAAACTGGAATATATTTTATAAACCTTTTGAGTTTTGTAAATTCTCTTATTGCAATTTTGTCAATTCACTCCAAACTGAAAGACTTTTTGCAAACCGTTTACATACCCCGAAAACTGTTTTCATCTGATAAGATAAGATTGAGATGGAAATTTTTCCTTGCTGATTTTGGACACCGTTGAAAAAGCTTCAGTTGAAAGAAGAAACTGATTTGGACTTAAGACTGCTTTCGGCAGTAAATTTATTATTAAAATCCAAAAATGGAGAAATATATGAAGAGACTGATATTCAGTATGATGACTTCAGTCATCGGTTTTTATTGGGTTCTGGGATGCAGTGTGGGAACGAAGAGCTGGGGCGACAAGCCGTATATCGTTCCGATTGGGAAACTGGAATGGAAACAGTGCACAGAAGGACAGGCAGAAGATTCTGTGTGCACAGGAGACTCAAAAGAGTTTGGAATGGAGCAGGCAAAGGCAGCCTGTGAGTCACTTAATTCAGGGAGCGGATACGGGGGACGAAAGGGCTGGAGACTTCCCACAATAGAAGAGCAGATGGGACTTGTCAAATGCACGAAAGGTTTTGAGAAGAATAAGAAGGAAGGGTGCAAGCCCGGTTCCGAGCCGCCTGTTCTGGATAAAAAACTCTTTCCTAACACTCCCTCACTCGGTTCATACTGGTCTTCTTCTGTCAGGCAGCAGGACGGGATTGCGCTGCACGGTTTCATTTCCTATGAAGACGGACATACCAGTGAAAGCGGAAGTGCAAGCGACGGATTCGTCAGATGCGT
>DAORDI010000297.1:0-7028 GCA_035345895.1 Leptospiraceae bacterium
CATTGCTGATTCAAGCAGATCTGAAACGGAATCCACTGCATCCTATGCAGAATCCTGGGGGGCAGCCACGATACAATGTAATGACGGGATATCCCTTTATTCGGCATTGCGCACTCTGAAGGGCGGAAAAGACAGGACAGTCATTCTTATACTGGATTACCATCTTCCGAGTCTGAGCATACCCGATCTTCGACTCTGCATCCGTGAATCCGGATTGGATACGAAGATCAGAATCATCATGGTCAGTTCATTTGCCTGGAAAAATGAAATCAGTCCCGATTCAGATCTTCCCATATTCAAGTTTTTAGTAAAGCCCTATCAGTCTTCAGATCTTTACAACTCCGTCTTCGAAGCAGCAGGGAGAAAAGAAAAGGCGAAGTCCAGTGAATCCGGTCCTGTAACCGTAAAAAACAGAGACTCCAGAATACTCGCAGCCGAAGACAATCCGGTCAATTCAATGCTTCTGAAAGCAATGCTGAAGAAAATCGGATACAGAAATATCGTAATGACGTCGAACGGTCTGGAATCGGTCGCCGAGTTTAAAAAACAGCAGTTCGATATTGTGCTTCTGGATCTGCATATGCCGATTATGGACGGTTATGAAGCAGCCAGACTGATGAGGTCCGGAATTTCAAAATTCAACGGTCCGGAAATCCCGATTATTGCAGTAACAGCAGAGGCAATGGAAGAAGAGAAGCAGAAATGTCTGAACCTCGGAATGAATGATCATCTGTCCAAGCCCTACGCGCCTGAACAGCTGATCAGAGTGATCAATGCCTGGACATAATTAAAAATATTTTATCATTAAGAAATTTTCAATTTTCTGTCCAAAAATCCGTGAATTTTTTCCAGAATGAACTCAGGCTCTTCGAGGTTGGCGTTGTGACTTGCTCCTGGGATCATGACGAGTTCCGATCCGTTGATCAGTCTGTGGATTTCTTTTGATCTGGAAAAAGGCGCAAAAAGATCCTTCTCTCCTCCGATCACAAGAGTCGGCACGTCAATTGAATGAAGAGAATCAGCCACGCTGTGAGTTCTCATTTTTTCTGAGATATGAATAAGAAGATTAGGATCGAGATGAGCCATTGAATTGAAAAAAGGCTCCACATCCTCTCTTTTTACTTTTTCTCTGTTCATAAAAAGACTTGCCCCCACAAAACGGAGCGGGAAAGGAAGATGCATTACTGTCTTCCAGATATTTCTCAAAGGATCTGAAATTTTAGGGGCTACACTGTTCAGCAGTTCCACTACATTTGCGGAAAGCGGAGAGTGAAGAAATGAATCAAATGCATTTCCGGGAAAACCGCAGAGACTGATCAGAACCTCGGCTCTTCCTCTGTTTTCCAGATAATTCTGAAGCATTACCTGTGCTCCCAGGCTGTAACCGAGAAACACTGCCTTCTCCACTTTCAGCCTGTCCATAATCCTTGCTGCATCCTCGGCAAAGGAATCCACAGAGATTCCGGAAAAATCGGACGGAGTTCCTGACTTGCCGTGACCTGCGTAATCCCAGGAAATCACTTTGTATTTTTTGGAAAGGTCTGCAATCAGGTACTTAAGATTAGGCTGACTGCAGGTAAAACCGTTGAAAATGAAAAGAGGAAACCCTTCTCCGTTCACATAGAAAGGAATCTGCACTCCGTAACTTTCGATATAATCCATTTTCTTATTCCGATTTTTTTGATTTAGATTCTTTGGAATGAGTTTCCTGAGTCTTAAGTTCAGGCATTCCCTTAGGCTGTTTGGGAGATTTGCTCTTGTCTTCAGCAGCTTTCTTTCTTTCAGAACTCCCGCTGATGATATTTTTTTCTGAAGCAGAAGAATCAGTCTGAGAATAGACTGAGGAAAAAATCATACCGAAAACAAATAGGATTTTAAGAAACATGATGCCTCCGTAGCCCCGTTCAAATGAGGATAATATTTACATAAGGCTTTCCGAAAAATTAGAGTCAAGAGAAAAAGAAGCTTTAAATCAACGAAGGGCGGCTCCCCGGTTCAATCAAAAACTGATCCCTTATCCCGGCCCGAAAATAAATCCATTCGGGACTTCCAAGGCTTGACCGAAATCACGGAAAGTCCATAGTATTCCTATGAAGCATTTCAAATATACATCTGCAACCCTGCTTATCTTACTTATTTCCTGCCAGACTCTTCTTCGTCCGAGAAAGGATTCAAATGCAAGTCTGTCCCTGAAAAAGCCGGATTATTCCAAATTGGAACTTTGGGCGGCTCATCCGGATAAAAATGACAGTGCAGACGAGGTGCCTGAAGAATCCGGTCTGAAGGACAATCAGTCCAATGCCGGGGTTGATGTCTTTTTTATCCATCCGACGACCTATCTGCACGGAAAACTTTGGAATGCAGACATTGAGTCCGAGTCTTTGAATGAAAGAACAGACAAGGGAACGATCCGGCATCAGGCAAGTGTTTTCAATTCCAGTGCGAAAGTGTATTCTCCCAGGTACAGGCAGGCAGTTCTTCAGTCCTTTCTGGAAGAATCAGAAAATGCGGAAAAGGCAATTGATTTTGCGTATCAGGATGTAAAGAATGCATTCGACCATTATATTCAGAAAAGCAGCAGAGGAAGGCCTTTTATTCTGGCAGGTCACAGTCAGGGTGCAAGACACTCTTCAAGGCTTCTGAAGGAAGTCATCACAAAGGATACGGAGATCCTGAAAAGACTTGTCGCTGCATACGCAATAGGAATGCCCTATTCCGAAAAGGATGCAGATCTCAGAGCCTGTGAATCCGAGACGGATACAGGATGTCTCATTAACTGGAATACCTATCTGTTTGGAGAAAGACCTTCAAGGCTGAAGGAAAAGTTTTCCCAGTCTCTCTGCATCAATCCTCTTACATGGAAAAGGGATGAGGAGTCTGCACCCAGCAGGATGAACAGAGGAAGCACTGACAATTCATTCAAAAAGATTTATCCTGAAAATACAGATGCAAAATGCGACGGTGGCATTTTATGGGTGCACAAGCCTGCACAGGGAAAATACACAGTCCTTGAAAGGGGAAAAAATTATCACGTTGCAGACTATTCCTTTTTTTATATGAATATCAGAGAAAATGCGGAAAAAAGAGCGGAGGCATTTCTCAAAAAATACAGGTGAGGTCTGTCCTGTTTTGGGACTTGACAAAGAATGAAAACCTGAAAACCTCAAAAGAGTTCGGGGAAGATTAAGGAGAGAAAAATGGACTGTTTATGGACTGAGGGAGTCGGATGCAAGGAATATCTGATCAATTCCGGTCATTATCTGTGGATCAGCTTCGGGATTCTGCTCTGCTTTGCAGAACTTCTGATTCCGGGAGTATTCATTGTATTTGTAGGTTTGGGAGCAATATTCACAGGGTTTGTCGTGCTTTTTGCACCCTTGAGTTTCGGATTTCAGATCATCATCTGGACAGTTTCTTCTGTTCTGATCATCCTTGCGGGAGGACAGTTTATGAAAACACTGTTTCCCTCGGACAAAAAATATGAACCTACAATGGAAAATGACTTTGCCGGGAAAACGGCAACTGTCACCGAGACAATTCCGGAAAAAGGCGAAGGCAGAATTTCCTTCCAGGGAACCGAATGGGAGGCAGTGAGCATTTCCGGAACAATCGAGAAAGGAAGCACTGTCCGAATATTTGAAAGAAACAACTTGACGTTTACTGTAGCTCCTTTAGAAAAGTCAGGAGCTTAATTATTAAATAAAATAAAGGAGATGATATGGCGTACGAGTTCATCACCATTCTATTTATCATCGTTATGATTGTCATTTACAAGACAATCCTGGTCGTTCCTGAGAAGGCCGCTTATATCAAAGAAAGATTCGGCAAGTATGATGCGACTCTTGAGTCCGGGTTCCATTTTCTGATCCCGTTTGTAGACAGAATTCACTACATTCACAGCTACAAGGAAATTGCCTACGACGTTCCGCCTCAGGAATGCATTACCAGAGACAACGTGCCTGTGGAAATTGACGGAGTTCTTTACCTGAAGATCATTGATGCTTATAAAGCTTCTTACGGAATTGACAATTATCTGATCGCAACAAGCCAGCTGGCAAAGACGACTCTCAGAGCCGAGATTGGAAAATTGGCCTTGGACGATACATTTGCGGAAAGAGACGAGATCAACAGCAAGGTGGTCGCACAAATTGACCGTGCCACTGATCCATGGGGTCTGAAAGTGACCCGTTACGAAATCCGAAACATTACCCCTCCAAAGCAGGTTCTGAATTCCATGGAACAGCAGATGAAGGCTGAAAGGGACAAGAGAGCCGAAGTGACTATTTCCGAGGGTGAAAAAATTTCAAGAATCAACAAGTCAGTCGGAGAGAAACAGGAAGCAATCAATCTTTCCGAGGGCGAAAAGCAGAAGAGAATCAATGAAGCGGAAGGACGCGCTCTTGAAATAGAGCTGATTGCAAATGCCACCGCAAAAGGTCTTGCAGCAGTCACAGAAGCGATACTGAAACAGGGCGGAAAGGATGCAGTCAATCTTCAGATTTCACAAAGTTACCTCGAGAACCTGGGAAAAATACTTCATACATCCAAGACTACAGTCCTGCCTCCTAATCTGACCAATATTGTGGGCGTATTTGAAGGGTTATCCAAGGTTACTAAGACAATGCCTGAGATTCATGCAAAAGGAGACAAGAAATGAGTTTTCCACTGATATTCTGGGGAGTATTCTTCCTGTTCATAGCATATAAATTCTGGAAAAGCGTAAACATTGTTCCTTCTCAGGAAGTAAGAATAGTGGAGCGCCTTGGAAAATACAATGAAACACTTCATGCCGGACTGCATCTTCTGATTCCGTTTGTGGATAAAGTCACTTATGTTCATACTCTGAAAGAACAGGCAATTGAGGTTCAGCCTCAGATCTGCATTACAAAGGACAATGTCCAGGTAAAAGTGGACGGAGTTCTGTATCTGAAAATATTGGATCCTCAGAAAGCCAGTTACGGGATTGAGGACTATAAGTTTGCTGCAATTCAGCTGGCTCAGACAACAATGAGGGCAGTGATCGGGATGATGGAACTGGACAAGACATTTGAAGCCAGAGAGACGATCAACCATAGAATCGTGGATGTAATTGAACAGGCTGCTGAACCTTGGGGCGTAAGAGTCAACCGATATGAAATTCAGAATCTCACTCCTCCCAAGACTGTTCTCGATTCAATGGAAAAACAGAAGACTGCCGAACTGAATAAGAAGGCTCAGATTTCCCTTTCAGAAGGAGAAAAGTTTTCGAGAATCAACCGTTCAGAAGGACAGAAAGAAGAGGCTATCAACAAATCTCTCGGTGAAAAACAGAAAAAGATCAATGAAGCAGAAGGAAAGGCAAAGGAAATTGAAGCAATTGCACTTGCGACTGCAAAGGGAATTGAAGCAGTGGCAGATTCAGTCTCCAAGAAGGGAGGCAATGAAGCAGTCAGACTGCAGATCACTCAGACATTCATCAAGGAATTCGGTCATCTGGCCAAGAACACCACGGAAGTTCTTCTTCCTTTGGATCTCACTGACATCAATTCGGTCACTGAATCACTGAACAATCTGAAACAGGAAGGCTGATAATACAAAATGGCTCTGAGCACTGAACAGATCATAGAACTTCAGAAATATCAGAAAATGCTGTATCAGCTGGAAAAAATTCTTCTGGTCTCCGGAAACGAAGATCAGAAGAAAAGGGTCAGCAAGACGATTCAGAAATACAAGTCAAGAATTCTCAGCATTTCTCCTGACGGGATTCCGGATGAGGTTCTTGTTGCAAGACCGACTGTAAAGACTTCCGTTGAATCAAAATCCTCCGGCTCAAATGATCCGTCCAAGCAGGTAGTCACATCTGTTCCGACTCAGGGTTATCTTACAAAAGAAAATGTTCTTTCCAATTTGGTCATCATGAAAGTTTCACCAAATTCTCATGATACTGAAATAAATATGATTGCAACTCTCGTCACGATGCTGGAACAGGAATATGTTCCCGTTCTGAGTGACTCTCATATCAAGTTTGACTTTTCCCACGTTGCAGAAAGAGACGGAATTCTGAAGCATCTGGAAAACATTCAGAGAACAATGAAAGTCCTCTCTGAAACCATTGAAGAATATGCGCTTTCTGAGAAGCAGGATTTTAAAGAGCAGCTGGGCAGGATGAAAAACAAGCAGTCCAGAATTTTTATTGCAGAAGCAGGAGATCTTTTCAAGACATTCAAGGCATTTCTTGACAAGGTTCTGACTGAACTGAATGACGGAATCAGCATTATTATGAACCTGGAAGAAAAAATTCAGTTTAATCCAAAGTTTGAGAAGGCTACAATACTTCAGTCCAAGACAATACCGGATGCACTCAGACAGTTTTATGAGTTTATTCAGGCGGCTCTCGACAATATTGCAATGCCTGGTAAATTAAGATGAAAAATTCACCCGTCTGGATTACGGAAGGTGATCCTGCCGGAATTTCCTATGAACTGATTTCTGCATCTGAAAGAGACATACTGAAAACTGCAGAAAAGAGACCTGTAATACTCGTTCAGTCTCAGAAAGAATTCTCTCCGGAAAAATATATAAATTTTAATGAAGAAATATTCAAGAATGCCCTTTCTGGATTCTATCTTCACAGTTCTCTTCTGGCAGAGGAGAATCCCCCTAAGCTGACATTGGGCACACCCAGTGAATTTTCAGGCGCCTGTGCATACAGTTCTCTTTCAGAGGCTGTTCGGCTTCAGAAAAAGTTCGGAGGAGACATTATTACTCTGCCATTGAGCAAGGAATGGGTTCAGAGAAGCGAAAAATTCTACCAGTCACTGAATATGAAGGCGGCAGACAGGAAGAAACTTCTTCTTTCCATTAAATCTTTTTCAGGTCATACCGAAGAACTGCAGAGACAGTATAAAAAGAATACATTTATGCTCATGTATTCATCCGAAATCTCGGTAATTCCGCTTACGACTCATGTACCTCTGATGCAGGTCAGAAATCATCTGAAGAAGGTTGAATGGGAAAAACTCTTTTCCGCACTCGAAAACACAGATCTG
>DAORDI010000298.1:0-6984 GCA_035345895.1 Leptospiraceae bacterium
TTCATATAAATCAGCAGCCCTTGTTCTCGAAAAATCCTCCAGTTCCTGCCAGGTTCTGAATTTCATCAGAATGCCCTTGCGCTTTTTTACGGGTCTGAGCTGATTCAGTTCGGCAATCAGTTTTTCCTGGGCATTTATGCACTCCTCAGGTGTTCTTTCTTTTTTTGTTCCGATTACTTTCATTTTTCTGCATTCTGTTTTTCAGACTCCCTGTTTAATTTACATCCGATTCGGCGGAAGTCAAGCATTCTCTATAGGCTGACTTTAATCAGATCAAGATCAGAGTATCACCTGAATCCTGTATGTCAAAACTTTGCGTCCATACAATCAGCAGTTTTTACAAAACTGTAAGATAAAAAAGCAGATTCGTTATTGATCCGTAACCGACAGTCAGATACAATGCAGGTATGTACTTCGATGAAACAATAAAAAAGATTGAGTCCAATCTGGAAAGACTGCAGGAACTTGACAGGATGCTTGATGCACTTAAGACAGTAATGGAAGAACTGATGGAATCAGCGGATCTGCACTCTGCTGAAATTGAAACCGTGGATCTGTCCAAACGGGAGGATCAGATCTAAAGTTTATTTTCCTGCCCTCATTCACGAAAAGTTTTGATTGTCGATTATCCTTGCTGCTTACAATGTTGTATTCGGGAATACATTCAGGGTGAGAATTCAATGACAGGAAGGACAGATGCAAGGCTGGAACTGGAGCTTCAGGGCGAAAAAGCTGCAAATTATCTGCGCTTCTTTCTGATTTTCATTTTCTGTGCAGGAACCCTCGCCGGTTTCCTCGTGCAGAATCATGTTTCAACAATCCTTGGCAACTACATTGCAGGGATAGTGATCTACTCATTCACTGCTGCACTGTCCATGTATTACGTCAGGTCAGGGAAATTCAGCTATTCCGTAAAATATATTACAATGTCTCTGGAACTTGCAGGATTTGCATTCGTGCTCTTCGGATTTCTCCGTCTCACTGACCCGGAAAAACTCACTATTGCGGTTAATGATATTGTATTGTATGCGATATATTTTATACTGATTGCAGAATCCGCTCTCCGTTTTTCTCCAAGGTTCACTCTTTTTACGGGACTCTCCTGCACTGTTCTGTTTACTGTCCTGGGTTTTATGATCCAGAAGGCTGGGGGCGACAAGGCTGTATTCGGAGTCACTACTCTAACAGTCGTGCTCGGTGCAGTATTTCTGTTTGCAATGACAATCGCAGTCTACTCAGGAACAAAATTTGCCAGGCAGGTTGTCATCAGGACACAGGTTTCAGAAGAAGCTGCTCTACAGAATTCGGACACAGTCAAAAGCGTCTTTGAGCAGATCAGAAAGACGGTCAAGGAACTTGACGAGATTGTGGAAAATGTAAACAGTGCTGCGGAAGAAAGTCTGGAGATTTCCAGGGAGCAGCTCCGTTTTTCAGAATCCAGCAGGGAAATCGCATCTCATTTCAGCAGGTCATTGAATTCCATTTCAGAAATGGCGAAGCAGCAGGAAGAAAACTGCATTCTGAACACACAGTCGTTCCGAAGCCTGGAAGAAGTCATAGAAAGAGTTTCCAGCGCAGGAAAGAGCATTGATGAGATAGGACAGAAGGCTCTGCAGATCTCTGAAAACGGAGAAGCGGAATTTGCAAAGGTCATTTCTCAGATGAGGCATATATCCAACGCGTCGAACGATGCGTCGAAGATACTGACGCTCATCAACAATATCGCCAAGCAGACAAATCTTCTGGCACTGAATGCAGCCATCGAAGCAGCAAGAGCTGGAGAAGAAGGAAGAGGCTTCGAGGTAGTCTCTGAAGAGGTATCGAAACTCGCAGACTCTTCAGGAAAAAATGCAAGACAGATATCAGAACTCATCACTGAAATGAAAAATGCAGTCTCTCTCGGCGAAGGACAGATACAGAATTCCTCCGCCTCAATGAAGAAAATTACAGAAATTATCAATAAAATTTCTTATAATATAGGCCAAGTAAGAGAGATCACAAAAGAACAGTCCGAGATGGTGACAGACAGCAGCACAAGAACAGACAAGATACAGAACATCTCCGCCGAACTGAAAAAACTCGCAGAAACTGAAGATGCAAACTCCAGACAGCTCAAGGCAAACATAGACAAGGCAGTCCAGCTCTCCTCTGCCATCCAGGAAAGAATTCATATCCTGAACAACACAATCGACAAACTCCAGAATATGTCCGATCAGTATATGGAACTTCTGAACAGGTAGGGTTTTTGCAAAAAAATCAGATCCTTCTGATATTCGAAATCTCCAACACTTAGGGAGACTCCGAATCAATCACTTCTCTGAAGTTATCCAGTGCATCTTCCAGGTTGATAATGATTTCTTTTGCTAAAATATCCGGATCCGGAAGGTTGTCCATATCGGAAAGACTATCATCTTTCAGCCAGAAAATATCCAGACTTGTCTTGTCTCTTTTAATAATTTCATCATAAGAATACTTTTTGAATCTTTCTGATTCCTTTCTTCTATGACGGTTTTCCGGGTTATAACACTTTATAAAATCAGCAAAATCATCTTTTCCTATAGAATTTGTCTTGAGAGAAAAATTCATATTTGTTCTGAGATCATAAAACCATATATCTTTTGTGTGAATCTGCTTGGATGATCCTTTATATTCAAAGAAAAGCACATTCGCTTTTACTCCCTGAGCATAAAAAATTCCGGTTGGAAGTCTCAATATTGTATGCAGATCGGCATCCTGCATCAGACGTTTTCGGATGGTTTCACCTGCTCCGCCTTCAAACAGAACATTGTCAGGAAGAACCACTGCTCCTTGTCCGCCGATCTTAAGCATATTTACTATATGCTGCAGAAAGTTGAGCTGCTTGTTTGCCGTTGTTGTCCAGAACTCTTCTCTGTTGTATGTGAGACTTTGCTTTTCCCCTTCTTCGTTTGTGACAGTAATGCTGCTTTTCTTCCCGAACGGCGGATTTGTAAGCACATAATCAAAACTCTCTTTCGGTTTGGAGGTCAGTGCATCACCCAGAAAAACAGGAGGTTCGCTGTTGAAGTCTCCTATATTGTTCAGAAATAAATTCATGAGACACATTCTTCTTGCATTCGGAACAATCTCCCATCCGAAAAAAGTATTCAGTCTGAGAAACTGCAGTTGTTTCCTGTCCAGTTTCAGACTTTTCAGATAACGGTATGTCCCCAGAAAAAATCCCCCTGTCCCGCTTGCAGGATCAGCAAATGTTTTTCCAGGTTCAGGACGTATGCACTGCACAATTGCCCAGATCAGATCGCGGGCCGTAAAATACTGACCGGCTCCTCCTTTCACATCAGATGCATTTTTTTCCAGAAGGCCCTCATAGATTTCACTTTTCACATCTGTATCCATCTCAGTCCAGGATTCTGCATCAATCATCTGAATCAGTCTCGATAGTTTAGCCGGATCCTGAATTTTATTCTGAGCCTTGAGGAATATATGTCCGATCATTCCTTTTTCTTTCTGCAGTTCTCTCAGAATGGCATTGTATTTAATTTCCAATGCTTCACCCGATTCCTTACGAAGACTCTGCCAGTTGTACTTTTTAGGAATCAGATTCAGCTGACCTTCATTTAATGCCTCTTTTTCATCGGCCATTTTCAAAAACAGAATATATGTCAGCTGTTCCAGATAGTCCCCATAACTGACTCCGTCATCACGAAGCACATTGCAGTAGTTCCAGATTTTATTTACGATTGCGGATGAATTTCCAGCCATTGATTTATTTCCTTATGTGTTTATTGAGTAATTCGACCAGCCTGTATACTAAAGTACAGGGATTCTGCAGAGAAGGATTAAGATCAGATTGTTCTTCAAACAGTTTTCTGGCATTGGTTATTGCGTTATTCTGCTTTTCTGACAGTTTATTATAAATGGACAGACAAAATTCTTCTTTCTTTCCTTCTTTCTCATAATTGATATTCCAAAGGTCTGAGAGTTTTCTGTAATATTCCTTTCTCGTCCATACAGTATCATGATATTGGTAGTGCAGGAGAAACCAAAGTTCAAAAGAATCATTTGAGTAGGCCAAATTCAGTTCGTTTTCCCTGCCTAAAGTAAATGCATCATCAAAATCCTTTTGCCTTTCTTCATTGGATACCTGAAGAGAAGTCAGTTCAATATCCTGATCATAGACACACCAGAAACTGTATTTCTTTTTTTCACTTTTAGGGCTGTTCTGAAGTATGCTGTTTTTTCTTTTAATCGATTCCTTTATTAATTCTGTTCTGGACAATCCCAGACCTACTGCCGTCACCTGAGCAGACAATACAGGGAATGATTTAAAATAGATAACTTCAGTCTTTGTCCCTTCTGAAAAAATGTAAATGATCCGAGATGGCTGAACAGTTTCCCTTTTTCTGGACTCTGCCTTTTTTCTGCGATTCCAAGGCTTATCTGAATCCGTCTTCTTAATTGGCTTCATTGGAATGCTCTTTCAGGAAGTCTTCAAAATTTCCGAGAAACGGAATGGCACCATATCTGCCGTTAATATAATCCTTATCAAAGGAAGCGTCATTTCGAATTCCTTTGAAGTCAGAAAGAGAATAGTATCGAGTGGAATGAGACTGATCTTTTTCTGCAAAATAAATCTGATCCCTGCGCAGAATATCCGCTTTCAGGAGAGTTACATCGTGAGTGGCGATCAGAATCTGTGAGTTATGAATATTGAGCTCTTTTGAATGAAAAAGCTGCAGTATTTTCCTGGTTATCAGAGGATGGAATCTTGCATCAAATTCATCTATAATTAAAATTACAGGATTTTTCATGGAATCAATAAGTGGGACAGAATATGCAATTAGCTTTTTTGTTCCTTCTGATTCATGCTGGTCCAACAGAAATTCCCTGGAAACTGTATTGCCGTTTTCATCTTTAAATGTTCTGGATGTCAAAGCTGACTGAATTTTAATTCCATCCCCCACAATTCTCCGTAGCTTTTCAGAAACAGCATTAGGTATACCGTCAGCAGGTATATTTTCCGGATTAAGTTCAATTTTTCTTATATCATTAATTCCAGTATCTGCGAATTCCAGTAATTTCAGGATTTTTACCTGATAACTGGAATCTTCCAGGAAAGAAATAGTTTTCCTTCCCCATATTCCGTCATTTAAACCGCTGATGATTGTGATTGTTTTGAAATAACTTTCAATCTTCTTGGATTTCTCCCCGTTAAAGGAGGATACAACTGAAAAAAATAAAGAGCTTGTACTGTAAAGATTTGTATTTTTTTTATCACTGCCTTCTTTGAAATGTCTCGGATTAACTTTGACCTCCAGATTTGATCTGGTGAACAGTTCCACTTCTTCTGTTTTCGGAGTATAAAAAAGCCATTCACTGTGAATTTTTTTGCCGCTTACTTCAAATCCATATCGGTAGGGAATTCCTTCCAGCAGGAAAATGATCTGAAAAAAAGAAGGATCTGAGGAAGATTTCGGATCTAAAGCAAACTGTTCATTCTCAAAAAATCTATTTAAAGCAGATTCATCTTTCACTGAAGAATACACAAAGTTCAGCATCCCTGACAATGCTCTGATCAGATTGGATTTCCCGCTGGCGTTTGCACCGTAAACAGCAATGCTTTTCAGAAGCTGAAATTTTGCATTTGCCTGAAACGTGTTATTTTCATCCACATCAGAAAACTTAGATTTCATTTTTGCAGCCCGAAAGCTGATTGTCTGCATCTCCTTAATGGAACGGTAATTGGCAATGCTGAATTCTATTAACATAGGCTCTAAGTATATTTTCGGAAATATTCCTAAAGTTTCAAGAGTTTAATTTACTAATTTGGCAAAAAATGAGAGATTTCCGTAAATTATGAGAAATCAATTTAAGAGACATAATCTAGAATTCCGGAATCGATTCAAACTCGATGCGCAGAGAGTGTTTCTTTCGCACTAATCCT
Organism: Leptospiraceae bacterium; assembly: GCA_035345895.1. Taxonomy (GTDB): domain Bacteria; phylum Spirochaetota; class Leptospiria; order Leptospirales; family Leptospiraceae; genus DAORDI01. The sequence continues at coordinate 5,924 of DAORDI010000298.1, forward strand.
ACAACCGATTCGGCTCTTTTCCTGAGAGCTTCAATTCCGCTCTGCTCAGAAATAAAAACAAAGGTCTCTATTTTGGAATTTTCATTTTCTTCATTATAAACTAAAACTTTAAAAATATCTTTATAAAATTCATGATGCGGATTTTTACCGGAGACTTTTACTTCATAAGCAGTATGTTCAGATAGATCGACAAGATCAATCTTTTCATGATGCACTTCCATTTCGGAACAAATACCTTTCAGCTTGTCTTCTACCTTTTTCTGCCATTTCTTGGTGATTTGATCTGCTGATTTTGTATGCCTGGAAACATCCGCACGATTTAAACGCAGTTCTCTGTGAATCCGAAACAGGCATTGGAGAATAAATTCACGTCTGTCTGTCATATATTCTCATTACAACATATCCCATCATACCAATTCGCCTCGGAACGCCTTCTTTAAAATGGACTGCTTTGTCTGTTCCGCCTTCTGTAAGGCATCTTCTACAGCCTTATCGAGAAGGTCCGCTTTAGACAGACGAGATTCAATTGCATCCACAATGGCACTCTGAACGGCAAGGGAGGGCGGGAGGGGGATTGGGATACCCTGTATATCTCTTAAATAAATTGCTTGTTGTGCTGTCGCACCTGATACAGCAATCATACGTTGATTTGCGAAAGGAGATTTTAATGAGTAATTTAAGAATCCACTGCTTATAGATTTAATAACTTTAATCAGTATTACACTTCCTAGCAAGCAAAACTTCCGATCAGTATTTACTATGCACATTCGTCCAACTGTAGCACCACGACTAACAATTAGTAAATCTCCTAGTTCAGGATTGCATCTTTGTAATGCTTTTGCAGCGGTTTGTTCGGATATAAAGAGCGGGTCATCAAAAGAAACTCCATTGTCGCGAACATCTTTAGCTGATAGAAACGGTATGCCTGTTTCTTGAGTAGGTGGTCTAAAGTGTTCGCCATCCGTTATTTTTTCACAAACCTCTCCCAGTTTCACCCACTTCCAGTCTTTCGGCAGAATCGGCAGTTCAGAAATTTCCTCTTCTGTCAGCGGTGCGATGGA
>DAORDI010000299.1:0-6978 GCA_035345895.1 Leptospiraceae bacterium
AAAAGTACAAGCCTGAATCTCAAAAAACGCAATTATTTTTGGAAAGCAGTATAACAAGACAGAGTGTCAAGGCTGAGTCAGAATTCATATCTCCTTTTTTCGTCGCAAAATACGCAGAACAGGCAATGTCAGTATTTGATTTTACACCCGATGAAGCAATATCACCGTCAAGACACTGATCTCTGTCTGACTGTCCTCCAAAAGGAACACAGGACTGAAATAAAATAAAAGTAATCAGAAACAAATTCCATCTTAAAAAGGAAAGATTACTCTGAAATATAAATTTTACCATTTTACCCTCAATTACATTATAATGATTCCAGACAATTTTACCAGCAGCTTTTTATGAGCATCCCTAAGAGTGCCGTATGCTGTGTCAGGGGACGTTTATGACAGGAACACCTGCAGGCGGCTTGAGGGCTCGCAAATATGTAAACCGCTGTCACCCTCGCCGATATATGAAGAGAAAAATGCTGATTAAGATCATTGTGACTTGACAGAACCGCAACGAATGAAAAAACAGTGGAACTGCAGACAGGAGATGAATCCGAAAAAGCATGGATAATAACTATACGTATTATTTTTCATCAGGGGAAGGAAAAAAAGAGATTTCAGAACTCTGGATAAATGCTGAGAACTCCAGTTTTATATTCAGACATTTTGAAGATGAATGGAATGACTGGCCCTACCCTCACACGATGGAACATATTCTTTCCGGTTCAGCAAAACTGCCCAGAGAAATCGTCCGTTCCGGAGACAAAGATCTTCTGAAAATACTTTCCGAAAATACTGAATTCATTCTGGAAAGAATGATTTACAGGACTCTGACAGAAGATGATCTTTTTTATGAAAAATCCATGGAGATATTTGATCTTCAGAAAGAGGATGACTCTGCCTTCAGCAGATTATACAAAAACCTGTGCCAGAAAGAAGGAATTGCAGAATTCCCTGTCAGACCTGAGCCGGCAAAAACACCGAAAAATTTCAAAGAGACATATCCTTCCAGTTTTATCATTATGAATGTGCCGGAATCGAAATGGCCTAAATTCAGAATTCATACAGGGTGGGAGGATTTGAAAATATCCTGGGTGCGGTTCCCCCGCAAATGGAGCCTGCACAGTGACGGAACAGATGCAGTATGCGGAGGAATTTCGGCGGAGGCAATTTTGAGATCAGAGGAAAGGATTTCTAAAAGTATTCCGAAAATTCTTTCCATTTTGGAAAACGGTCATTCATCATTATAAAATCGTTAAGAATAGATCAATCATTCCCAGATTTCCAATAGTTCGAAAAGAAAGTGCGTAGATTCAAATTTTTAGCCATCTTCATAAGTCTGGCGGCCGGTTTCAGATATTGGCGCGAGGGCAGAGCCCTTAGCAGCTTCAAAGTTTGCGAAACCGTCGGTGGACAGACTTCTGCCAATAACGCCCCAGCCTGCGCAAGGTGAGATTGTCAGATAAATTTCCCTCAGTCTGCTCCCCAGTGCCATTTTACCAGCACGCCTTTCTTTTCTTTTTTAAATTCAATAGTATTCGGAATCGGATCAAGAGAATACTCTGCACTCTGCCCTTCCGAATAGGAATTCAGCACAGGATCTTTCTCTAGTGGAATCAGAACTGAATAAAAGAATACAACTGCCTGTTCCAGACTCCAGCCGGGAAGAAACAGCTCTGCATTTCCCCAGCCGTAATCATTTTCAGACTGTTCAACTGTCAGCCGAATTCCTTTCCTTTCGGTATATTTATAGATATTTTTTAAATACTTTGCATCTCCATCCTTCATCTGCACTTTTTTTAAGAGCGGTCTGTCCAGGGAAAATATTCTTTCCAGATAGGGACTGATATCGTAACCCATCCTGTATTCTTTTTTATGAATAGGCGGAAAGGGAATCATGAACCGACTGAAAACATAACCTGACTTGGTGCCGAATGTCACATATACCCAGTATCCTTTTAAAATCATCTCACCGCTTTTCTTGTTCTCGTCAGCAGAGACATTCAGAAATTTGATTTCTGCCGGAACCAATGAACCAGGCTGCTTTTCTATTTTTATCTCGGCTCTGTTCGGCAGTTTTGCAATGATCTCCGATTTATCAGAAGCCTCTGATCTGAGATTCAGTCCCTTTGGGCTTGCAGCGTACCAAGTCTGTCCTGACTTCGGCAGATGACTGTTTTCTTCCAGTTTCGAAGACTGAGTGTAAACAGGAAGGGCAAAACAGATACTGGTGAATAAAAAAGTTTTCCAGATTCTCATAATGCCAGTAAATTCATCTGCTGAAGCAGGTAAAATAATTATCCGAGTCAGTCCTGCTGGCCTATCCAGGCACTGACAGTGTAGATCTGCTTTTCCGGTTTTGTAATGCAGTTTTCATCAGGTCTGCCTGAACATCCTGCATCAAGTGCTTCTTTCAGATTTACACCGTACACAATGACTTTTTTTCCGTTTTTTAAACCTCCTTGAATCCCTTCAGGCCCTCCCGCCGCATATCTGTTGTCTGTTTCCCAAGCGATGGCTTTTTCGACAGCTCCAGGTGTTTTTCCCATATCAAAATGAACCCCGTTCCCTTGGGTTTCCAAATAGCACCCGCTGCCTTTGGGAAAATCAGAAGCTTTTTCCAAAGTTATCTGAAACTTAGTGTTTAAAGCTTTTTCAAGTTTTGCCTGAATGTTCTGACATTCCTCTTTTGAAACCGGCCTGTAAACACCTTCTTCTTTAGATGCTGAATCAGGCTGTTTTTCAGCCTCGGCGGCAGGTTTTTTTGAATCTTTGCAGGCAAAGACTGCAGACAGTAAAAACAGAAGCAATACTGTATTCTTTTTGATATTCAGTTTTTGTAATAATTTAGGACTTTTTTCCAAAGTTCTTTCCTCCAGTAACCGGCATTGGAAAATCTTCATCACTCTGCGGAAGAATCAATCCCGGCAGACTGCAGTTTACATCATTTATATAATCATGTCAAATATAAAACAGAATCCTAAAATATAAATTTTATAATATAATTTACTTTATAAATTATTGATAAAACTTTCAGTCTGGCGAATTCGAAAACAGCCGGTACATCCTCCTTCTGAAAATTCAGCAGGTGCTTATATTCAAAAACCTTGATTTATTTCAGCCTTTTTGAGCCGGTAAAATCAAGTTCACTCAACACAAAAAGCGCAATTACTTATGCCAGTATAATGCATCTTGACAGAATCCTGTCCGAATGAAATGGATTCAAAAGTATATGAAATCCAGACTTCTGAAAATCAGGGCAAAGGCAGACAGTCCAAGGACAGGCATCATTATATTGAAAGAAGATGAATGGCTTGTGATGGTCAAAGAATCCAAGGAGGAACCGGCGATCAACAAATCCATTGTATCAATGGTAGCAGAAAGACTTGGAATCTCTGAAGAAAATATTCGCTTTCTGAAAGGAGTAAAAGCGAAAAGAAAAACCCTCGAAATTTTGGAATAGTTTTTTACGACTGACTGCGAGAATCTGAATCAGAATAACGGCAGCCTTGCCAAAGCAAAACTGCCGAAACTCATTCAGAATCATCCAGCTCATATCTCCATTTTATTCTCTCTGATTCTGTTCTCTGCTTCCAGAAACGCAAGCATTGTTATGCTGACATGAATGATCTTGGCACAGGCTTCATCTGTTCTCGACAATGCACCCGATACTGCGACACCGATGCCGTCCTGATAGTATCCTCCTGTGTAAAGGAACTCCCCGCTTTCCAGAACCCAGGGTTTGGTCGAAGCTATTACACTGCTTGCTGTTTTTTCTCTCATAACAAGTTTGAGTTTTGATTTGGCAATCTCGAAAAACATTTCCTGATTTCCCCATTCAGCACTGTTCCATTCTTTTCCATAATCCTTTCCGAATTGGAAAAGCATACCTTCATCAGGAAGCCCATTACCTGTCGTACAGCCGACAACCCATTTGGGACCCCAAGTCAGACCCTCATCATTCAGAATTGCCAAAATGCTCGGCTCGGCCAATTTTAAAGCCTTGTTCACTAAGTCTCTGTTCAGAATTCCCATAACCCCTCCCCATTCACTTCTGCAATCAGCCAGTCTTCTGACTGATTCAGATAATATCTTATTATATCATCTTATATTGAATGGTCAAGCTCCTGATCCGTTTTTTTATCAGCAGTACATGGAATTCATATCAGATATCCGTCCGCAGTATTCTCCGGACAGATGCTGAATTTGCGTTTCAAAGAATTTTCTCTCATCCTCTGAGAAATCTTCTTCCTGAAGTTTTTGGAGAACTTTTTCCCGGATGCTCAAAACTGTTTTCTTTGCCTTTTCACAGACTTTCTTGCGTTTTTCCGCTTTTCTCTTCCGAATCTCACCAGTCAGGGGTGAAAGTTTCAGAAATATTTTATCCCCTATAATTTCAGTCAGAATATCCCGATCCGATTCAGAAATGCTTTTTTCAATCTGAGCTGTCATATTCTTATCAAAGGGCTGAAGCATCGAAACAGTACTGTCCAGAATGGAGAAATGGGAAATATGAAGAATCGAACTCAGCACTCCATAATAATCAACTTGAATGCCTTCGAGGAGTCGTGAATCCGCCTGTTCTGGAAAAATTCTAAAAAACTCATCACTCAAATGTTCAACAGCTTCTCTCATTTCCAATTTTGCAGATTCCAGAATTTTTTTCATGATATTCTTCACTTTACTTTATATATTATCATTATACTCTTCACTGCTCCAGAAACCATAATCCCTTTTTTACTTCAGAGAAAGGACGCACAATTATTTTTTCAGTCAGGTGATAAGTCCTTTTTCCAGAATAATTGACAATGAGTTTTTCCAGATTCAGGTCTTCGATCACTGTATGCATCGACTTGCTTGTTTTCGGTGCATTCGAATATTTGATTTCTACTCCGTATTCCCGCCAAAGCATCGAAGCTTCTTCAGTTTCAGCAAGAAATGATCTGGGAAAACTTCCCTGAACCCAGAGTCTGTCCAAGTCTTCACTGGGAATCTCATTCGAAGTAAAACCGCCAAGCGGATAATTCTTTTTTGGATGAGTATCTATCAGGAACCGCAGAAGAGGAGGTTTTTACAGTCAGAATCTCTAAATATACCCATTATCATTGATAATCTTGGTGATGACCCTTGGAAATTTCAAGGATAATTTCGTGTAGAATTAAAAAAGGAGGCTGTTCCAGAGAATCTTTCGAGTCCCTGAAACAGCCGAGAAAATGGTCTTATTTCTGCTGCATCTTGATCAGATTCAGTGCACCGCCGGCCTTGAACCATTCAATCTGGTTGGAATTGTAAGTGTGGTTTGCCTTGATCTCGTCCTTGCTTCCGTCTTTATGATTCAGGACGATTGTGAGAGGAACACCTTCTTTGAAGGAAGTCAGTCCAAGGATATCGATGGAATCATCTTCCTGCACCTTGTTATAGTCTTCCTTGTCCGCAAATGTCAGAGCAAGCATTCCCTGCTTTTTGAGATTTGTTTCATGGATTCTCGCAAATGAACGGACAAGAATCGCACGGACTCCCAGATGTCTCGGCTCCATTGCAGCATGTTCTCTGGATGAACCCTCACCGTAGTTTTCATCCCCTACTACAATTGATCCAATTCCTTTTGCCTTGTAGGCTCTCTGCACCTTAGGAACTCCGTCGTATTCACCGGTCAGCTGATTTTTTACATTGTCTGTCTTCTCGTTGAAAAAGTTGACAGCACCTATCAGAAGATTGTTGGAGATATTGTCCAGATGTCCTCTGTACTTGAGCCAAGGACCTGCCATGGAAATATGATCTGTTGTACATTTTCCTTTTGCCTTGATGAGAAGTTTCAGACCTTGCAAATCAGTTCCTTCCCAGGCGGCAAAATTGTCGAGGAGCTGAAGTCTGTCTGATTTAGGATCTACAGCTACCTGCACCCCGCTTCCGTCAGCAACAGGAGCCACATACCCTGCATCCTCTACTGCAAATCCTTTCGGAGGAAGTTCCAGTCCTGAAGGAGGATCCAGTTTCACAGCCTTTCCTTCTTCGTTGACGATTGTATCAGTCAGAGGGTTGAAGCAGAGATCTCCAGTGATTGCAAACAGAGTCACGATTTCAGGAGAAGCTACAAATGCATGAGTTCCTTCATAACCGTCGTTTCTCTTTGCAAAGTTTCTGTTGAATGAAGTGATGATGGAATTTTTTCTTTTCGGATCATCTATCTTTCTGGTCCACTGGCCGATACAAGGGCCGCATGCATTGGAAAGAACAACTCCTCCGATTTTTGCAAATGTATCCAGAAGCCCGTCGCGGTGTACAGTGTATCTCACCTGCTCTGAACCGGGAGTGATTGTGAATTCTGCCTTTGCCTTGAGTTTTTTCTCGACTGCCTGCTGAACCACGCTTGCTGCTCTAGTAATGTCTTCATAGGAAGAGTTTGTGCAGGAACCGATCAGTCCGACTTCCAGTTTCTGAGGGTATCCGTTTTCTTTGACAGCTGCTGCAAACTTGGAAAGAGGCCATGCCAGGTCAGGAGTAAACGGTCCGTTGATATGAGGCTCGAGTTCGGAAAGATTGATTTCAATCACCTGATCAAAATAATCTTTCGGACTGTCATATACTTCCTTGTCGCCTCTCAGATAATCCTTAATGCCGTCAGCCAGTCCTGCGACGTCAGTCCTTCCCGAAGACTTGAGATATGCAGACATTTTTTCATCATAGCTGAAAATAGAAGTAGTTGCACCGATCTCTGCACCCATATTGCAGATAGTTCCCTTTCCTGTGCAGGAAAGTGAATCTGCTCCTTCTCCAAAGTATTCTACGATTGCGCCAGTCCCGCCTTTTACAGTCAGAATCCCGGCCACTTTCAGAATCACGTCTTTTGCAGACGCCCATCCGGAAAGTTTTCCAGTCAGTTTGATTCCGATGAGTTTCGGAAATTTCAGCTCCCAGGCAAGTCCCGCCATCACGTCCATTGCATCCGCACCGCCAACGCCGATAGCAATCATACCGAGTCCG
>DAORDI010000300.1:0-6958 GCA_035345895.1 Leptospiraceae bacterium
CTTCACTCAAAAACATCATTTCAAGTTCATTCTCAATTTCTTTGATATACAGATGAATTCCCTGCGATGATGCAGATGAACCGGCAGATTCATCAAAATGTATATACAGAAAAATCACGGAAAATTCCTTCTGCAGAAATTTGGAAAGTCTGTCCAAATTGACCACCGTCCTGCTGCCTCCTCCAAAATATTCCATCCGAAGAAGTGAAAGATCATCCGTGATCTCACCTAATGACTGAATTTCCCTTATTATTTTTTCCAGATCCCCTTCTGTCCTTTCTACAGTCTGAATAAATATTTTTTCATTAAAATTCATTGTTTTTGATTCACTTGAAGAAGCATCTGTCTTTTCTTCCGGAACCAGAATATCGTCTCGTCCGTCAGACCCTGCAATGACAATGTCTCCCGGCCTGAGAAGAGTCTCCCGTATAGTCAGAGAAAGTCCCTGCAGTTCAACCCCTATCTTATATTCCGGCTTTTCTTCAGATATAAACGCTGCCTTTTTGTCCCTGAAAAGAACGGCCTCAGGGTGTTCCGCATTGATATGAAAAAACTGTCCTGTATCCTCTTCAAGGACTCCCATAAATACGGATACAAGCATACTTCCGTCAAAGGAAATAAAGACTGACTGAAGTTCCTGATAAACTGTTTTCATCCAGCCTCTTGGAGTCAGATTTCTCATGGAATCGGATACCTTTGTTCTGCTGATGATGGACTGAAAAAGGCTTCCCAGCACAATGATTCCCCCGTTTCCCTGCAGAGACTTGCCCATTGCATCCGCATTCAGAATGACGGTGCAGTCTCTGTTCTGAAGGCGCAGACGCACTGTTGTACAATAGTCCCCGCCAATCTCATGTTTCTTCTTTTTAAACTCAAATTCCTTTTTCTGCTTTATCTTAAAATCTACACGGACGGACGGTGTGGAAAATCCGGGATGAGAAAGAGGACCCACGAGGAGACTGGAAAGAAAATAATCTGCATCCTGTTTTGTCTTCAGATCGTTGATCTTATTCAGACTGTCCTGAAGCTGTCTGGTTCTCTCATCCACTTTGATTTCCAGATTCTTTGCATAATCTTCCAGCTGATTCTGAGCGGATTCAATGGAGCTTACCATATTATTGAATGAATTTGTAAGAAAACCTATCTCGTCATAAACATCCACCTTCACGTGGACTTTCAGATTTCCTTCATTAATTTCCTTGACCCCTTCAAGGAGTCTCCGAAGAGGCAGCACAAGATTGATTCTGAAGAAGAGAGGAAACACAGTCAGCAGAAGAAATACCAGAAAGCCCAGAGTCAGTGTCTCTATAATAACTGTATCATGAATTCTCTTTCTGTATTCTCTGTAACTGAATCCGAATTCCATGAAAGAATCTCTATCTGATTTTATAATATAATAAATATATCTTTCTTTTCCTGCCATTCTGTAATATCTCTGATTTTCTGACAGAACAGTTTCATTAAGTCTGTCGATAGACCTTTTCTCCGCCTCTGCTGCGGAAATCCCCCTGTTCTGATTCTGAATTTTTCTGACAAGATTTCTCAGATTGAACTGCCTGTCTGATTCATCACTTGACAGAAGAAGCTCATTGTTAATCTTCCCTTTCGTATGCCAGATAACTCTGTAAACCTGACTGTACATCCCCATCGTGTTTTTGCGGAGCACTGCATATTCCAAATTATCAGCATACATAGAATTTTTCTGCCAGTCCGGATTGGAAATAATTCCTTTAATCAGTGAAAGATTTTCCCGGTCATAACTTTCTTCCGTTCTGGAAATGGACCTGGATCCGATAAAACTGGAAACTACCAGAAGAAAAACAAGAGCGACTCCTGCAATCTTGATCATAAAGGTGACATTTTTCCGGCTGCTGTTCACATATACTACTGTGTAGGCAAGATAGATCAGCATAAGTCCTGAACTCATCATAAGGTTCATTACAATATGTGAAACAAAGCTGGTCAGAAAGCCTGCAGCGACAGTAATATTCACTGTAAGTTCAAAGAAAGTCAGTATCAGAAAAGATCTGATCAGTCTCCCTTCTCTGGAAACGGGCAGAAAGACTCTGAAAAAAAACCGAAGCAGAATACTTCTTTCAGTATGATCATTCTTTGTGAATTTCAGCATCTGCCGGATCTGAACGGCAAAGAGCCAGATAAAAAGCACAAAGGTCAGGATAGGAACATACGGGGAGATATATTCCGAAGCGTAAATCTGATTTTTAAAATTGAATCTGTAACCTGCTGCATTTGCACTCAAAGTATACTGCACCTGAATGAATAAATAAATCAGAAGTCCGGTCCAGAGAACAATTCTAGGTTCATACTTATTCAGTTTTTCCGGAAGGTAATAGACAAACTGAATTTTAAACAGTACAACCAGGACGATGACACAGGCAATATGCCAGCCAGCAGCCCCAGCCGGATGATCAAGTCCATAACCGAGAAGATATCCTACATTGAATACAGTCAAGGCAGCAAAGGTGAATCCAAGATAAAGTGCTGTTCGCTCCTTTCTGCTGATAATGAACAGGAAAAGACTGATTAAAAATGTAAGCACAGCAGGGGCAAATCTGTCAAAAAAATTTGCACTCAGCAAAATATAGGAAAATTCCATAATTTTTATTAGAGTATCCTTTGTATAATATCAGATCATCTGATGTGAAGATTAGATTGTATGATTCCGCGATTATTGAATTTTGAACAGTAAAAATTTCTATTCAAGATTAAGATCCTGTCTCAAAATAAAAAGATTTTTACCGATATTGAGGAACAGACAATTCAGTTCCCCTTCATTCGACTCAGAAAAGACAGATGCTCCTTGACCGCCTTCTGTCTCACTGCAAACCTTTCCCTGGAATTGTTTTCTTCCACGTTTCTGAGTATTTCAGAAAAACCTAATGTTCCCAGAGTAATCAGTATTTCAAAGGCGTTCAGTTCTCTCTTTGCAGTTTCAAACGGTTCATCTGCAATTTTTTCAATGCATTTTTCATTTTTTTTATCCTGATAGGGAATCAGATTTTCCGCTGCAAGAATTCTGACCGGCTGAATTCTTCCCTTCTGCGCATATTTGCAGAGATTTTTTCTTATCTCTTCAGATCTGAATTCCCTGAAGTCCGTCATTGAATACAGGAGCAGAGTATCTGCATTTCCGCTGTCAGAAAGAATTTTCTGATATGCCGCTTTCTGTTCTTCGAACTCACCGTGATTTTTCATAAACCGCAGTGCGATGATCTGCTCTTCTGCAGGCGACTTGGAATTTTTTAGTATGCTGTTCATATATTCCTTGTCTGATTTTTTTCCTTTCTGAAGAATATATTCAAGAACAGCTGTTCTGAGAGTTTTGTCTTCCAGGAATGATCTGAGATACTGATCCTGATCTGAGTCCTGGGTGGATAGAACCTTAAAGGCGTCCAGTCTGAGCGCAGATTTTTTACTGTCTATCTCTTCCTTGAGAACCTTGACTGCAGGCGGATAGGAATTCTTTGCAAACAGTTTAAGCAGTTTCTTTCTGCTGTCTTTTTTCTCAGCCTTGAATGTGCGAAGAACTGTATCCTGGTATTTTTTGGGATCTTTTGACACAAAATTAAATATTTCATATTCTACCATGAAATCAGATGCATAAAGGGAGATCATTTTTTCTCTCGATTTGTCTGTATCCTGTTCTGCAAGGGCATAAACTCCTCCGATCCTGTTCCAGTAATGATCATCCTGAGTCAGTCTGCCGATAAAAACGTCTGCCTTTTTCCCAAGTTTTCCCAGTTTTGTTCCAAGTTCCTGCTTTCGGAAAAGAGAATTTTCAGAAATTATGGATTTATAGACTGTTTCCTCTTCGGATGCGGCAGTTTCGGAAGTTCCGAAAAGAAAAAAGACAAAGGAAAAAGCGTAAATGGTGCTGAAGAATTCGAATTTTTTCACAGTGCAGACCTCAGGATAAGCATAGCCTGTCCGGAAAAAAAATCAAGAATTATAAAGATAACCCCGAACGGACAGCACCTTATCAGGGCAGAGCGTATTTTTTCTCATGAACCTTGAATTTTCCTACCAGGGAATTCAAGACTGCTGCAAGCTCTTTCAGAAATTCACCTGTAGCGGTAAGCTCCTCTGATCTGCCGGAAATATCATGAAAAGTCCTGCTTACATTGTTCAGAGACTGATACAGATGGGATATTTCATCATTTCTTTCCATGATATCTTTGTAAATAAACTTACTTTTTTCGGAAACGGAGGAATTCAGAGAATCCAGTCTGGAAAGCCTGTCCGAATAGTCAAGACTCTGCTCCTTGATTTCATTCTGAAGCTTTGCAATCTCCTGAAAGCGCTCAGAGATATCACTGAAGGAGAGAACTGTCTCATTCACATTCCTTCTTCCTGACTTCACTGCATCCTGAATTTCACCCAGAATCTGAACTGCCTTCTTGGTGTTCTCTGAAGTGCTCACAGAAAGGTTGTTGATCTCTGCGGCAACCACTCCGAACCCTCTCCCGGCATCACCTGATCTCGCAGCCTCAATCGAAGCATTGATGGAAAGCATTCCCAGTCTCCGGGAAATATCATTCATAATCCTGACCAGATGTTCCACATTTTTTGCAGAAACACCTATATTCTGCATTCCTGAAACAAGATGTTCCAGCTCCTGTCTGCCTGCTTCAATTTTACGGAGTGATGTCTGCGATTTTTTCAGATTGTTTCCCAGATAAGTGTCTATGTTCTTGAATCCGGAAACCAGATCAGAAAGAAGGGTATGTGCCTGACTTTCAATTTCCTGCTGTTCTGAAGCAGAATCGGATATCTGATGAAATGATTCCTTGAATGTATCAAAGATGGCCGATATCTCCTCCAGACTCGCCGTTTCTTTCTGAATTCCTTGATTCATTACCTCCCATGAAGCAGAAATTTCCAGAGCAGAGCTGTCCAAAGTAAGTGATTTTTCCTTGATGGTATAAATCATTTCGCCCAGACTCAGGAGATATTTATTCATTAAAAAAGCAGCAGCTCCTGCCTCTGTCCCCTGATCGACATGAATCTGTTTTGTCAGATCACCTTCACCCTTTGCAAGATCCTTGAGAGAATGAATCAGATCTATCCAGCTCGAACCGGAACCATGCTCTGAAATATTCAAACCAGTGTCTTCCATCTCCTGTCCGACACGTATCCCTATTGTATTTTTTAATAACCAAAAAATAATGAATCCCAATCCGAACGCCCAGACAGCACAGACAGCTGTTCCTGTCAACTGCGGGATAAACTGTATTGCAGGATCTTTTGAAAATACCGGAACTGCAAGAGTTCCCAGCATTCCGCATACGCCGTGAACTGGAAATGCACTCACTACATCATCCAAATGAAACCAGTGCTCCAGAACCCAGGCCGCATACACAACAGAGATCCCGGCCGCTGCTCCCAGCACAGCCGACTGTATCGGAGTGATTGTATTGCAGCCTGCTGTCACTGCAACAAGCCCTCCCAGAACTCCGTTCATACAGTCTTCTACGGAAGAAATTCCGTGAATCGTCCAGGCAATGAAGATGGCCAGAAGGCCACCTGCGCTTGCAGCCAGCATTGTATTGACTATGATCAGAGGCACAGCATCTGTGAATGCAAGTGTGCTCCCTCCGTTGAATCCAAACCAGCCGAACCAGAGTATGAAAACTCCAAGTACTGAGAAGGTAAGATTATGACCCTGTATTTTTCTAGGTGTTCCGTTTTCATTGAATTTGTCTTTCCTTGCTCCGAGCAGAATGACTCCTGAAAGAGAGATCCATCCTCCAAGTGAATGCACGACAGTCGAACCGGCAAAGTCGGCAAAGCCCATTTTCCCCAGCCATCCCCCGCCCCAGGCCCAGTGTCCGAATACCGGATAGATCAGAACTGAAATCAGAAAGGAGACAATGAGATATGCAGAAAATTTGATCCTCTCGGCAACAGCTCCTGAAACAATCGTGGCAGCTGTTCCCATAAAAGCGACTTGAAACAGAAAGAAGGCAAATTCTTTTCCGGAGGAAAGACCTTCCAGAAAGAAAAGATCACCTCCCATAAAACCGTTCAATGAGGTACCGAACATAAATGCGAAACCGACCATAAAGAAAGCCATTGTTCCGACAATATAGTCCATTAAGTTTTTAATAGCTACGTTGATCGTATTCTTAAGTCTGGAAAGTCCAGTCTCGAGCATAAGGAATCCGGCCTGCATAAAAAAAACGAGTGCTGCTGATAGGATTACCCAGATAGGATCTACTGTCTTTGCAAGTTCCTTGCCGGCCGGTTCTGCTGCAGACAGTGAAACTGCAGCCAAGATCAGAACAATTATTTTTTTCATCTGCAAATCCTCTCAGGATTAAATGATGTAAGTCAATATTTTCCTGCCTGAGAGGATTTCAACAACAAAGAACCCTATTCATTCAGAAGTTTGTGCATCTCTGCGGCCGGTGTAATGATAATCCAGTTCACCGCAGTGTCTCCGTCTGCGTCTTTTTGTTTTTTGTCTGCACCCTTGGCCAATGAATACTTTGCCAATTTTACATCATTCTTGAACCGCACCTGTTTCTGAGGATCGGACTGCCTTTATCAGAACAGTGTCTTTCTCGGAATCCAGTGTTTCAAAATCATAATTATTTTTTATTGCAATTTCTATCATTTCCCCATCAGGAAAACGGTGGTACGGAAATATCCTGTCATTTCCGGCTTTCAGTTCTGCCCCATTCTTCAGAAAAATCAGTGCTATTTCTTTGGTTTTACATACAGAAAGTGCAGATTCTGTTCTGCCGGCGTTTATATTTAGAACTGCCTTCTCATTGCCGGATTTCAATGCAAGAAATACAGGAGCCTCTCCGGAATCATTCTTCTGATTCAGATCAGACTTCCTGTCTATAAGCATCTGGATAATATCCGTATTTCCATTTGTACAGGCCAGAGGTAGGTATATGCTTCCGTTATACTTTTTCTGAAAGTTTTTTAT
>DAORDI010000301.1:0-6937 GCA_035345895.1 Leptospiraceae bacterium
TCCGGCACATCAAATCTATCCTGACTCATATAACCAATACTAATTATACTAAAAAATGTACAAGCAGGTTTTGGGACGCGCTCTAAATGAAATTCTTTTTGATCCCAGAAACCTGGGAATTTTCCGAAAAGAGTTCAAGGAATGGTGCGATACTGACTGGTTTCCGAGAGCACTCAGTTATGGACTGAAGAGAATTGCCAATCTTCTTCCGACAAGCGAGCTTGCCAAGATGTCACTCGATCAGATTCTTACGAAAGTGGATAATTTTGAATCCCAGTATTTCGACGATTTTGACAAGGCTGCTGAATGGCTGAAGAGGCCTTATTTAGGCAGAGCAGTAAATCAGTAACACATCAGGAAGCCGGGATAGACTTGCGGTTTCCTCATTTTCTTCTGAAAAAATTCTGAGACGGAGTAGATATGGATTACGCAGGCATTCTCCTTTCTGTAAGGAGCAGATACCTTTCCACGGTAGAGGCAGTGACTTATTTTCTGGCAGTTCCTTTCGGTTTAGTATTCCTTTTCTTCTCGGCCTCCTATGAACTGAAGGAAATCAGGGCGATTTCATTCGGGGCAGCAGCGGCATGCATCATGACAATCATTATATTTTATCCCATTCGCAGAAATAAGATAGATTCTGTTCTCGGCGGAAATTCCGTTTTCCAGGAAAAAGAACATCTGAAAAAAATGAATGAAATGCTTCATTCCATTCCCAGATTCGAATCTTTTCTTATCAGTATCAGATGGCTTGCAGGGATAACTGCTGCCCTTTTCTTTTCCCATCTTGCTGAACCTGCAGGAGGGGTCAGGATTCTGAGTTTTGCAGTGCTTTACTTTCTTATGTTTCCAGTCAACTGGATATCTGCATATCTCGCCGCTGAAAATTCAGTGAACCCTCTGTTTATGCATCCGGCTTTTTCTGAGATCAGTTCTGTTTCTGAATATAAAATAATGACATTCAGATCAAAAATATTCTGCTGTTTCTCTGCAGTTGTTCTGCAGCTTGCTGTTCCTTTTTCCTTTCTGATGTACATGTTCTGGAGGGATCTGATAAAATTTCAGCATCTGGAAATGACCCTGGGACTTTTTCTTTTTTTTGCAATACTGCTGTCCTATTTTGTATCCAGGATGCTTCTTGAAAATTTCAGCTTTTCAGTCGATATGATCCGTGAGATCTCTGAAGAATTTTCGAGCGGCAATTTTCAGCTGAAGGCAAATCCGCTCATCAGCAGGGAACTCAGTCAGCCGTTGAATTCTCTGCGTGAAAAGATGGCAGCCATTTCAGAAAGGATCAAGTCAGAGTCGGAAGAACTTCTGAAATGTGCGAACAGGATGAATCTGCTTGCAGAAGACAAGAAACAGGAAATTTCCCGTCAAAGCAGTTCTATCGGAGAAATTTCTGCAGCGATGGATGAACTGAACAGCGTGACACTCTTTATATATGACAGGACAAATGAAGCGGAACATCAGATGAAGACGACTGACTCATTCGTATCTGATCTTGACGGAAAGAAAAAGTCGCTTCTTGCAGATCTTCAGCAGACAGAAAAATATGTGTATGAGAGTGCGCTTTCCGCAAAAGACAATCTTGCAGTGATCGATTCTTCAGTAAAGGTCATACAGGAACTGATTGATACTTCGCTGAAAATAGGCATATCTTCGGAAGTCATTAACGAGATTGCTGACAGGGTTTCTCTGCTTTCCATCAACGCCGGCATTGAGGCCGCAAAGGCCGGGGAATTCGGAAGAGGGTTCTCTGTTGTTGCCAAGGAGATTTCGAGTTTAGGAGAAAAGACAATTCAGAATTCAAAAGAGATCCGGCTTCTGGTGAAAAAAACTGCCAAGTCGGCTGATGAGGCCAAGGAAATGATCAGCAGGATTCTGAATTCATTCCTGCTGATTTCGGAAAAGATCAATCAGACAAATGAAAGGATTAAGAGCATTTTTGAACTTTTCAGAGAGCATGGAAGGATTCAGTCCGATGTGCTCGAAAATTACAGGAATACATCTGATATAAACAGGGAAATCAGACTTTCTGTTTCCGAACTGACAAATGCAGTCCAGGCGATAGGCAATTCCATATCGGAAATGAATAAGAGCATTCAGGAAGCAGTCAGAACAGATTCAAGAATCTCCGATTTTGCATCCTTGTTGAAATTGAGGAGCAGTTCACTGAAAGAGGAGATTTCTTTTTTCAGGACAGGGCAGGAGTGAATACTGCAGACTCAGCACAATACTGAACTTTTCTCAAAAATGTAATTCGCCATGACTTTTTTAATTGCATTAAATGATTTTCGGGTTACTGTGATTTAAAAGCTTCAGTTATGGATAAAGCATTCCTGTACATTCTGCTCTTCATCAACAGAATGCTTTTTTATTTTTTTTCAGACCTGTCCATTGTTTCTGTACTTTTTCTTCTTTCGGCAACCGGTGCTGTTTTTCTTTTTTCTGCTGCAAGAAAAAAAATCTTCGAATTCAACCTTGTTATTTTTACGGAAACTGCTCTGTTCTCTGCATTTCTCGTCTCATTCGGTGACAGGGAAATGCGATCCTATTCGTTTCTCTGGTTTTTTTTAAGTCTGTTTTTCTGCAGAGAGGCATTGTCCGGGAAAAGCAAAAAACTACTGCTGCTGTTTCCGGCACTGTTCACTCTTCTTTTTTCACTTGGAGTTACAGGAATATTTCCGGCCTTTCTGCACGGACAGGTGCATCCTCTGATGTACGCAGTATCAGTTCCTCTTGTATGTTATGTTTTTTTTCGCAGTCCGGATCCAATTTTTGATCCGGATTCTCTTCTGAGCGTGATTCTGGATTCCATTCCTGTGAATATATTCATCAAGGATATGGAAGGAAGGTTCATCTTTCTGAATTCCAGAACAGCTGAAACTTTAGGCAGTGAAAGGGAAAACATAGAAGGAAAAACCGACTTTGATTTTCTTCTGAAAGAGTCTGCGGAGAAACTTCGGGCTTTTGACAAGGAAGCGGAAGATGCAGGAGGGACCACAATTACCCGTGTGGAAGAACTTCGGAAGAGTAAATTTCTTCTGGCAGGAAAGAGACTCATTTTT
This sequence comes from Leptospiraceae bacterium, assembly GCA_035345895.1. Classification (GTDB taxonomy): domain Bacteria; phylum Spirochaetota; class Leptospiria; order Leptospirales; family Leptospiraceae; genus DAORDI01. Next base: position 3,069 of record DAORDI010000301.1, read on the forward strand.
CTTCCGGACGAAAGAAAAGCGATTCTCGGGTTTTCGATTGATATATCCGAACAGATGCTGGCTGAAAAAGAACTTCATCGGCAGAAGCTGATTCTGGACAATGTACTGAATACCGATCCCAATCTGATATTTCTGAAAGACCAGGAAGGCCGCTTTCTTCTTGTAAACAGAGCTGTTGAAACTGCATTTGAAATGTCTGCAGAGGAAATTATCAATCAGAGCAACTATGCCGTTCATCAGGTTCATGAAGAAGTTGATTATTATGCTAAGATAGACAGACAGGTATTGGAAACAATGAATGCTGTATCGGTAGTGGAAAGTTTCACCAAGTCCAACGGTGAAAAAATCTGGTACAGAACTGTAAAGACCCCCTTAACCATGTCTGACGGCACTGTTCACATCCTGGCGGTCAGCACAGATATTAATGAAATTGTAATTAAGGAACAGGAACTGATAAAGGCCAAGGAGGCAGCGGAAAATCTGGCCAGAATCAAATCCGACTTTCTTTCCACGATGAGTCATGAAATCAGGACACCTCTGAATGCGCTTGTGGGTCTCACTCATATTATGCTGAATGAGGAATACCTGCCCTCTCAGCAGGAGAATCTGCATATACTTTCATTTTCAGCAGAACATCTTCTCACTCTTGTAAATGATATATTAGATTTCAGTAAAATTGAAGCAGGAAAAGTGGAGCTGGAATCCGTTGAGATGAATCCGGCACTGCATCTGAAAAAAATCTTACAGACACTGAACTTCAAAGCGCAGGATTCTGCAAATGAACTGAATCTTTTTCTGGATGAAAAACTTCCGGAAACAGTGATCAGTGATCCATTCCGGCTTTCGCAGATATTTACGAATCTGATTTCCAATTCCATAAAATTTACAAATGGAGGAAAGATAGATATTTCTGCATACGTGACTGAACTTTCCGGCTGTAAAGCAGCAGTGCGTTTTCAGGTCAGTGACAGCGGGATCGGAATTTCTGCCGACAAGATCGAAACCGTTTTCGGTGAATTCAGTCAGGCAGACAGCTCCACCAGCCGCAGGTTCGGAGGGACAGGTCTTGGGCTTGCAATCACGAAAAAACTTCTGAATCTTTTCGGCAGCGAAATCAGAATAGAAAGCACGCTGGGAAAAGGGACCTCTGTTTTTTTTGATATCTGCTTTGAAATTCCTGAAGCAGGGAAAGAAAGAGATTCAATAAATGATGAAATTATAATTAAGAAGATTTCTGACCTCAGGGTTCTGATTATAGACGACAACCGGATAAATTTGAAGGTGGCAAAACAGCTGATCGCAAAAATAGGAGTGGAAGCCTCACTTGCCTCTTCCGGTTCAGAGGGACTGGAAATGATGAAGGACTGTCAGTTTGATTTTGTATTTCTGGATCTTCAGATGCCAGGGATGGACGGTTATGAGGTCAGCCGCAGAATCAGAGCTTCCGGAGGGATTAATCAGGATGTGATTATCATTGCACTGACTGCCTCCATTATCTCAGAGGTAAAAGAAAAAATCCTCAGTGCAGGAATGAACGGGATGCTCACTAAACCTTTTAAGCCAGAAGAGCTTCAGCAGATACTGTACAAATGGACAGTAAGACGGAGAGAGTGAGAAAAATCATAGTCTTCTGAATTGAGCTTTCGTTTTTTTTCTTTTCATGCTTTCTGCATACGGGAATATAAGAATCTGCAGACAATCTGCAAAACCTGACAGGGAGCCTTATATGAGCAGTTATAAACCTCTATTTGAAGAGTCGGTCTCGAATCCTGAGAGATTCTACGGCAGATACCTGGATCTGATCAAATGGTTTAAAAAACCTGAGAAAATTCTTTCGAAAGACGAAAACGGTTTTTTCCGATGGTTTGAAGGAGGCAGGCTCAATACCTCCTATCTTGCACTTGACTTTCATATTGAAAACGGAAGAGGCTCGCAGACTGCTCTGATTTATGATTCCCCTGTCACTGAACAGAAAATTAAATACACTTATTCTGAACTGAGGGACGAGACTGCAAAGTTTGCAGGCATCCTGAAAAGTTTTCATGTCGGCAAAGGGGATACTGTACTGATCTATATGCCGATGATTCCGGAGGCAGTCATTGCGATGCTTGCCTGTGCAAGACTGGGTGCAGTGCACTCTGTCGTATTCGGGGGATTTGCGCCTCATGAGCTTGCTGTCCGAATAGATGATTCCAAACCGAAAGTGATTGTATCGGCATCCTACGGAGTGGAGATACAGAAAATGATTCCTTACAAACCGATGCTTGACGAGGCAATTCACAAGGCAGAGCATAAACCTGAAAATGTGATCGTGTGTCAGCGTCCTGGAATTCAGGATTATATGCATACTGGAAGAGATCATTACTGGCAGGATCTTTCCTCCGATGCTGTGCCAGCAGGATATGAAGAAGTTAATTCTACTGATCCTTTATATATACTGTATACCTCAGGAACTACAGGAAAGCCTAAAGGGGTTGTAAGAGACAATGGCGGACACGCTGTTGCAATGAAGCTCAGTATGCAGGCAGTATATGATATGAAGCCGGGCGATGTATTCTGGGCCGCATCCGATGTGGGCTGGGTAGTCGGTCATTCCTACATTGTGTATGCTCCTTTGCTTTATGGATGCACTACAGTTCTGTATGAAGGGAAGCCGGTACGGACTCCTGATCCTGGCGCATTCTGGAGAGTGATTTCAGAGCATAAGGTGAATCTTCTTTTTACTGCTCCGACTGCACTCCGTGCAATCAGGAAAGAAGACCCGAACGGTGAATATAAAAAGAAATATAATCTAGAGTCTTTAAAATATCTGTTTTTGGCTGGGGAAAGAACTGATCCTCCGACCTATGAATGGGCTGCCGATCTCCTGAAAATACCGGTCATCGATCATTGGTGGCAGACAGAAACAGGTTATGCGATCTGCGGAAATTTGATGGGAGTGGAACCAGCTCCTCCGAAGGCCGGATCGGTCACTAGGCCGATGTTCGGATTCAATGTGAAGATTCTGGATGAGGAAGGAGTGGAGGTACCGAACGGAACAAAAGGAAATATTACTGTAAAACTCCCTCTCCCTCCGGGATGTCTTCCTGTTCTCTGGAATGATCCTGAAAATTTCCGCAAGTCCTATCTGAGTCAGTTTGAAGGATATTATCTGACCGGGGACGGAGGATATCTGGATTCAGACGGTTATCTCTATGTGATGGGACGTATAGATGATGTAATTAATGTTGCAGGACATCGGCTTTCCACTGGAGAGATGGAGGAGATTCTGGCTTCACATCCTGGGGTTGCGGAATGTGCCGTGATCGGAATTGAGGACAGTCTGAAAGGACAGGTGCCGGTCGGTTTTATTGTTCTGAAAGACGGATTTCACAAGGAACATGAGGAGATGGAAAAAGAGCTTGTGCATCTGATCAGAGAAGAGATCGGAGCTGTAGCTTCCTTCAGAAATGCAATTCTTGTGAAAAGACTTCCGAAAACCCGATCAGGAAAAATTCTCCGCAAGACAATGAGAAAGATCGCAGACGGTGAGGAATACTCCGTGCCTTCCACGATTGATGATCCTGCAGTTCTGGATGAAATCATTGAAATTCTGCAGAAGGCAAAACTGGGTAAAAGGTTCGAGACAGCATAGGCCTCCTTTGCTGAGAGAACACGGGGAAAAAGAAAGGTCAGTGAATTCTCCTTCGTGTTCTCTTTTGCTTGACTGGCAGAATTTTAACAGCTCTTCTCTCATTTCGGCACTGCCGGATAAATAAAAAATAATTATATTATGTTTTACCCCTCGGAAACTGATCAGGACTTTCTTCTGAACCGGAAACTTTTCAGAAGTTCCATCTTGTGCAGAATGTCTTCCTTTATTCTGTAAA
>DAORDI010000302.1:0-6882 GCA_035345895.1 Leptospiraceae bacterium
ATCCTGTCGTTCCAGTAGCGGATATTGACCAGAGCATCTGCATTCTTTTCTTTCAGAGCCTCATCGAGAAGGCTGCTGACAGGCGGTTTTTTAAGAGGAATTCCGATGATTGCAAAATCAAGAGTAACCCAGCCTTTTTCCTTTTCCACTGAGCCGATGACCTTGTATTTTCTTTCAGCTATAGGGATATTGCTTGTGGCAAAACCTGCATTTGCAGTGGCGCAGCCGTAAGCGGAATATATAATCAGTAATAATAATGCAAGCTTCTTCATTTGTTTCTTCCTTTGTCGTGTTTTGCCGATGTTCTGGATTCGGAAAGCCTTTTCCATTTCTCCATCAGACTGACGGTGAAACCTTTTTCCAGTTTCAGATACTCTTTCAGATCCTTCATTCTTTTCTCTGCCTTGCTGCCTTTTTTCAGAAAACCCAGGCTTTCATCCACCATCTTCTCAAATGGTGAATAACTTTCTATTTTAATTCTGAGCGAATTTTCAAGTGCAAAGTCGGAAAAAAGTATGTACTCCTTTCTGTCTCCTGAAATCCTTCTGTATTCCAGAAGTCCTACCATTTTCAGCATTTTCAGATTGGTGGATACACTGCTTCTGCTGACATTCAGAATTCTGGAAATGTCCTCAGGAGTGACCGGTTCATCGGCTACAAGCAGCAGTCCGCAGATCTGTCCCGCGATTCTGGATATCCCCATACTTTCATACCACTGCCCCAGCCCGTTGATGAAGCTGCTCAATTCAGAACTGATCTGCAATTCTCTGTCCACTGAGACTAGATTTCATTTTCTGAAATTTCAGTCAAGACTGAAACTAGCGAAATGGTTAAAAAATTTGTACAGGGTTTTGGAGATAAAGACCGGTCTGTCCAGTCATCAGTTTTTATACTTTGACGCCGATGAGGAGCATATCGTCAATCTGTTCGTGATCTCCCATCCACTGACTGATTCTTTCCTCAAATATCTTTTTCTGCTCATTCATCGGAAGTGCATGGATTTCGAGAATGAGATTCTTGAATCTTTCCTGGGAGAACTTCTCTCTGTTTTCTCCTCCGAACTGATCCAGATATCCGTCAGTCGTAATGTAAAAGCAGAGCGGGTTTTCGATGGGAAGGGTATGACTTTCAAAGATTCTTTCCTCTTCCTTCTGCACTCCGCCGATTGACTTCTTTGTGCCTCTGATTCGGACAACGGTATCATTTTCTACATAATATAATGAATTTCTTGCACCGGAAAAATTCAGAATCTTTCTGCGGAGATCGATCATGCACAGAGAAAGGTCCATTCCGTCTCTGCTTTTGGTATTCTCCTGGTTCAGCGCATACCGAATTGCTTTATGAAGCTCTGAAAGTATTTCAGAAGGGATGAGTATTCTTTTTTCTCCCACTGTTTCATTCAGGATTGCGCTTCCTATCATGGACATCATGGCTCCCGGAACCCCATGTCCTGTACAGTCGATTGCAGCGATCACAGCAATATTGTCCTTCTCGTCGCCTGTCTGATATTTCTGGCTGTGGAAAAAATAAAAATCTCCGCTGATCACATCCTTTGGTCTGTAAAGAATGAAAGAATCCGGAAGAACCGATTTGACCTGCTCAGAAAGAGGAAGGATTGACTTCTGAATCGTTTTTGCATATTCAATGCTTTCTGTGATATTTCTGTTCTTTTCTTCAATGATTGACTTCTGAACTGATATCTCATTAAACGATTTTTCCAGTGCTTCATTTTTGGCACTGATTTCGTGCATTGCATTCTGCAGATCCTTCGTTCTTTCATCGACAAGCCTGGTCAGTTCCGCTTCCCTTCTTTTCAGGGTGTCTATCAGTTCACTGTTCTGTATGTTCAGCCGATTAATAAGGATTTTTATAATCCCCTTGAGTATCTCCGTGCTGCTCCCCATGATCCTGTAAAAATCGGCTGCATCCAGTCTGAGAAGAATGCAGTCCTCTTTTGCGATTACAGTTGCGTTTCTCGGTTCTGAGTTCAGAAGAGAAAACTCCCCTAAGGTCTGCATCGGGCCTACCTCTGCAAATTTCTGTCCTTCCTTATGTACGGATACACTGCCTGAATAGATGATATACATACAGGTGCCGGGGTCTCCGATCTGTAGAACGGTTCTGCCCTGTCCAAAGAACTCCTGTTTCAGTGACTGTGCAATTTCTGCTATTGAATTTTCCGGCGTTTCGGAAAAGAGGGATATTTTTTTCAATACCGAAATGATTTCTAGAAGGGGAAGCATGGAACAGAATTCAAGAATTGCATATAAGTTTCTGTCCGCAAGGATTTTTTTAGTCAGCAAATGAGCAAATTTTCAGCATTTGTGCCGACCGAAAATCTGAGTCTGCATCGCAAAGTGCAGACAGCATTTGGAAAAAGAAGTCTGCTGACAGTCATGAACGGGTCTGAAAACCATGACTTCCTGGATAAAAGGACAACCCCGAACTGTGAATCTGTCAGTCGCATTATCAATGAAGCGGATATTATTTTACTCAGATTTCTAATCTCGCAAGTATGGATGCCGCTGCTGCGCTCGCTTAGAAATCTGGAAAGAGTTTGGAGTCCCGCCCTTCGGGCTGCCGGACAGGCCCAAAGGGGTTTTGCAAACCCCTTTGGAATCCCCGCTTTTTACTCACAATTAGTCATCGGAAAATATAATTTCAATCAATAATCAATTGACTCTATGAAAATTTAATTAGAAATTTGAGTTTTAGTATATATAATAAATATTATATATGGGTGAAGAATTTCTGTCTTCAAGGTGTTTTTGCGGAACGGCAGCTAATTTTTTTCTGTATTTTTAAATGAACATTTACTGAATTTTAATCTGAATTCTCTCATTGCTCAGACAGGAATACAGTGCCTAAAGCCTTTATTTTTACTGAAGCATCTGAACTCGGATTTCCAGACTCGCAGGAAATGAATCTGCATCTGCAGTACGCCTTGCGGACTGCTGAAAATCAAAAATGGAATGGATGTCTTTCTGCAGTAATTTCCGAACCAGTACTGTTTTAAAAGAACGGAAGATGAGTGAATTCTTTAAAAAAATACTGCTTGGGATAAGAATATTTTTTAAAGTTCCTTGACAGTTTTTCTGTCAGTTCAGTCTAATAAATACAATCTAGAATATTGGAGATTTTCTGATGAAACTTTTTAAACTCTTTACGATCCTGATCGTATCACTTTCTTTATCTTTTTCTGCAGGCCTGTTTGCAGGTGACAAAAAAGAAAAAGACAAAAAAGAAGATAAGGCAGATAAAAAAGATCACAAAGACCACAAGAAAGACGGTAAAGACGGCGGTGTAAGCTGTGAAAAAAAATGCGGCCACACTCACAGTGCATGTGAAATGAAGAACGCGGATTTTCCAAAAGGATCAAAGGAAAGAAAAGCGCATAATGAAAAATGCCAGTCTGACTACAAATCCTGCAAGTCTTCCTGCAAGACCTGATTCTCTGTAAAATTGACTCAGTCTGCTCCCTGCAGACTGAGTTTTATTCTTATAAAATCCAACTCACCCCATAGCTGGAGCATTTTTTAGCTGCTGTAGCTATGATATTTCTCATAGAAGCTTGAATGGTTTTTCTGTTCATTGTCTGTTTAGCCTGTCCAATATGATATCACCGTAAACAGAATTCATCTGCATCATTGCAGGATATGTGAAGTGATGGAAATCTGAAAAATCCTGTTCTTTAAGCATTCCATGAATATCTATGAAATGTACATTCCTGTTTTCCAGTGACCTGAGAAACTTGAGATGCTCAGAGTACCATTCCGACTCTGAATACCACTCTAGAGAGAGCGGATTTTCAGGATTATTTATAATAAATACTTTTATATTTTGGGAATTGTAGTATTCTGCGGTTTTCTGAAGATACCTGAACTGCAGAATAGGCTTGAACTTCTCCTTCGCAATTCTCTGTTTGGCATTCTTCAATGCAGACAGATATCCGATGCCTGGTCTTTTTTCGGGATCTGCCAGAAGCCTGTAGTAAAAATATTCTCTGTAATTTTCTCTGGACATCTTTTCATATCGGCGGTCCTCGCTTCTTTCCTCTCTTTTGGAATGGAGATTCTGCTTCGGTGCTTCCAGTCCGAAAGTCTGCTGGAGCCTGACTCCCATCTCTTCCCTGGCATAATCAAATCTGTCTTCTTTTGCAAGGAAGGGCACCCATACCGAAGAAAGTTCTGCACTGATTTCCGTTTCAGGATGAAAATCTTCCTTGAGCAGAATTTTTTTCCACCCAGGAGAACTGAAGACCTCTTCCTGTACAGAGTCTTTGGATCTGAAGACTGTCTTTAATGGCCCCGATGTCAGAATTTCAGGCACAATCTGTATATAAAAACCGTCCTTCTGCATATATTTTTTCATTATAAAACTGAAATGTCTGCCAGTCCATCCCAGATGAGAGATGCCCCCTCCGATTTCTGCACCCTGATAGGCATGATAACTTGTGTTTCTTCCAAACCGGTGATTGTAAAGATTTCTTAAGTTCTCAAGATAAATTTCTCTGTATCTGTAAAAAAGAAAGACAAAACTGTTCAGATAGGCAGCGGACTGTTCAAACGGAACTTTTCCGAGTGTTTCTGTCAGTGCCTGTCCCGGAAAGAGATATTTTGACTGCTGTGCCTCATAAAAATCCACTGCATCCTTCAGAAGAATATTTTCATCTGCATCGAAGTTGGTTCCGGAGGGATTGAGTATATATGCCCTGTGTACTCTGAAGTCAATGAAATTGACCGGAATTACGATGATGTCCGGTTTAAGTGCAAGAAACTTGTCTTTCTGAAGATACATATCAAGAGGAGTCATTCCTGCATAAGAAAGAATGTCCGTGCTGATTTTCTGTCCGCTTCTTTCTTTAAGGTATTCGGAAATCTTCTCCGCATCGAAAGAGTAGGCGGCCAGGCTGCTTCCGGTTATGAGCATCCTTTTTGCATCAGGAGAAACTTTTTTTTTTAATGCAGATCTGTATTCATATTCAAAGTTGAAAAAATAATTTGTTCCCCAGGCAGATTCGTTCGGCAGGTTCCATATTATATTCCCAAAAACGAGTCTGTCCGTAAAAATCAGTATTAGAAGCATAAGAAGGGCGTAGAGACTTTCCCTGTTCCATTTCATAAGTAATAATCCAATGCAGAATTGAGTGATCTGAAATAAGACATTCCGAAAAGATTCAGATGGACAAGGAGGGGATAGATCTGCCAGAAATATATTCTTTCCTGAAAACCTCTCCCGCATCCGAACTCATCGGAGATTTTTGAAGTAAGCGATCTTCCGGGACTGCCGAAAAGATGAAGCATTGCAATGTCCTGTTCCGGATTTCCATAGGAGACAGAAGGGTCAATCAGATATGCACTTCCTCTGCAATACAAAATATTGCCTGTCCAGAGATCGCCGTGAATCAGTCTTGGTTTTAATGCATCCAGTTTCCACTTCCTTACGCATAAGTCGAATACCTTTGCCAGTCTGTCTCTGAAGTCTGCCTTCAGCAGTCCTGCAGACTCGGCTCTATTGAACTGAAACGCGAGTCTGTCATTCCAGAAATGTTCTGAAAAGCTGTTCCTTTTTCCGTTGGGCTGAGGAAGAGGTCCGATAAAATTGGACTGTTCGAAACCCCAGAAATCGGATTCATTTGAATACAGGTTTCTCAGTACAGAATACAGTTCTGATTCGTCCTGACATCCTTTTTCTTCAAGATATTCCATAATGATATAGTATATACCATTTTTTTCTGCCATTCCGTAAAGCTCAGGCACTGTGACATTTCTTTCCTTCAGAAGTTTCAGTCCGGAAAATTCTGCAGAGGCATATTCTGAATCGGGAATGACTTTTACTGCAAGGGGTTTTCTGCTGCATATTCTATACAGGCAGAAATGACCCTGTGCCAGAAATTGAACCTCAGTTGAATCGGAAATCTGCAGATCAGAAATTCCTAAACTGCTGATGATTTCTGCTGCTTTGGCTGAATTCATTATCTCGATGCTGTATATCTTGCAATGACTCCGTCTATATCCGGTCCGTTATCGTATGCACCTGAGTCTACCGGATAATAGGCGCCTGTTGCGGGGTTGATTCTGGCACTAGCAGCTGTCAGCCTCAGATACACAAAGCCGGATGTTTTCAGCGTGTTCTTAAGAGTTTCACTGCACCCGATGCTGTAAGTATTGTCTGCACTTAAACTGTCCAGATCAAATGCATCTCCTCCTGCCTTGGAAACATCAAATATATCGTTTCCTGTCAGAGGATTTTTTTCCACGTTGTATTTTACCGGAGTGATCCCCGCAAATCTGCTCCAGTGAGCAGGGTTTCTGGAATACTGAGACGGTGTACTGTATGTATATAAAGGATTAAATCCGCAATAATTTATATTGTCTGCACTGACTTCCACAAAAAATGGTTCCATAAACAGCAGGGAAGGAGTGTCTGAATTCTGGAACGGATTTTCAAATACGTTAAAATCAATTCCTGCTCCGTTCAGTATCCTTTTTCCCTGCCACTCTAGAACTATGGAAGCTCCTGCTCCGGTCTGGGCCAGGCTGAATACGTCCGTGGAACCTGCAAACTGTCCTTCTCCTCTTACTCCATTCACTGCAAGGGACTTGTTTTTGAATCCTTCACCGGTATGATTCGGGGCAGAAGTGACTGAATCCGCAAGTCCATCAGGCTGAACAATCGGTGCGGCTGATGATTTTGGCACACTTCCGGAAAGAAGGAGCATCATCGCCGCTGCCTTAGTTTTGCCGGATTTGGAGGAAGAGGATGCGCAATGAATGAAAAAAACCAGAGACAGAATCAGTATGGAAATTTTTTGCAGGATCGGAAATACGCTCATATTTTCATTTCGAAAAATGAGTTGGAGAATGCAAAGATTTTTTGCAG
>DAORDI010000303.1:0-6821 GCA_035345895.1 Leptospiraceae bacterium
AGACAGGAAGAGCAAAAACGAAGACAAGGTTTTGAAAGATCTGATCAGTGCGGGGACTCTTTCATTGGCTGCGAGAGATCTTCTGAAAGTCCCCTGTTCAGAAACGGTCTCTGAGGCAAATACGGACACAACAGTCACAGTTCCCTCTTCCGGAAATTTTAAGATTTGCGGAAAAGAAAAACTTACAGGTGCATCCGTAAAATTCAGCTCTTCAAAAAAATACAGAATTACAGCATCGAATGGAACTCAGGTTCTGGAAAGTTCCAGATGCAATTCAAGAAGTTTTTCGATTGATGTGACTTTTTCCAGTTCATTCGGAACCCAAATCGTAAATGCAGTCGATTCCAGTTCCTCTGCGGAGCATACTTCTGATTCCGGCATTGTCTATAAAATCACCTCAAACGGGCCAGTAGATGCAAATAAATATTCCTGCGGGGGTGCAGGAGTTTCAAGCCGAATTCCAGAAGCATTTTCGGTGTATTTTGAACAGCTTTAGAATTGAACTCAGGTTCTGAAAAACAGTGCGAAAGCTGACTGCCTGAGACAGTATACAAATCAGCTTTCTCTCAACGTCAATTCAAAATTTTCTTGTCTGTACGCAGGCAGGAAATTTTGATAAATCAGGAGAGTTTATGAAAAAATTTCTGCTTTTGTCCATACTTGCATTTCTGCACTGCTCTGATCCTTATATCAGATATGATAAAAATAAACCGGCAGAGAACGGAAACATCAAGGAGAAGAGCAGACTTTTATTGTATACATATATAATCAATCAGTCTACAGTTTACCCGGTAAAAAGCCCGGAAGGATCATTGACGGACTACAGATGTTCTGCAGAGGATAAAGCAGTTTATCTGGATGGACTGAAAAGTCTCTTAAAAAAGAGCACAAATTTTCAGATCAAGGACGAAACTGTACTTCGAAATTCCAGAACATTCTCTTCTTTGAAAATGACTGAGGAGGAAAATCTTCTGAATATTTCAGGAAACCCTCTCGTAAAAGAATCAAAACATAAGAATGTGTTTTCAGGTATTCTGAGCGAAACCGACTCAGATCAGGTTCTCCTTGCAAAAATTCATTATAATCTATCCCATAAAGAGATCAGTCAGTATATGATGGAATTCAAGCTTCATGCAACCCTAACAGTTCTTATGTATGACAGGAACGGAAGGCTGATATTCAGTTCGGAAAAATCAGCAGAAAGACAGACAAATTATGCAGACGACAAATTTTCTGTAGGCGGTTTGGTCGTAGATGCACTGAATCTGCTCTTCAACAATAAAACCGAGATCCCAATCCACAAATCCTGCCGTCCTGTCCTTCAAGAAAATCTGAATGAACTCTGGAACAGCACTCTCTCTGATCTTAAGAAAAAGTATCCATCTATATGATTTTTCGGACAGTATCCGTTCCGAAGTTTCTGCAGATCCTGCACGGGAAAGAGCCCCGTCTCTCCTCAATTGTACTGACTTACCTTGGAGGTCTCATAGGTGCAGCTGTATCTGCATCCGGATTCGTTCAGTCATCTCTTCCTCTCTGGAAGATATGCATTCTTTCAACATTGATGCTGGACATATGCGGGGGTGTCATCGCAAATCTAAGCATTTCCACAAATCTGTACTATCAGGAAAACCGGAAGATCCGTCTGATTTTTCTCGGGGTGCATATTTTTCAGCCTGCAGTCTTTGCTGTCCTCATACCTGAAAATGCATATTACTTCATTACAGTATTCCTTGTCACTTTTTCATCCGGCCTGCTGATTCACTTCATACGGGATATTGAACAGCAGCAGAATCTGGCATCATTCTGCATTGCAGCAGCCCTCCCGATATTTGCACTGTTTGCGCTGAGCAGTTCAGTCCTGTATGCATTCGGTCCTCTCTATATGCTGAAGCTCATTCTGGGATTTTCCGTCAGAAGACCGTCATTTCTCGAGAAGCGGGAAGATAAAAAGGATTGCTGAATCTTTATAAAATATCAAAAACTGCCTTGCTGATTTTGATATTAATTGCATCTTATTTTATATTTACATACAATTACTTTGACGGATGGTGGTATTCCTGCATAGGGACAGTCCTGATCGTACTTATCAGTTTTTTCATCTTCAAAAGTGAATTTCTGAAAGCCGCAGGCTTGAAATTTAAACTCAGTGCAGTTCCCGGAATTTCAGTATTTCTGCTCTTCGCTGTTTTCTGTTCACTGACAATGATTGAATATATTTCCCGGAGAAACGGAATAACGATTCTCTCCCGCGCAGACTGGTCATATGTTTATCACGCAGTCTTTTATACAATGAATGAGGAAATCATCTTAGGTTCAATTATTCTTTATATACTGATCCACAGATGGAAAATTCATCCATTATTTTCTTCAGTTTTACTGGCGTTGTGCTTTTCTGTTCTCCACTTTGCAGTTTACAAATGGATATTTTCGGAGAAAGGAATCCTAATGCCTGCAGCGCTTGTTACTCTTTTCTTTGCTGGCATTTTAAGAAACAATCTGATTATATATGCAGGACATATCGGTTATTCCTGGGCACTGCATTTCAGCTGGATAATCATTATGTTCGGAAAATCTCTCCGATATTCGGAACAGTGGGGTGAGGTTTCTGAACCGGAAAGGTTCAATATTTATTTGGGCTCCGTGGAAATGGCTCTGATCTCATCAGTCCTCGCCGTTCTGAGTTCAATGTACGGAATATTAAAGAACAGTGCCCAAAGAGAACAATAAAAGCCTGTCTGTTGAAAAAAATTTGACAGGAAACACTGAGTCATTTTTAATAATCTACAAATCCTGCAATTTTTACTGTCATCTGGGAAGGTTTTTTGGATACAATAGCATTATTTTTTTCAATATAAGGAAACATTATGAAAACACTCATTGCATTCATTTCCATCATTTCACTTTGGAGCTGTGCGGAAAAAGAAACTGAATTTCATCCGAAAGCTGTTGTCATTATCCGTGCGGGAGATGTCCGTGTCGGAAACAGACCGGTCAATCTGGGTGATGAAATTACAGACAAGGATACGATTGTGCTTGGGGGGAAATCCATATGCGATCTTCAGGTTCTGGATGCAGATTCCCAGGTTGTCATCAGGCTGAAAGAATTCAGCAAATTCAGACTGAGCGGGAAACAGATCGGTTCCAGGAAGGAAACGAATTTTCTGATTGATGCAGGAAATGCGATGCTCAATGTTCCAAAGCTTGGAAAAAATGAGGACTTCAAAGCGATGAGTCCTTCCGCAACTGCCGGTGTGAGAGGAACTAAGTACGATGTAAATGTAGGGCTAAACGGCAATACAAGAATCAATGTTCTGGAAGGTGCAGTGGCAATGAAAGTCCATATACCGGAAATGGATAAATTTTCCAATGCAGATATAAGAAGCAGCAAGGCCCTTTCTGCAGTAAGAGAATCTCTTGATGCAAAAGAGATTGTACTGGAAAAGGGAAAGTCCACTGAAATGCCGAAGTCTGTAGGCACTAAAATAATAAAAGAGACAGGTTTGGGAGAAGCAGTCAAAAGGGATGCTCCGAAAGATCTGGACAAGGATGTAGATGCAAAGACTCTGGAAGAGAAAATGGAAAAGATTGAAAAAGAAGAACTGAAGCTTATTGTAAAAGAAATAGACAAGGGCACAATGAGTCAGAGACTTCAGGAATACGAGGAACTGAATCCGATTGATAAAGAAATCGTAAATGATAAAGAGAAACGAAAAGCAGTCATACAGGCCAGATACCAGAAATTCGAAGGAAACTGGCTTCAAAGACTTCTGAAGTTTCTGAAATTCTAGGATTCCCAAAGAATGATAAGTATTATTACAATCTTTCTGTTCCTTATTTTTCTCTTCCTTTCATCTGTCCATTTCTACTGGGGATTCGGCGGCAAATGGGGAAACGGTGCAGTTATTCCGACAAAAGACGGCACTGAAAAAGTGATTATGCCTGGACCTGTGCCTACGTTTGCTGTAGGTTCAGGTCTCTTCTGCATAGGATGCATTATTTTAATTAAGGGAGGTCTGCTTGAACTTAGTCTGCCCTATTGGATCAGCAAGTCGAGTCTTTGGGTCGTCTCATTCATTTTTATTCTGAGAGCAGTCGGGGAATTCAGCTATGTAGGTTTCTTCAAGAAAGTCAAAGATACAAAATTTGCGGAGAACGATACAAGATACTACTCTCCGCTCTGTCTTCTGATTGGAATATTGACTTTAATCATTGAATTGAACAGATAAAGTTAAGTGTTCAAACAGACCATTATTTTTTCTGACTTCATATCTCAAAATCATTATACTATCTTCTCGAGAGGGAGTTCGAATTCAGGAAGAACATCTTCTCCGCTGAGTATTCTGTAAAATCCGCTCAGTTCCTCTCAGGAGACTTTCCTTTCCTGTAAACAATGGTTTTTTTCTGAAATGGATCAATCAGCCAGGCGAGAGAACAGCCGTTTTCCATCCATTCATTCATTTTCAGCTGAGTCTGACCAAGCTCATCCGATTCGGAAAGAAGTTCGATGAGAAAATCAGGACAAATCGGAACAAATCTTCTTTTTTCTTCCGATGTCAGTGAATTCCATTTTTCCAGTCTGATCCAGGCTGCATCCGGAGAACGGATTGCCTTATTCGGCAGAAGAAAACCGGTTGAGGAATCAAAAGACACCCCGCCTCCTTTTCTTATTTCATAAGATTTTACAAAGTAAGTAATCATTGAATTTCGATTTCCAGTTTCTCCGCCGGCCGGGGCAATAATCAGAAGTTCTCCTTTGGAAGTTCTTTCAATTTTCAATTCAGGATTGTACACACAGAAATTATAGAGACGATTATCATCCCTATGGAATTCTGAGAGGCAGAGCTGGCATATTTTTGTTCGTATGCAGAAAACGAATCTGTCAAGTCTTTTTTTCCTTTTTGGCTGAATTCTCCTTGACTCGGAAAAGCACAATTTTTTTGATCAGTTCCATCGGCAGAGGTTCATCCAGAGGAAACTGAACTGCTCCCTTAGAATTCTTGTATTTGGAAATCTCCTTCTGGAATTTTGCAATTCCGCTGGAAGAAGGATAAAAACCGATATGCTTCTCATATCCTGCGTACCAGACTAAAATACCGTTTAATGCAAAACAGGGCATCTGATAACTGATTTTTTCTTCAGCATCAGGAACAGTTTTCCGTATCTCTTTTCTGATCTCTTTTAATTTTTTTTGGATATGTTTCGGAAACATCTCAATGTATTCATCCGGCGTGGAGAATTTTTTCTTTTCTGAATCCTTGGTCTTTTCCGCAGGAGAAGTTTTCAGTTCCAGTTTAATGTAAGGATGAGTGGAGATGATATCGAGGATTGTATCAAAGAGAGTCTCCCCCTGACCCTTTTCAACGAGCTTCAGTCTTTTTCTCAGATCCGGCAGATTGGAAGGATGACATTTTTTCATTATATCATTCAAATATTTAATGGTTTCCTTATGTCCCAATTTTTCTCTGCTGAAATCAGAATCATTCCAGACAATCAGAAGTTCTTTCCCGTATCCGTGTATGCCAAAATCTCCTCTCAGTATATCATTGAATGCGTCCAGATTTCTTCCAATCTTCCAGCCAAGACCGGATGTCAGCTTCTTTTCCACTTCATCGTAAAACGATTTCAGATTCTTAATGTTCTTGCCTTCCAAGACTGCTGTTTTCATAGTTATTTTCTCCTTTTTTATTCACCTTACGCCTATGGCTGCAGGTGGGCGTTTGGGGCAGGAACGCCTGCCGGCGGCAAGGACAGCGGCTGCCAAAGGAATATAAGGCTTATACTGATCTGTCTGCATCGAGTCCTGTATATCTGAATGATTCATCTATTGAACTGCTCTCAGCCTTAAAAATAAAGCTGAATATCCCGGATATTTACTGGAATACCTGATGCTCTCCCTGTCTATTAAGAAATCGGAAAAAATTTTTTGAGACACTGCCTGAAAATATTTTTCCAACTGCTTCATATTCATATTTCAGCCATCCGTCTTTGACTTCAATAATTTTTCCTTGGACAGTAATTTGATATTTTTTTACTGCATATTTTTTAAACTCTTCACCGGATCCAACAAGGAATAGATCAACCGGAAAATATTTTCTTTCCAAGTCTGATGCTTGAGGATCTTGATTACGGAAGCATCCATTTTTTACAAGATACAAAACTCTTGACTGACCAATTGGCAGAATTCAGACTGCCTATTATGAAGAGACTGCCTCTTGGAATTCAGACCTTTTCCAAACTCATCTCAGACAGCCACTACTATGTAGACAAAACTGAATTTGTATATAAATTATCAAAGATCGGTACATACTTTTTTCTGAGCCGTCCCCGCCGATTCGGGAAAAGTTCTTTTCTGGACACAATTCAGGAAGCCTATCAAGGCAATGAAGTTCTGTTCAAGGGTCTTTTCCTGGAAAAAAACTGGGACTGGTCAAAGAAATATCCTGTCATTAAAATCAGTTTCGGGAGCGGAGAAACGACGAGCCTGGAAGAGTTAAGACTGATCATCCATGATATCTTTCTGGCATTCCAAAGACAGTTTCAAATAACTCTGGAAAGTTCTTCTTTTTCCGGTAAATTCAAAGAGCTGATCGAGCTGCTGCACAAAAGAGAAAATCGGAAAGTTGTCATTCTGATAGATGAATACGATAAGCCGATTTTGGATGCAATCGACAAAGAATTTGCTTATCAGGTGAGAGATGAACTTAAAAATCTGTATTCAGTGATCAAAGATTCGGACAGATATATACAGCTCGTATTCATTACAGGAGTGAGCAAATTTTCACGAGTGAGCCTGTTCAGCGGATTGAACAATTTGACTG
>DAORDI010000304.1:0-6721 GCA_035345895.1 Leptospiraceae bacterium
GAATAGAATTTTCTTTCCACTTCCAGTCCCTTTGTTTCCGGTCTGTATTTTTCATCAATTTCCAGATCACCTTTCAGAAATACATTATAGCTCATTTCTGAATTTGCCTCTCCCTCGGCCTTGACCTTGAAGGAAGAAGTTTTTTTCTTCAGCTTGATGTTCTGAACCAGGGTCTGTTTTTCTCCGCTGTCCAGATCAAACACAGCAGAAGGATCATTCGTGCTGAACTTGAACTGAACTTTTCCTTTCGCAGGTTTTGGAATTCCTTTTGTTCTGAGATAGTCTGCAGCTGCATTGATTACGGAAGCTGTTTCTTTTGTAGACATCCAGCTTTCAGTGGACTGACGTTTCAGAAGGGACTGATAGAGTTCTGCAGTCAGAGACGATTTTTCCCCTGCATCCAGAAGTGAAGAAAGAACACGGGCCGAAACTTCCGTTCTGCTTCCGAGCCACTGCCAGGATTTCTGATTTGGGATTTCAAAATAGACTCCCTTTGCATCCGATTTTTTCTGCGTTTTGATTTTCTCCGAAAGAGTCTTCATTTTTTCGTCAATTCTGCTCATTGCAAAATCTGCAGGAGATTTTCCTTCCAAATCCGGATTTTTCTGAAGGAAAACTTTCCATCTTTTCAGAGCGGAAATCATATTTGCCTTCTGGTATGCATTCTGGTTCTGCTGATTCATTTCCTGTTCAAACACTGGAAGATTGAATCTGTCATAAAGACTGGCGATATAGATAATATAACTCTTTATGTTCTTGTCCGTGGACTGAGGATTGGTCAGCATCCTGTCCAGCGCAGCAAAAGATGTCTGAAGCCTTGCGATGATGTCCGCCGGAACACCTTCCGGATAGGCATTGTAAATGCTTTCCAGAACATATCCGGTGAGCATTTCATTTCCTTCATCACCGTACCAGAATCCCCAGGTTCCGTCTGTATTCTGCGAATTCAGAACAATGTCAATTGCTTCCTGAGCTGATTTCTCGGTGTTTTCCACATCAAACCGGTCAGATGCATTTTTTGCATCAAACGTCTTCTTGAGCTTCCATCCCGGCAGATGTTTGCTCAGTGTCTGTTCAGTGCAGGAATATTCGTATTTGCGAAGAACCTTGAATGCAGAGATGAGTTTTTCTGCATTGGAAGGATGCAGATGAATTTCCGCACTTCTTACATTCAATTCCGCAAGCCTCTTATCCTTGAGCTCTGCAGTTTTATTCTCATCAAAGTCTCCTGAGAGAGCTGTCTTGAAAGGATTTCCAGCAGGATGAACAGGCACTGTTTCTTCCAAAGCATCTGAATCGGATGCTTCTTTTGCTTCGAGATACAGTTTCATTTTTTCTGAATCTCTAGGGATATTGATGCTGTAGTATTTGTTTCCTGTTCCGTTTGGAGGAAGACTCAGTCTGACTCCCATTCCCCCAAGTTCATTTCCATTCGTCTTCAGTTTGAGAGCAATCTTTTCCATCCCGCGTTTGGAATTGTTTGTAACAATTGCAATCACTGTAGGGTGATCACCTTCCGTAAAATATCTCGGTTTTCCAAATCTGGCAACGATATCCTTCGTAGAAAGAATCTCTTCTTTGAGTTCACCTACACGGCCCTCTCTGTCATGTCCTCTGACAGTAATTCTCCAGGTAGTCAGGTTGTCCGGGATTTTAAATTCCAGACTGGATTCGCCAGAGGCTCCAGTGCGTACCGACGCATTCCAGTAGGCAGTGTCCTTGAAATCTTTTCTTACTGCAGAGGGATCTCCTGCATCCTTTCCAGGTCCTGCAAGCAGAGTGATCGGAAAAGAATGAGTGGTGGACACCCAGTTGGAAATTTTTGTATAGAAGAAAGGATTCATGCTCGGTGTTGTATCCGGACGGATCAGGAATATGGATTCATCCACGACTGCAAGAGAGAAATCAGCATCAGCAGGTTTGCCGTCTTCTTTTTCTGCTTTGACCTTCAATTTGACAGTGTCTCCCGGCATATACTTGTCTTTGTCGGGAGTAATCTTCCATTTGATTTTTGTATCCTTGTAAGGAAGCTCCAGTTCTTCCGAAGCAGTGAATAGGGCTTTGTTTCTCTGCAGTACTGCACTCACAAACAGATTCGGAGCATACGCGTCCTTGATGTTCATTTTGACAGTCATCACATTGGACTTCATCCAGATGAGCTTATGCTCATATACTTCCTTTCCTTCCAATGTAAGAAGGACAGGCACATCAGTATATCGGCTCTTGATCATCACGGATACTTCTTCGCCCTTTTCAAGAGTCTTTCTTTCAGGAACCAGTTCCAAATTCTTATACTGTGCCTGAACAGGAACAGTCTGATCATAAATCCATACTACCCTGTTTGCATTGATCTTGTTTTTTCTTCTGTCTGTCGCAGTGGCAACAACGTCCAGCTCGCCCGGAAAATTGATTTCTGTGTCGAGCACGAGTTCTGCCTTTCCTTCCGCATTTGTCTGAACCTTTGTTTCAAATACAGACTTTTCCTCACGGACATAAAGACGCTGCCAGGGCTTCCAGATGAATCTGTGAAATTTTACACTGACCTCAGTGGAAACAGGATTGTAATTCAGATCGACAGTCTTTATTTCAATTCTCTTCTTGTCGTTTTTGTCAAAAAATGCCTGCTTGGTGTTGATCATTATATAGTATTCACCGCGGCCGACCATAACCGACTGGGAAGCGTCCATGACCACATTCGACTTGTCCTTCAGGCTGACCTCAAGAGAGATGTTCCTGTCGTAAGGGTATGTTCCTGAATCGGTCTGGATCAGTGCGATCCCGTTTTCATCGAGAACAGCAGTTCCTTCACGGAGAATTCTGGATCCTCCACCGTAGTCCTGAGTGTAATCCTCTTCCCAGAAATACTTATTTTCCACTACATTGTATTTTGTTTCCAGGATTTTGTATTCTATATGTCCTTTTGCAACCGGAGCGCCGAAAAGGTACTTGCCTTCTACTTTGAACTCTACCTTGTCGCCGTTGATATAGTAGTCCTTGACAGGAGTGATGACCACCTTGAATTCAGGCTTTCTGTACTGCTCTACATAATAGGAGCCTGATCCAGCAAGTTCCCAGCTTTTTTCCCCGCTGTTCCCGATTCTTTCTTTCTTCAGAACAACCTCGTATCTGCCGAGCTCTGCATCTTCGCGCAGAGTATAAGACCCTTTCGCTGTTCCCCAGTCATCCAGTGTGACCTCACCTGCAGCATATTCCTTTCCGGTTGTCTGCTCGTGCATAAAGACAGAGAACTTTTCAGGTGCGTGAGGAACAAACTTGTCGTTTCTTGTCTTTGCAATCACCTTGTAGTATACAGTATGACCTGTTCTGTAAGTGGGTCTGTCCGTATATATGAAATATTTATTTATCTCGGATGTATATGAGAGAGGGTTCCCTGTGTTGAGAATTGCGGAACTGGTGTTCGGAGATACTACGTATACATATAAAGCTTCTGCAGAAGAATGGTTTATTCTGAATACACCGTCCTGATCCGTCTTTCCTTCCAGGATCTGCTTTGCATTGAACCCAAGAAACTGGTTCAGGTCTTTCTTGGAAACAACAGCCTTCACCTGTTCATATTCAGCATTGTAGGAAGAATAATCCTGAACTGCATCGGGATCTTCCGTTCCTGCAGTGCCTGTGTTTTTAGTGGAAGGCACGGCCATCTTTGCTTTTTTTTCCTGAAGCAGTGTTTCATTCAGAAATACATATACGGATGCATTCTCCAAAGGTTTGTTTGTAATAAGATCAGTTGCATATATCAGGAATCCTGATTCAGATCTTTTTGCAATGATGCCGGTAGATGTGACTGTGAAGAATTTTCTTTCAATGATATTGTCTGTATAGGATGCCTCAAAACAATATGTTCCCAGAGGAAGAGGTTCTTTTGGGGATATGTCAGTGTACATCCAGTCGTAAGGCTGGTATCTTGGAATCGGTTCTTCCCATTTCTGCACAACCTTGTATCCGAATTTATCAGGATCAATTTTTTCCGGCTTGGCGGGAGGGAGCACAAGATGAGATGCAGGCACCTGATAAATTTTGAGATCCACTTTGTCTATTCGGTAGGACCGCAGATTGAAACTGACCTTGTTCCCGGCAGGATATGTATAATTGGAGGAATACAGTGTAAGAGAAGGATCCTTTGCCTGTATGATTTTGTTCTGTCCGGTGAGAACCTGTCCTTCCCTGATTTCCAGATCCTTGATTCTGATATCGTGAAATCCTCTGTGAGTAAAACTCAGAGCATACTTTCCAGGTTTGATATCCTGAATCTGAAAGGTTCCGTCGTGGTAACTGTATGCATTGTAAGTCTTTACAGGCGAATTCAGTGTAATCATTATATTCTTTGCACCAGTCTCCGGCAGAACATCCTTGATCAGGACCTTTCCGGAGATAGAGGATGGTCTTGTCATAATCATTGCCAGACGGAAGGATTTTCCGCTTTCCACTTTTTTAATGCTGGCAGTCTCCACAATATAGCCTTCTCTGTAAAATGTCAGATTGTATGAACCTTTAGGAAGTTTGGATATTTTATAATTTCCCTGCTCGTCAGTCACAGCGGATTTCGGATAGTCCAGCTGTTCCATATTGACCTGAGGGTCGCCCTGATTTTCAGCGGCAGCTTCGGGAGCAGTTTCAGGATCAGGGTTTTCATAGTCGTATTCGTAGGATTTTTCTATTTTGATTTCAGTCTTTGAGAGAGGCTTGTCGGATGTGTCCAGAACCCTCCCGAAAATCGTGATGTCTTTTTCTATAAAGACCTTTTTTGTATCGAGCTTGTAATTCAGAAGATTCTTGTTTACATAACCCTTTGCAGTGACTGCGAGAATATAATCCACACCGCGAATAATATCCTTGAATTCAAATTTGCCTGTCTTGTCGGTCCTGGCTCTGTAATAACCAATCCCGAAATTTGCATTTTTCAGTTCCACTGTCACGCCGGAAACAGGCTGCTTAGTCTTTTTGTCCAGAATGTAGCCGGACGCATTTTCCTGCTTGAGTTTCTTTTTGTCGGCGGCCTGAAGATTCAGACCGAATGTAAATAGAATACAAAATAATGCAAATTTCATAAACTCTCCAGAGCTGTCCTGAAAATGACAGCATTGAAATAAAAAACTTCACTGCCTTTGTTCTGTTCTAAAATCCGCTTGAGTGCTTTTGCTGTCCTGATTTCACCCGGACTGTACACAAATCCTGCACCTGATTTACTAAGGAAAATCCCATATCTGCCAATGTCAATATTTTCAGGATTGCCGGCAGGAATCGGCCTGTCCGCAACTGTCAAAACTATTTTCATTCCTTCCAGTTCTTCCTTTCGGACAGGATTGTACCGCGGGTCTTCCTTCACCGCCCCGGAAATATAATCGGAAAGTACTTTTTCCAGATCGTCTGAACGATGGTGAAATGCACCGAAACAGCCCCGGATCTCTCCTTTTTTCACCAGAGTAATGAAAACCCCCAGTTTCCCGTAAAATCGAGGAGAATTCTCGGGTTTCTCACAGAGCCTGCCGTCAAAATGGGACTGCAGAAGACAGCCGATCCATTTCTGCATCTGCAGATTCTTTGCCCCGCTTTTCCAGGATTTCCATTCGTACAGAGGGTCCGGATCAGAGAAAACAGGGAGGGTTAGAAAAAGAAGAAACAGGATTCTGGACATTAACTGTTAGACTGAGGGAAAGGAGGGAGGGTCAGAAACGGCATTGAATTAAATAAAATTCAAACCTTCTCCCATTCATAATTTGTAATATTCCTGCTGTCCCTGGAAAATTCCACGCCGATCAGATAAATGTTTTCCTGCTGTAGGGATGCACGGCCGTGCGTCCCCGCGAAATCATCAGGCGAGACGGATTTGAAACCCGTCTCTGCACTGCCTGTAAGATATTTTTCATAATAACGCTTATCTTTGATCTGCTGAAGTGCCGATCCAGCCTCTGTCATCTCAATCACCTTGAACTCGAAAACATAAACTCGGTCTTCAAAAAAAACTGTCAGATCTGCCTGTCCCTGATTCGTTACGTCCTCTGCACGCACATCCAGACCAAGGGCAGTAAAGTAACAATAGAATATGGATGCATAGTATCCTTCATACTGAGCAATTGTATTCTTTCTGTACCAATCATAGGGAATGGAGGCAAAGAAGGAATAGAAAATATTTTTCAGTTTAGAAAGATCATTTTCCTGAAGGGCATCATAGAGATCCACCTTGTTGATTTCTTTGGGTTGAGTGTCCTTAGCCAGATAGGTCAGTATTACATCTGTCAGACTGCTTCTGACTTCCAGATTGGGATACTGAAGATAATAGACTCGGTTTGCCTGCATCTCCCTGATGCTTTTTATCGTAAGGTATCCGGTCTGAAACAGAAGATTCTCCAGTTCAATGGAATCCACATCAAAACTCGAAAGGGCAGAATCAGTCAGCCTGACCTTGTTTATATTGATGGAATTATAATTTTTTTCGCGGATCAGATCAATCAGAAAGGAAGGATTTCCAGTTTCGAACCAGTAGCTTTTATATTTTTTCTGATCTAAAAAAAGTAAAATATCAAACGGATTGTATACACGGTCGCCCAGAAAACTGTAACCATTATACCATAATTTTAATTTATCTCTGTTGACGTCTTCAAGTCTTTCCAGAAAAACGGAAAGCTCATTATCTGTATATCCGCAGACAGTTGCGTAACGTTCATCCAATGTGATATCCTGAAGATTGTTCAAACCGCTG
>DAORDI010000305.1:0-6668 GCA_035345895.1 Leptospiraceae bacterium
GTTCCGGATAAAAATCATGCAGAAACATTATATCTTCTTGCAAAAGACATTATTGAATATATGCCTATTTTCAATTCCTCTCACGGAACAGAACTCAGTGTGCGGATCGGGATCAACTCAGGTTCAGTGACAGCCGGCGTGATCGGCACCCAGAAAATCAGCTATGATCTCTGGGGAGATGCAGTCAACACAGCCAGCCGAATGGAATCCTCCGGAATTCCGGGAAAAATCCATATCTCTGAATCCGCGTATATCCTTCTGAAGGATAAATATTCCTTTGAAGAAAGAGGAGAAATTGAGATCAAGGGAAAAGGAAAAATGAAGACGTATCTTGGGATTTGAACCTAGATACAGGTCACAGAATATGGGTTTCTTTAATCTTGGATTTTTTAGCCTCTGGCGGCTTCGGGAGAAACTATACAGTCTGTCTTAGAAAACTATCCCGGACTTGTTGAGGCAGACATATATGCCTGCATAGCTTACGGTGCAGAGATGTCCAGAGAACGTTTTGTGGATATTGCAATTGCAGTATGAAAAGCGAAATTGAAGTAATACTGCAGCGGAAAAGAATATATCTGAAAAATAAATTGACAATTCTGAGAAAACCTTCATTCTGCCGATATGAAACTGAAAAGACTGCTCCTTCTCTTTATGATGATTCCTCTCTATTTCTGCAGTCAGACAAAAAAGTGTAAACATATCAACCCTGCCGACTCGGAATGTTACACTCAGATGATGGGACTTTGTTCTGCACTCGGAAATGGACAAGTTCAATACAATTATAATACTTTTTATGAACCTTGGAAATTTTATTTTAATAACACCGTTGTCGGTATTTATACAAAGTATTCTTCTGACGATTCCTATATTCTCTATACGGAAAATTCCGGTCAGACCTGGGAAAAAATTTCAGTCGGAGACTCTCTGATGGAAAATGTTTTCGTACATTGTCTGCAGGGATCTGCAGTTTGTTATGCTTCAGCACGGAAAACCGGAAAATATTTTATCATGAAATCTATAGATGCCGGAAAGACTTTTTCCGTCATTTTTGAAAAATCAACTCCTGCAATATATTTTGACAAGGCGATGTTCTTTAAGGACGAATTTTCCGGAATTATACTTCATGATTCCGGAGAAATTATCGGAACCTCAGACTCAGGGAAATCCTGGAGCAGCTACAGTCAGACCAGTCAGCGTTATAATTCAACGATAACTGATTTTTATTATTTCAACAATCGTCTCTGGCTTATATCCAGATATGATCTGCCTTTGTACTCTGACAATTTTGGAAAAACATGGACAACGGTCAGCGGAAGCTATCTTTATAAATATTTTTCATCCATTGCCATCTCAAATAACGGAAAAGGATGGCTTGCAGCTTTGGGAACTCTTTACTGGACGACAGACAACGGAAATACTTGGGCAGTCTACGCTGCTTCCTCCTTAAACATTACAGATCTGAGCAGAATAAGCGGGGCATATTTTTTTGATCAGCAGAATGCAGTTCTTTGGACGGACTCAGTGCCTCTTGATTTTAAAATTTTTATCACTTCTGACGGCGGAACTTCATGGACTTCTGCCTATCAGTTTTCAGGATCAGCTGACGTCGTTTACATCCTGAATAAATATCATATAATTATCAAAAGGGATAAAAAATATTACATTACCGATTCATTTTTCAGTTCCTGGAAAAGCATTGAATTGACTGAGTTCAATGAAACCGGTTACAAAAGACAGGAAATTCCTCCTATTTGTGCTCCATTTGTATGGTAATTCAAATTCACTGATGATGCAGAATCAGGAACAATAAAATCAGACAGTCATAATGCAAAAAAACATTATAAAATATTCAATATTTCAGCAACTTTCGATTTTAAGACAGGCATATCTTTTATCAGTGAATTATAAACCATTTGATAATCAATTCCAAAATACTGATGGATCAGTACGTTTCTGAAATCTTTCCAGTCCTGCCATGGTATCTCTGAATGAAGTGTCTTGAATTCCTCTGATAATGCGCCTACGGCTTCACCGATAATCTCCAGACTTCTGACTGTCGCATTGCGAATCATCCGGTTTTCTTCAAAATTCCGAATGGATATTTCTTTTGTGAAACTTTCGATTTCCAGAATCGCATCCAGAATATGTCTAATCCTGATTTCGTCACTTTCTCTCATAGATTAAACGGAGGTCTTTCTGAATTTTAGGAAGGATATAAGGTGAGATCGATGCTGGAGTCAAAAGATCAATTTTTTTTCCGAGAAGGACTTCCAGTTCTCTTTTGTATCGGATAAACGTAAGCATACTTATGGATGGACTGAATTCAATCAGGATATCCAGATCACTTGCAGTGTCAGCATCTCCGCGAGCATAGGAGCCGAACAGGCTGGCTTTCGATGCTTCTGTCTTGGAAAGATAGCTGGAGATCGTTTCCAGATCGTCTTCTTCTATCAGCATATTTACGTAAGATCTCTGATAAAATCGCTCAGGACGTGCCTTTTTTGGTACAGTGAGGATCTGTTCATGATGACTCTGGCAGAGGACTCAAGGATGGTTTCTTTTTCGACTAGACCGTTTGCACGGAGTGTGTCTCCTGTTTCCACAAGATCCACGATACAGTCGGAAAGCCCGCAGTGAGGAGCCAGTTCTATACTGCCATACAGTTTAATGATTTCGCATGATACTCCCTTCCGGAAGAAAAACTCTCTTGCAAGTTTCGGATATTTTGTAGCAACTCTTACTTTTCTCTGATAGTTTTTCAGATCAAATTCAGGGAAGGAGGCCACAGCCAGTCTGCATTTTCCTATCTTAAGTGCAACAGGCATCAGAAGATCAAATCCGCCTTCCCGGAGCACATCGAGTCCTGCAATTCCTGCATCTGCAGCAGACTGTTCCACGTAGGTGGCCACATCCTGAGAGCGCACAAGAAGTATCCTGATTCCTTTCAGAGGATCATTAAATGCAAGTTCTTTGCTTTTTTCGTTGGGTGATTCAGAAAGCCAGTCTTTGGCCTTTAAAAGTTCAATGGACTCTTCCGCAAGTCTGCCTTTAGGAAGAGCGAGTGTAAACAAGAGTTCAGCCCTTGTTGAGTTTCAGGAGAAGATACAGTGAAAGCTGTTTCACATCCGAAAGAAAAGCCGTTTCATACTGAGGTTCAATCGAAATGATTTTCTTAAGATCAGATACAGCTGCTTCCTTCTGATTGTCCTGAAGTTTCATTCTGGCTGAATGATACAGGCACCATGCAGAAAAAGTATTTGTCTCTCTGTTGCTTCCGAGAAGCGCAGATGCCTTGGTATAATGATCCAGTGCAGGTTTCACTTCCTTTGCATTTTCTCTGTACGAACCTGCAAGATAATGATAATATGCTTTCAGTTCCTTGGGTTCATTCAAAAGAGAAATTGCCTTTTCCATAGACTCGGCTGCTTTCTTGAAATCTTTTTTATCCGCAGAAAGATCAGCGAGTTTTTTGGAAAAGCGGAGCGTTGTATTTTTTGCATCGTTGGAAGAAAGAAAAGCTTCCAGTTCTTTGATTCGTGCATCTACATCCAGACCGGGCTTGGAAAGTTTAGTTTCCAGTGCCTCAGCTGCGATGGTTGCTTTTTCTTCTTTTGTAGTGATATATTCTTTGACGCCGATAGTAATTCCTACAACGGCCAGAACTGCCAAAATCCCTCCGAACACTTTGACCCTGTGACGAGCCATAAAATCGGAGGCTTTCAGAAAGAACAGTTCTGATTTAGAACCTTCAAACTCTTCGTATTTTTTTTCTTCGAGCAGTTTCAGCTGTTCCTGTTCCTTCTGCTGTTTCTGCTTCTGGAACATATCATCTCTGTGTTTCTTTCTGTCAAATTTTGCCATTGTTTATCTCTGAATATTCATAAAGCTTCCAAGACTTCCGCTGGAAGGAGAATCGTCCTGCTTGATATAGCGGGCCATTTCTTCTTTTTCGAGAGCCTTGTCAAAATCTTTAATGGAGAGAGAAATCTTCTTAGCATCAGGTTCAATTTTCAGAACCACTGCCTTGATCTGATCCCCTACTCTATAGATATCATCCAGCTTCAGATTTTTTCCGTCCGGAATCTGAGAAACGTGAACAAGTCCTTCAAAACCTGGTTCGATTTCCACAAATACTCCGAAACTGACCACGCTCTTGATTTTCCCTTCGATGATCACGCCGGAAGGATATTTTTTGCGCAGGAGTTCATACGGATTTTCTTCGAGCTGCTTCAGACCGCAGGAAATTCTGTGTGTATCCAGATTTACATCCAGGATAATGAATTTCACTACTTGGCCTTTTTTCAGCTGGGAAGCAGGGTCTTTCTGTTTTTCATCCCAAGTGATGTCACTGATATGAATCAGACCTTCGATTCCATTTTCGATTTCTACGAATGCACCGTATTTAGTAATTCCAGTGATTTTTCCTTCCAGAACTGCACCCTTTCTGACATTGGAGCTTAAATTGTCCCAAGGATTCGGCAGGAGCTGTTTCAGGCCGAGAGAAAGTCTTTTTCTCTCCATATCGATATCCAGAACTACGGAATCGACTTCCTGGCCTTTTTTCAGAATTTCTTTCGGATGCGGGGGTTTTTTCGCCCAGGAAAGTTCAGAATTGTGAATCAGTCCTTCCAGACCTTCTTTCAATTCCACGAAAGCACCGAAGTTAGTGAGAGAAGTGACTGTTCCGCGAACAACCATTTCTTTTTCCAGTTCTCTTCCTGCCCAGACCCAAGGATCTTCGTACATCTGCTTGATGCCCAAAGCCAGACGGTTGTTTGCAGGATTCATTTCCAGAATCTGTACTTCCACTTCCTGATTCGGCTGGAAGAAATGCTTGAACGGAGCATACTTTTTGTAGGAAATATCGTTCTGGCGGAGAAGGCCTTCGATTCCCATCAGTTTGCAGAATACTCCGAAACTTGCGACTTTAGTGACTGTAACAACTACCTTATCGCCCACAGCGTGAGCTTTGACCAGTTCATCCCATTTCTCTTTGTTCGTTTCTTCTATGAGTTTTCTTCTGGAGATTAAAGCAGATTTGCCTTTCTCGTTCAGTTTGATGATTTTAAAATCCATCGTCTGGGCTTTCAGATCGTCCAGACCGGTATATTTCATACCTAACTGTGAAAATGGAAGGAATGTTCTCACACCCTCTACATTTACGATAAATCCTTTTCCCTTTTCTTCTGTCTCAACACGGCCTGTGACCTGAAGATTTTTGGCGAAGGCTTCTTTGAGTGTTTCCCAGCCTTTTCTGGCATCGGCTTCTCTTTTTGAACAACGATACAATACCGAATCATTGTCATTTTCAGAACCTTTTACGACAACTGAGATGAAACTTCCTCTTTCGGGGGCTTCCAAAAACTCTTCCAGCGGCACAAAGCCGTCTGATTTAGATCTCAGGTCTACATACACTCTCTGGTCGATTACATCCAGAACCTTAGCTTCCAGAATTTCTCCTTTCCGGAATCTTTTATCGGTCTCAGCATTCAATGCTGTTTCCATCGGGTTGTTTGATTTGGGACGGTTAACTTGCGAATTCAATTTTTACTCGGGACACTTCAACGTATTTGCCCAAGCTTATATCTTGGACAGGATCAGCTCAATGACAGCTTTTTTTTCCAGACCAGAAGTGTCAATCAGGATTGCATCATTTGCCTGACGCAGGGGTGCAATTTTTCGATTTTTATCCGATTCGTCTCTCCGAATTATGTCACTTAAGAGTTCTTTCCTGTCCGAAACAATGCCCTTCTCCTTAAGTTCAAGCCATCTTCTCTCTGCTCTCACCTCGGGATCTGCAGTCAGAAAAAACTTTCTTTTTGCATCCGGGAATACTTCCGTTCCTATATCCCTTCCGTCCATAATGAGCTTGTATTGTCTTGCAAGTCCGTGCAGGATCTCATTTACAAAGTTCCGTATTTCCAGAAGAGGTGCCAGATATTTAATCTCCTCCGTAACTTCGGGAGTTCTGATCTCCGCAGAGATATTGCGTCCATTCAGAAGAAGGATGTTTTCTTTCGGTTTTTCCAGGATAAATTCAAATTTTAGTGAGGAAAGTTCAGGAAGAAAATTAACCGAGGAGAACCACTCAGAAAATTTCTGTTCGGGGTTCAGATTTTTATATTTTTCAAAAAAATATAATGTCACTCCCCTGTAAAGAGCGCCGGAATCCAGATAGTGAAAATCCGTCCTGTCAGCAATCTCTCTTGCCACAGAACTTTTTCCGGACCCTGCCGGCCCGTCCACTGCAATGATGTTTTCATTCATTCTTCCTTTGTCAGAAGCCGATTTCCGGAAGACAAGCAGAAAACGCATACGGAAAATACATATTTGACAGATCATCGGATGCAATAGATTTTAATGAAAGAACAGGTCTGAGGCCGATTCCGACAGAAAAAATATTTCTGATTGGAATTGAATTTTCCCAAAAGGAAAAAAATATCATTCACTTTGAATGGGAGACGGCTTCCCGGATGTTTTAAAATCAAATCATTCAGCTGAAAGCAAAAATTTTCCGCAAGATGCAAACTCAGACAGAAAAATTCAATTCTTGACAGCGAGTACAAGATACTCATACTATGGAAAATATGAATACTCTTGAGGCTTATGAAAATCTGAAAAAGGTAAATTTTTCAGATGAGCAGTCCCGCGAAATTGTGAAGATGTTC
>DAORDI010000306.1:0-6653 GCA_035345895.1 Leptospiraceae bacterium
CAGCCGTTCCTGCCCAAAACGCCTAAACTGCGTAAGATGAGTTATTAAACAAGCAATAAGGCTGATAGCCATTTCCTGAGCAGACTTATGAAAAGTTTTTTTGACTTGAAGCGCATATTACTCCCTGAAACAGGAATTGAGTCCATTATTTCAAAGTTACTGTAAAAATCTAATAATCAGGAAAACCAACAAGCAGCACTAAAAAAAATATCAGTATGTGCTGTTATTATTCGCACCATACTTCCTGCGGTTGGTTGAAACTGAATTTTATATATACCATTTTTTTAGGTTCGCACAAGGAAGATATATCTTCATCTTCATGATAGCCGGATGCTCTCTCCTGTCGAATAGGCACCTTCAGCTTAACTACTTTTGACTCATTAAATTTTGGAGCAAGCTGAACGTCAAAATTTTTGCATCCCAAAATCAAAATCAGAAAAAGGCTTATTTTATACATTCTATACCTACTGCTGCAGGACATATCAAAGATGCAGTAATTCCGCAGACAAAGCCAGTAAAAGCACTGTCATACATATTGATAGAGCGAATCCTTTTTCCTGGGCATACAGTATCAGGATTGATATCATTATAAATCGGAATTATCCAGAAAAGTGTGAACATTCGAATATGAATTTCCTCTGCCTCGCTCACCGTATTGCTTTTAGTAATAATGTATTTATGACTAAAACATGAACTGAACAAAAAGGACAATATCAGGACTAAGAAAACTTTCTTAAAAATTAACAGCATAGAAAAGGAATAATTCATTGGTTATTTTTCTGCAAGAACATTTTTTATTTACAGAAAAAGCATATATGAAGATAAACTTCTTATGAAAAGAAATATTGCCCTTTGTATAATCTCTGTTTTGGTTTCCCCTCTTCTGAATTGTGCTACCGGAATTCGAAGCGCAATGTACGAATATATGGCCACAAAAGAAATCAAAGCCGCTCAACCGCTTGGAGAATCAATTTATGTAGATTTCGTCGAAGGAGCTGATAAGAATAATCTTCTTACAAATATAGAAATTACCAAAGCACTGCGCAGTTCTCTGCTTGGAGGGAAATTTTTCAAAGAATTGAATCCTAAGGAGGGTGATGATTTTGATCTGAAGACCAACATTATAAAAATAGACAACCCCGGTTTTGGCGCTGCTTTTACAATCAATTCAGAGATTAAGTATTCGATTTACAGAAAAAAGACTTTAATTAAAGAATTTACAGTCATTCAAAAAGGCGAAGCCTCTGCAAGTGAAGAATTCGTCGGATTTAAAAGGCTTGTACTTGCATACGAAAGAAGCATTCAAAATAATATTAAAGACTTCTTAAAAGAATTAAACAGGATGAATTAAACTTCTTGTGAAGGATGTTTACCATAAAATTTCACAAGGACTTTCCAGACTTCTTTTTGGAGTAAGGTCAGATCAGTTCCTTTTCTGGCAAATAATTCTTGCTTTGCGAGTATGCCCTTAAAACAATAAGAAAGTTCTGAACTTATTCAGAACCGACTTTATATATAGGATTTTACAATGGAAATGGACAAGTCTGTCAATGTATTCGGGGAAAAACTGATCCCCTGCTCTTTTCAGCCAGTCACCGGATTTTTCAGAAATGGATGCTGTGATACAAATGCATCGGACCTGGGATCTCATACAGTCTGTGTTGAACTTACAGAAAGCTTCCTTGGTTTTTCTAAATCCAGAGGAAATGATTTAAGCACACCTATGCCGCAGTGGGATTTTCCAGGACTGAAAGAAGGTGATCAGTGGTGTCTCTGTGCAGAGAGATGGCTGGAAGCATACCGCGAAGGGATGGCACCTAAGGTTCACTTAAAATCCACTCATAAGAAGGCTTTGGAAATCATTCCTCTGGAAACTTTGGAAAGATTTGCAGTGGATGAGTGAACTGAAATATCTGAGTTCCAAAACCCTGTTTTCAGATCTTCTGAACAGGAACTTGCATTTAAATGATCCGCTAAGATCTGTACTTCTGATCTATGAAGACAGACTTGAACCTTCATTCCCTGAAAACCTGACTGAGTTCAAAAAAAGGCTCTCAGAAATTCAATCTCAAAAACGGAAGTCTGTCCAGGCAGAATCTGAAAAAGAAACGCTGATTCATTTCACACCTTCTGCTTTTCTGTACGGCTCCTGGCTCCTTCCCCTTCAGAGAATCCCTTTTTCATACAGTGAAACAGGACAGACTGCTCTTCATTCCATACAGCTTTTTAACGGCAGTACAGACAACCCGATTCAAAGGGTTCAAAAATACAGATCCATTCTTTTTTCTCAGGAAATATACATACCTTCATTATTCAGTGCTGATTTCATTCAGGACAGACGTTTCACTGAGGCTGACTTTCATTATGCAATCCCTTCTCTGCTTTTTGAAAAATGCACGGAAAATGACTCACCCGAAATACTCGGTTATCATTCTGCAAAAATGTTCTTTGGACTTCCTCTCTGTGTTGAACAGTCACTTCCGATCCGATGGTTCAGCACTGATGAAGAAAATACTCTTTCTCAATCAGCGTTCAGAATGATTGAGTCTGTCCAAAAAAAGGATTCTGAATTCTGGAGACGGCTCTGGAACGGTGTCATAATCTGCATTCTTTCTGAAGAAGAATGGATCAGATCTCTCTCATTCAAAAGAAAGACTTCTCTCTGGGACAGAATGGAAGAAATTCTGAAATCCAAGTTTGAACACTCCTCAGGATATCATGATAGAATAATTATGGATGGAAAATCTCTGGATGAATGGATGCGCTCAGGAAATATAAGGAATTTTCTGGAAAATCTTTCTGTTTCTGACTGGGTTGTTCCTGGAAATCCGGAAAAAAGTCCTCTTTTTTCTTCTTCGGTTTCCTTCGGCGGAAAAATGTTCGGCATATTCACGGAGAAAGAACTGATGACTGTCTCAGGATGGATCTCTCTCCTGAAAGAAAACCCTTCTCCTCAATGGAACAGTTCAATAGAAAGAAAATATACATATAATTTAAATATTTACATTAAAGATTTTGATGCGCACACTGTCTTCAGGATGCCTGCCGCCGATTCAAGAAAAATCATTTTTCATAAAAGGAAAAAGAAATCAGATTCACTCAATCCCAGAAAACTGATGCAGAAGCTTGTACAGAAGCAGAATTTTCCAGAATCAGTCAGCGAATCAAGACTGTATATAAAAAATATGCTGATGAAGACCGAAAAGAAAATGAATTCCGGAAAACTGAAAAAAGAAAATCTGATTCCTTTTCAGAAGGACACTCTTCAAAACTGGCTTAAAAGGAGAATGGATGAACAGGTGAATAAAAATCTGCCTCTCAGCGGAGAATTTCTGGGAAAAGCAGTCTCCCGTGCAGATGCAGTATGGGTTCTTCTGCAGCTTGCCCCTGCTTCTCTTGCAGACGGGGGATGGCTTCAGAGAATTTCATCATCAGAATTGTCAGATTCTGCAGAAACAGGAATTCTGCATGAAATTTACAGAGATGAACTCGGTTCAGGAATTCTGGATCAGCATCATGGAATCATAATGAAAAACATCCTGAAGGAATGCGGGAAAGAACTGCCTTCAATTGATTCGGATGAATTTTATCAGGATAAGGAGATTATAGATGCAGCCTTTAATATGCCCGCATACTGGCTTTCTCTTTCAGAACACCAGAAAGAGTTTTTTCCGGAACTTCTTGGGCTCAATCTTGCAGTCGAAATCGCCGGGCTCGGAAAAGGATACGGTTTAATGATCGATTTCCTGAAATTTCACGGGATAAATCCCTATTTTTTCAGTCTTCACAATACGATTGACAATGCTGCTTCCGGTCATACTGCACTATCGATCAGAGCAATTCAGTCCTGGACTGATTCAGTACTGAAGCTGAACTCTGATCTGGAACCGGACTGGAAGAGAATCTGGACAGGCTTTTATTCTTATGAAACAGCCGGACGTCCTCTTACAATTGCTTTTCTGAAGAAATTCGGATGGAAAGTCCTTCTTCAAAAAATCAAATCACTGTGGTGAAACTATGCCTACAATATTCGCTCATTCTCTGATTCCCGCTTCCTTGAAATTCGCTCTGCAGAAGGAGCTTGTCTCCGGCAGACTTTTCGCCCTTGGAATTCTTGCCTCAGTGATTCCTGACCTGGACGTGATTGCTTTCAAATTTGGAATTCCTTACGGTTCACAGTGGGGGCACAGGGGGTTCACTCATTCCATTTTCTTTGCATTCTGTCTTGCTATTGCAGCATCTGCCGCCGCAAAATATTTCCTCTCCGGAAGGCTGACAGCATTTGTATATATTTTTATATCTTCTGTATCCCATCCAATTCTAGATTCATTTACAAACGGCGGCAAGGGCTGTGCTCTCTATTGGCCTTTCAGAACAGAAAGGATCTTTTTTTCCTGGAGACCGATAGAGGTATCTCCGATCGGAGCCAATTTCTTCAGCGAAAGAGGTCTCGCTGTAATTTATTCCGAGATCTGCTGGGTGGGATTGCCTGTATTTTTGATGAGTATTCTGGTGTATATTATAAATAAGATGTATTTAAGATTCAGAAGAGGCTGACTTCACTCCCCGTAAATCACGAATGGTGACCAGTAGAATGGATCCTTATATTTGTCGTCGGTTCCGTAAATTTCCTTCAGAGAAGCCTGAAGTGCCTTGTTTGCTTTCAGATCCTTTTTACTGAGAATATAATGATGATAGAACTTCTTGAAGAAAAGCATTGTGCCGTGGTCATCTACAGACCAGAGAGTTGCCAGCACATTCTTTGCACCTCCCATCAGAAATGCCTGCGGCAGACCCACCATTCCTTCTCCGGCCCGTATTGTTCCCAGTGATGTTTCGCAGGCACTCATCACGAGAAGGTCTGTTTTTAGATCCAGTTCTGCTACATCTCCCATTTTCAGAAAACCGTCTTTCTCCAAATGACCTTCTGTCTTCTCGTAAGATTCCAGTTCCTCCTTCCTGAAGGACAGTGCATTTTCTCTTTTCTTTCCCTTATCTCCCTGGTGTTTCGCTACAATTCTTTCTGAAGCCAGAGCCTCCAGTTCTGATTTCAGTTTCAATAACTTCGCACCTTTCTCAGAATCCACGCCTCCATGACTTAGAGCATATTTCAGATTAAAATTCTCAGAAACAGAGAGACCTCTCATCTTCTCACTCACTTCCAAGGCCCTGTCAAACTGTTCCGATTCCAAGTAGAGTTTTTTCAGTTCTCTGAATACATCCAGAAATCTTTCTGTGAATGCTTCTTTGTCCTTACCCATCTCGGATCTAAATTTCAGAATCAGATCCATTGCCTGGTTTAAAGAATGGATGCCCATTTCTGGCTTATCTTGTAGAAGATAGACATTTTTCAAAATAATATAAGCATTGATATAACTGTCTTGTTCTTCTGATTTTTCAAATATTCGAATAGATTTTTGTAGGAACTCAATGGATTTATTGGCACTCTTCAAATGGCGGAGCTGAGAAAGTTACGGATCGAAGCTCGCAAGGAAATTTTTTTCTGATTTAGGTGGGACAGCGACTTAGAAATTTTGCAGATAAGCAATGTATTGATTTTTTGTAACTACTCAGCCTAGCGGCAGCAGCTTCCGCACTTGCGTCGTAGTTACTGTTTTACGGGGGCCTACCGGCGGTTTCGCAAACTTAGAAGCTGCTAAGGGCTTCGCACTTGAAAATCCCATCAAAATTCCAAATGAAAACATACGCTGAGTAGTTACGATTTTTTAACTGATTCTGTTCCAACTGCAGATGACCTTCTGTTATTGATGCTTTAAGATTTCTCTTCACAGACTCGGAAACTGTTCATCGAAATGACAACGGGACTATTTAACATCCCGAAGCATAGTTTTATTAAAGAGCCTTCAGGCTGAGAGGAAATTTTGGGTTGGATCTGAACTGGAGAGAAAATAGAATCCTTTATGAAATTCAGATCTCCAAAAATCAGAAAAGATTTTCCAAGGAAACCTTGAGAGAGTCATCAAACTTTGGGATGACCGTTTCTGATTTCGAATAGGTTTTCATTTCAGAATATCTTCCATTCCTAGGTTTAATATAAACTTCCACAGTACTGTTGTTCAGATTGAAGAGCCAGTATTCCGGAATGAGAGCTTCTGCATAAATGTTTGCCATTTCCCTGTCTTCAGCCAAAGTACTGAGTGAAACCTCAATGACTAATTCAGCTGTGGTCGGATGTGATTCTGAATAGTCTTCTATCGTTCCGGAAATAACGGAAATATCAGGTTCAGGTTCGGAACGTGAAAGAGTAATCGGCTGCTCTGAAATTACGTGACACCCCTGAGGCAGACTTTTCATAAAAAACTGGAAAATTTTTTTTACCATCGTAGCGTGTTTTGGAGATTTAGGCATTTTTTGGAGGACGACCCCTTCTATCAATTCAGTTCTTTTCGAGAGAAAACCCAGCTTTCCAAGAGCGTGATACTCTTCTATTGATAAAAGATGAGTCCTGCTTTTGACTGTAGGCAGATCCAGAATTGCGGTCATATTCCCATCAAAGAACCTTGAAATAATGCTGTCAATTGCATTTTTATGAATTCAAATCGGAATAGGCTGAACCGAAGGAATAACGTATTTAAAGTATTAGAGTTGTTGAAAAATTAGTTTCAACAACTCTATTTTTAATTTTTCTAAAA
>DAORDI010000307.1:0-6604 GCA_035345895.1 Leptospiraceae bacterium
TCTTTTTCCCTGAGATTCGATCTGACCTTGTCCAGCACAAGATTGTATCTTTCCGCAATCTGCCCCACCTCTGTAAAAGGTTCCACAGTCACATTCCTGCTCAGATCTCCAGTTGTTTTTTGGTACTCCATTTCCAGGAAAAGATCAGACAGCTCAGTAGTTGCACGGTGTTCTGAATAATTCAGCCCCTGCATTTCATTTTCTTCAGGAACACGGAATGGGAAAAATTTATTGATAAATCCTAATACGGAAAAGCTGATTACAAAAGATACCCCCGCACAGCCTAAAATTCCGTAAATCTGTACAAGGATCTGATCCGTTCTGCCGAGTCCGGTTCCAAGAATCTCAGTGTTCCCGAATACTCCAGCTGCAAAAGTTCCCCAGATTCCTCCGGTAAGATGCACAGGAATTGCACCGACTGCATCATCCATTCTGAGTCTTTCCAGAAGCATCCTTGTTTCAAACATCAGAATGCCTGCAATGAATCCGATGATCATTGCCTCAAACGGAGTCACCGCATGACAGGATGCTGTGACTGCCACAAGGCCTGCCAGTGCCCCGTTCAGAGGAAGAGTAGCCTCCGCATATTTCAGCCTGATCCATCCGTAAATGAGAGCAGACCCCATTCCTCCAGCCGCAGAGAGCATTGTATTGGCAATAATCCCCGGAATCTGCGCAGAAAAAGCCAGTGTGCTTCCTCCGTTGAAACCGATCCAGCCGAACCAGAGAATCAGTGTTCCGAGCATTGCAATAGGAAGATTATGGCCTGTGATATTGCGCACTGTTCCGTCCTCAGCAAATCTCCCCTTCCTGCTTCCGATAAGAATCATTGCAACAAGTCCCACCCAGCCGCCTACACTGTGCACCACGGTCGAACCTGCAAAGTCCACAAATCCCAGTTTCCCGAGCCATCCGGAAAGACTGCTCCAGTCGCCCAGATTTTTCCCCCAGGCCCAGTGCCCGAAAAGCGGATAGATCGTCGAAGAAATAAGTGCAGTTACAATCAGATATGCAGAGAATTTCATTCTCTCAGCCACTGCCCCGGATACAATCGTTGCAGCTGTTCCGCAGAACATCAGCTGAAATACAAAGAAAACGGGGATCTCCGGCTTCGTTACTGAAAGGGTGGAGAAAAATGCATCCGTTCCGAAAAAGCCTCCGGAGGATGTTCCGTACATAATTCCAAACCCGACGGAATAATATACAATTGTAGCAATTCCGAAATCGGTGATATTTTTTATTGCGACATTGATCGAATTCTTGGTTCTGGTCAGGCCTGATTCCAGGCATAAAAAACCGGCCTGCATGAAAAATACAAGGCCTGAACAGATGATGAGCCAGAGAATGTCAAAACGGTCCTTCAGCATATTTCTTTCTTTCGAGAACCAGTCTTCCTAAAATGGAAATTGAGTCCAATCGGATTTGAAAAAAATGCATCAGTCGGTCTTACTTTGAAGCAAGGTCGTATACAATTCCGAAACGCAGTCCCTGAAGCTGGATGGACTCCTCCATTGCCCAGAGAACCCTCGGATAAATTGTGCCGGGAAAATTCACAGCCCCTGTGCCTGCAGAAGTCGCCGCCGCTGCAAATGAATTTACACCTGTGATTTTTGTATTCACTGTCATTGTCTCCAAGGCGGCAAAGATCCGAAGTCT
Source organism: Leptospiraceae bacterium (assembly GCA_035345895.1). Classification (GTDB taxonomy): domain Bacteria; phylum Spirochaetota; class Leptospiria; order Leptospirales; family Leptospiraceae; genus DAORDI01. Next base: position 1,657 of record DAORDI010000307.1, read on the forward strand.
GCCGTCCATTCTTTTGGCGAGCCCGACGGAATATCCGGTAAGCGATGTGCTCACATTGCCTGATGCATTTGAAAAACCGAAGGCGGCCGACGATGCACCGGAAACACTTGCGGCACTGAAGGCGGTCGAATTTGACTGATGACCCTTGCTGTAGTTATAAAAATAAGGACTGAACAGATTCAGATTTCCAAAAACTGTAAGATCATTTTTCAGATCATATTCTAAATCCAGCCCAAGGGTCACGGCAAGGCCCAGATTTTTATTCATTCCTGATTCCCTGCTGATGCCGCCCCCGCCTGCAAGCAGACTGGTTCCGCTTGAAGAGGAATCAATGTCCTGACTGATTCTGCTCAGGGTCAGCTTAGGCATCACTCTGAAATTCGGCATAGCCTCAAAAGTGACTCCTCCCTCTGCCTGCAGCATACCGAGAACAGCATTGTATTTGCTCGAGTAGATTGTCGACGCACCGAACCCGTTCGATGAAAAATCCCTGCTCAGACGATGCAGACTGCCGCGAAAGAAATAATTTTTCGGACCTGAACCGCTCAAAGGAACAACGTATTCCATAAACAGTCTTGCACCGAGTCCTGTCTTGTTCTTCCAGTCCGACTCAACCCTTCCTCCGACAAGGTACATTATATTTGTCCTTTTTTCCCAGTCGCTTGTATAGTTCCCGAAAAAAAGATCCCCGCCCAGACTCAGTCCCTTCTTCTGTCCTGAAATACCTGAACCGCTGTCCGAAGAAGAGCCTGTCTGCTTTGAGGAACTGTCTGCTGCAGAGGCCGCTGCCTTGTTCGCATCCAGAATCTTGCGAAGCTCTTTTTCATCAGGATCTTTATAAAGTATTTTATGAACCTGATCCTTTGGAATAGTCCTCTTTCCGGAACTGTCCGTAATGACAACTTCCTTCTCTGACTGACTCTGAAGCTTTCCCTTGATGACTTCATTATTGTTCAGGATGACAGTTTCAGATCCAAGACCTGAAGAAAGAATGAAGAAAAAAAAGAATGAAGATAGACTGACCTTTCTGTTTTTCAGAATACCTTGCCATAACTCAAGTGTAATAAAATTTTTCAACAATATGCTCCTTTTTTTGCTCAGTCCAAATATACCCGAAAAGACATAGAGTTCTCAGGATCTGTTGCGAATGCACAGGACTGTTCAGATTTTTCCATTTTTCCAATATTCTTCCAAGAGTATTTTCAGTCCAATCAGAATCAGAACAGACCCTCCGAAAATATCAGCTCCTCTGCCGAAGAAACTTCCTATCCTTTTACCGAACACAGCTCCGATAATGGAAAGCACGAATGTAACAGCTCCAATAATCAGTGAAGCTGAGATAATGTCTATGTCCAGGAGGGCGAAGCTGAATCCTGCTGCAAGTGCATCTATGCTTGTTGCCACTGCAAGGCCGAGAAGAACCCATGAATCGGAATAATCCTGAGACTCATCCTCTTCTTTTTTCTGAATGCCTTCAAGAATCATACGTGCACCGATGTATCCCAGTATGAGAGCTGCTGCCCAATGACCGAATCTGCCTATGAACTCAATCTTTCCTGCAAAGTATCCTGCTCCCCATCCGAGAACCGGCATAACTGCCTGAAATATTCCGAAATACAGTGCAATCCTTGCACACTGAAAAAGACTGAATTTTTTCATACTCATTCCCGCTGAAACGGAAACAGCAGCCGCATCCATTGCAAGACCCAATGCCGTTATTAGAATCTCTGTCATTATTCTGTCATTCTATTGTATATAATCCATCCTGCAATAAATGTCAGCATTCCAGAAAGGGAAGCGACGATCCAGAAACCGGAAGGATGACTGGCGAAGGGAATCCCGCCGACATTCATTCCCATCAGACCTGCAGTGATATTGATCGGCAGTGCAAGAACTGTAACTACGGTCAGAAGAAAAAGACTTTTCTTGTTGTCCTCTTCCACTAGGGCTGCGATCTCTTCCTGAAGAAGTTTGATTCTTTCCTGAAGTCCAGTCAGATCATTCAGAACAGAGGAAAATTCTTCCGTAGAAACCCGGAGCTCAGATACATCTGAATCACTCATCCAGTCAGGAGGATGATGCAGAAGCCGGAAAAGACTTGCAGGTTCAGGCGCAAGAAGCCTCTGGATTCTCACTAAAAGTCTTCTCATTGCACCCAGATCCTTTCTCTGTGCACTTAATCTGCCTCCGAGTATTCTGTCCTCTATTTCATCCACTTTGACAGTAGTGTCCCTCATAATCTGCACAAGCATATCCTCCTGATCGCGGAGAAGATGTGCAAGCAGTTCTGCAGTGGAATGGAATTTCTCACCGAGTGAGACAGCTGCTTTGAGCCTGTCTACGGAACGCAACGGTCTGAGTCTTGCACTGACCATAACTTGTTTTCCTGCATTCAGGACAAGAGTAGAAATCTCGGAAGGATGATAGGAAAAATCATAGAGAAGATCATTGATCACGGCAGTCAGAGTGTTTTCAGTATATTCAATTCTGGTGGATCTAGATCCAATATGCACTGCCTCAAAAAATGTCTCGGGCAGATCCAAATACTCTTTCATCCAGGATAGACTTGCAGTGTTGGCCAAACTGAAATGAAGCCAGATAAATTCATTGGAATCCGAAGACGATGCTCGGCTCTTCAGCCATCTCAGAGCCTCATCTGAATTGATTTCCACTGCCTGAAGACCGCTCTGAAAAAGATAACCGTACACTAGACCGTTTTCATCATATCCGTAACTGGAAGGAACCTTGGTCTTCATGTTTCCATACTCAGCCCAGAAGAGTGCTGATCTGGATCTTTATTGTATCGTAGATTACAAATTCTTCCGAAAAGGAAAAGATCTTGAATGATCCGTCTGAATGATATTTTGTCACAATTTCATTTTCAAAATCTGCAAAAACAATATTCGGTATCCCAATGGAAAGATAATCCCTCAGTTTGGAATTCATCTCCTTAGCCGTATTTGCAGGAGAAAGTATTTCTGCTACAAGTTCAGGAGGAGTTTCAAGAATGCCAGCAGGAGGTTTAGGGTAAGACTCTTTTGTGATGTATACAATATCGGCACCTCGTACTCGGAGGGGGGATTTGGAAATCAGTATCCCTACTTCTCCGGCTGCAACATATCCTTTTGCAGAAAGATGTTTCTTCAAAAATTCTGACAGACTGATTTCTATCAATCCATACATAAAACCTGTGGGTGACATATTCAGCTTCGCTCCATCGACGATTTCATAATGCCCTTCAGGGAGAGACAGTATATCCTCATATTGAAAAACATCCGGTTTTTTTTCTGCAAGAAGAGTCATAGAGAAAGTCTGAGGGGTGCGGGGCTGATTGCAAGCAGAAAACTTTTATGATTTGCAGATTAGAGACAGAGGCAAAAGTGAAGTTTATAGAGATACTGAACGGCTGTTTGTTCGGGCAGGGAAAAGAAAGCGCCTGCAAGGTTTGCATTGCAAGGCTGAATTGACTCCGCTCAGCATAGCCTCTAAATGAATGCGACTTGACAAAGCCCCATTGCAAGACTGGCTGAGCGGTCACAGAATTATTTTACTAATTCAAATCCTTTGAAGAAGAAGCTGATTTCGAGTGCAGCGTTTTCGTCAGAGTCTGATCCGTGAACAGAATTTGCACCCTTGCTTTCTGCATACAGTGCACGGATTGTTCCAGGTTTTGCTTCCTTAGGATCAGTAGCACCGATCACGTCTCTCCAATGAGCAACGGCATTGTCTCTCTCAAGAGCTGCTGCTACGATCGGACCTGCAGACATATCCTTGCAGAGTTCTTCATAGAAAGGTCTTCCAGCGTGCACTTTGTAAAACTGCTTCGCATCGTCCACGCTCAGCTGCAGATAACGCAGTGCGAGAATTTTAAACCCTTCTTTTTCGATTCTAGTGATGATTTCACCGACGTGTCTGTTTCTTACAGCATCCGGCTTGATCATGATGAATGTTCTTGACATTTCTTACCCCTTTTGTTTTGATTCCTGATATTTTTTCATTAAAGCATCATTCACTGCCTCAGGCACATGATTGAGCACCTGTCTTCCGTGTCTCGCTGCAACTTCCTTGACAATGCTTGAGGAGATGTATGAATTTTCCCCCGAAGCCATGAAGAACACTGTCTCCACATCGGGCGAAAGACTTTTGTTCATCAGAGAAATTGCATACTCATAGTCAAAATCTGTGACTGCACGGAGACCCCGAATGATTGCACGGGCTCCTTTCTCCTTGCAGAAGTCTGCAGTGAGCCCGCTGAAGGAAGCTGTTTCCACATTCGGATTGGAGCCGAGAACTTTCCGGATCAGCTCGATTCTTTCCTCAATGGAAAAAAGTCCCTGCTTCTTGGAATTGACTGCCACACCGATGATAATCTTATCGAATATAATAAGCGCACGGTTAATAATATCCACATGACCCTTTGTCAGAGGATCAAAGGATCCGGGATATACGGCAATCCTCATTTTTTCCTGAGCCTTGATGTTTCCCTTGCAGGAAGTCCGTAGACATTGATGAAACCCTCTGCATCCTTCTGGTTGTAGAGTTCATCTTTTTCGAATGTGGCAAGCGCAGAACTGTACAGGGAAAAGGAGGACTTTCTTCCGACCAGCGTGCAGTTTCCTTTGTAGAGTTTCACTCTTACTGTCCCCGTAACATATTCCTGAGTGTCTGCAATGAATGCACGCATTGATTTCATCTTGCTTGAAAACCAGTGTCCGTTGTAGATCAGTCTTGCGAATTCACCGGAAAGATCATCCTTCATATGCTGAGTGTCCCTGTCGATCGTCATTGATTCGAGATCCCTGTGTGCAATATGCAGGATTGTCCCGCCGGGAGTTTCATAGACCCCTCTGGACTTGATTCCCACGAGTCTGTTCTCGACTATGTCCACTCTTCCGATTCCGTTTTCACCGCCTACCTTGTTCAGATATTCCATTACCTCAAGAGGATT
>DAORDI010000308.1:0-4906 GCA_035345895.1 Leptospiraceae bacterium
TGAGAGTGCTGAAATTTGTATTCAACTGAGATGCTTCCATTACAGAACCATTGACGAAAGTATTGACTGTTCCAGTGACTGCCACTGCAAGAAGAGCAGATGCACCGAGAGTGAAGATGAATCCCAGTCCGTGAGATATTCCGCGTTTGAAGGCGGAAAGGTCGAGGAATCTGTAAGCTCCCACAGAGACAGGTCTTAGATCTGTTTCTGCATTTGATTCTTTCTCAGAAACAGATATATTATATGCTGTTTTATTGTCTTGGTTCATTTGTTTCTCCTTATTGTTTCCTTTCCTTCCCCGCATTCGCGTTCGCTGCTGCTGTCTGAAAAGTCTCCAGTGCCCTGAGCCTTCTGTCAGTCTCTGCAAGCAGTTTTTCCTGCTTCTCTATGATGCGCTGAAGATTCTGTTGAGACACACGGTCGTGCGTCTTTACGGCGGCCAGTTCCTCTGCCAGTTTATCATTTTTCTTTTTCTCTGTATCCAGTCTTTCAGTCGCTTGCTTCAATTGAAGTAACAGGTCTGATATGGATTTTTCCTGAGACTTGCTTTTCAGTGATTCATTATCATATAATGATTTCAGTTCCTGAAGTGCCCCGATTAAAATCCCATTGACACTGACTTGGTCAATCGCACGGCCTTGCTCATCCATGAAAAGCGGGTCTACCTCATCTGCGATAAAACCAAGTTTTCGTTTTGCTTTTTCCCCATATCCTTTTGCCTCATTCTTATAGATAAATGTGCATAATGGAACCTTGGCTATTTTTTCTAACAGTATATGATTGGAATTGAAATGATGTATATCCTGCTTGGAATCCCTTGTTGAGGTTTGATCACCAACAGCGGTTCCGTCAGTCTGTGCGCTCGGTGTACTGCCGGCGATTCGCATTCTGCCTGCATTATCTATCCATATCTTTGAACTTCCAGTATCAGTGTTGTGCATTTCCAGACCCATTCTGTCGGCAGCAGCACCCATATTCCATCTAGTAAAGCCAGCAGAACCGATTCCCCCCGATTGGAATCCTATGGTAAATAATCCTTCATTATCAGCAGCTGATGTTTTGTTAATATCGAGTTTCGCACCTGGACTTGTTGTGCCGATCCCAACATTGCCGGATAAGTCGATGCGCATCCGTTCGGTGTTATTGCTGTAGATTGTTGGGAAATAGGTACCAGTTGGATTAAGTGCGCCTATGCGGACTTCACCTGTTGTTGGACTTACCAATATTCCGGCTTTTGTTTCGCCATTGTATTGAAGCACAACCCCTTTTGTGTCTGCCAATGCTACATTAATTCCTAATGTGCTTTGAGGACTACTCGTTCCAATTCCAATGTCGCCCGCATTATAGTAAATGGTTGTCCCATTGCTAGTCCACTGAGAACTTGTAATCCCCTCGATTGCTGTCTTAAGAGAACTGAAATTTGTATTCAACTGAGATGCTTCCATTACAGATCCGTTGACGAAGGTGTTGACTGTTCCTGTGACGGCCACTGCGAGAATTGCGGAGGCACCGAGAGTGAAAAGGAAACCGAGTGCAAAGGAGACACCGCGTCTGAATGCGGCTTTGACCTCACCCCGGCGCTGCCACCCCTCTCCACTCCTGACGTCGCAGAGAGGGGCTGAGGTGAATACTTTGCTGAAATCAGCAGGGCATTCTCTTCGGCCTCCCCTCTCCATTGCGAAATCTTCTGTCGTGATGGAGAGGGGCCGGGGGTGAGGTAAAAAATATTTCTTAACTTTAGAAAATAATAATAAAGCTTTACATAAAATCCCGTATCTTTTTTTGTTCGCTGTGTGTTCCATTTTTATCTCCAGTTTTGGAAAGTATATTATTGATCCTGCTCCTACTGAGTATAGGACGTCCCTTCAAGTCCTCTAAGATGCACTCCAGTCGCCAAATCGAGCAAGGCAAAATACAGTGTTTCGTATAAGAATGATTTAAGCAGAATCTCAACAGTTCAATAATTTATTCTAGTAGTCAAATATTTTTTGATTGAATGATAAATTTTATTGTAAGTTTGATTATAAATAACGTATATAGGTGAAATCACCTATTTCTGTCGGGGTGAATACGGGAACTTTCTGCAGCCGATGTTCTGTCAAAGGATTTTCCAGTCGGAATTCGGTCTGAGTCTGCCGATGAGAAACATTCTAAATTCTTATACTGTCAGTTTTGATAGGATAGGGTACTGTCCCCGTCAGATATATTTCCTGCGGATGTTCTTGAATCTGTTCCGTTGCCGGTTTTTGTCAAAAATTTTCTGTCCTGCCCCTGACGGATAAACATCAGGTGCAGGGTATGTTTTTACTTCACTGTTTTCATCAGTGCAACAAGCTGATCGAGAGCAGCTCCCCAGCCTTCATAAAATCCCATTGCCTTGTGTTTTTCTTTTTCTTCTTCGTTGGAATGAACTGCAACTGCAGTGTACTTTGTTCCGCCTGTTCCGTGCGGTTCCAGTATTACATACGCTGTAATGAAAGAAAATGAATTCATCGGCCTGCCTTGTGCCGGCCTGAATCCGGGAAGAAGGGCGTCAGTCCATACAAGTTTTCTGTTCGGTACAATTTCCAGATAACATCCCATATTCGGATGTCTTTCACCTTCGGGGGATTCCATTACAGTGCTGAATATTCCTCCCGGTTTCAGATCAATCCGGCATTCCACTGTTTTCCAGGGGGCAGGCGTAAACCATTTCAGAAGATGCTCCGGAGTTGTCCAGGCCTTCCATACGAGTTCGGGCGGAACATCCACAGTTCTTTCCAGAACCAAATCCAGTTTGGGATCGGGTGTAAAATTCATTTTTCAGTCTCCTTCATCTGCATAAGATAATCATCCAGCTGATCCAGTCTTTTCTCCCAGAGATTTCTCTGTTCTGAAAGCCAGTTTTCTGCTTCTCTCATCTGTCCCGGAATGATTTCAAAGATGCGGACTCTTCCGGTCTTTCTGGATTTTACAAGTTTTGCTTTTTCCAGAATCTTCAGATGCTGCATAAAAGAAGGCAGAGCCATCGGAAATAAACCCGCAAGGTCTCCCGCAGCTGCAGGCCCCTTCACAAGTTTTTCAAGAACCCTTCTTCTCGTCGGATCCGAAAGCAGATAAAAGACTTTGTCCAGTCTGTCTGAATACTTAGGCATTTACCTAAGTATTCTTGCCGTATCCGAAAGTCAAATATTTTTTGACGAAACTCTGCATCCTCTCTGATTCCGTTCCGTCCTGCCGGATCGTCTGCAGAAATCAGTCAAAAAAGAATCATCAGATGCGGAACGGATCTATTTCTTTCTGCTTGACTGATTTTGATTGAATGTCACAGTTATGGTATGGAGACTTAAATGCAGACGATTACCATAGAAATTGAGAATCCCAAAGATGCCGAAATGATTCTTCATTTAGCAGAGCGTTTGAATTTACGGGTTTTGGAAAGCGGGAATACTTTAGGACAAATGCCAAATTCAAGAAATGCATTGGTGCATTTGAGACGGCTTGCAGAAATGGGCGGTTTGAAAAATATCATTCCAGATCCTGTCGAATGGCAGAAGGAAATTCGTAGAGACAGACCGTTGTCAGGCAGAGAGTAAATGGTTCTGGACAGCAATATTATCATCTATTCTGCAAATGGAAATTCATTTGAGGAATTATTTCGTGAGAAAAATCTGTATGCATCTGTCGTCTCAAAAATAGAAGTGCTCGGATTTCATAAAATTACTGCACCTCAGAAAGAGAATTTGGAGGCATTCTTTGATTCTATTTTCATTCTCGAATTAACTGAATCAGTTGCAGATGAGGCAATCAGCCTTCGACAGAAAAGGAATATTTCGCTTGGCGATTCCATAATTGCGGCCACTGCTCTTGTTCATAAACTTCCGCTGGTAACTGCCAATGTCTCTGATTTTAAATGGATTGAAGAATTGGAGATCATTAATCCGCTTTTATCTGAATAAAATGCCCTATATGCGAATCAAAAAGAATATTTTTCCGTTTGACCGGCAGTCTAATAAAATGTATTTATGAAAAATGCGTTTCAGAGTCAGGCTGGATGCCGGTTTCTGAAACGGATCAATAACTCTACAGGCCAGGTTTTATGAAAAAATCATTATTTTATCATGTATTTATTCTTCTCTTCTTTTTTGCATCCTGTCTGAAAGCACAGGAATCTCAGGGGTTTCAGGAAGTAAAAGCCTGGATGGGTGTTTCGATTGAGGATAAGCCGGAAGGTGTTTTTGTGAACAGGGCGATTCCCGGAACCCCGGCAGAGAAGGCAGGACTGAAGCCTGGAGACATTATCAGAAAACTCGATTCATCTGCAGTAAAAGACAGAAAGCAGCTGATCGATTATGTACAGTCCAAGGGAGTAGGCAATGAAGTGACTTTGGAAATAGAAAGAGAAAAGAAAGTCCTGAAGCTGACATTGAAACTGGAAGCCAAGCCGGGCGAACTGGAAGTGGTGCAGAGACAGCTCATAGGAAAAACCCTTCCTGAGTTCCAACTGGAAAATCTTTCTGCAAAATCTGCATTTTCCAACAAGGATATTGAAAACAAAGTGACCGTAATTGAGTTCTGGGCAACCTGGTGCGGCCCCTGCAGGGTGAGTCACAAAAGGCTCAGTGAATTCGTAGGTGAAAATTCTTCTGTGAAAGTGATTGCCGTTTCCAATGAAGAATCCAATTTAATAAATGATTATATAAAAAAGAATACTCACAGATTTACGACTCTGAGAGATGCTTCAGGAGATTTCCTCAAATTCTTTATGGTGTATGCGATTCCGATGACTGTCATCGCGGACAGGCAGGGAGTGATTCAGTTTGTTTCTTTCGGATCAGGTGCATACCTCGAAGAAGCACTGAAAAATGCAGTGGAACTGGACAAGGCTGAATCTAAAAAAACAGACAGTATGCAGAATAAATAATTA
>DAORDI010000308.1:5006-6549 GCA_035345895.1 Leptospiraceae bacterium
GGAAGGAAAGCAGCGGAGAAAGAGATTTCAGAAACTCATCCGGAAACCCTCTTTTTTCCTCAATCACTGAAAGAGTCCAGACTGCATCTTCTCTTCCGCCGCTTTTCCTGTCTTTGATCTGTCTGATCAGAAACGGAATGATTCTGCTGAGATCATAATTTAGGAAGGCAGTTTTCTTAAAAGCGGATACTGCCGCCCAGGCCGTTGTTCTGTTTTTTAAAAGCCGAAGCAGAGGACGGAAGGCAAAGGAGGGATCAAAATCTTTTGAGATTTTTCTTTCCAGAGACAGCGCAGCCTCTTTTCTGATTTCCGGATTTCTATGACTGAGTCTCTCCAGGAAGATTTTCTCTTCAGATCCTTCAAGAGGTTTCATCTCTGCAAGAAAATAATCAGCAAAACGCCTGACTGCACTGTCACTGCTGTTCAGGAGATTCAGGAATTTTGGATATAAAATGTCTAAATGTATTTTACTTTCTTTACGGAGAAAAAATGCTTTCTGGATGGTCGGACTGACCGTAAAGATATGGTCTGAGGCAGACAGAAGATTTTTTATTCCTTCAATATTGTCTGTTTGCATATAATAACTGGCAAGTTCTTCCGCTGCATTTGACCTTATCCCTGAATCCGGGGATTTCAGAAGTTCTGATAGGACGGAAACAAGTTCTTCAGAAAGTTTTCTTCCTGAGATTCCCTTCAGTGCTCCTTTCTGCACAGACAGATCCTGGAAATTTCCGAGCAGACTGAAAAGGTTTTGATAATCTTCAGTCATATAATAATATACAGAGAGATCAAATCCTGCATTTTCTCTGACTTTCGGTTCAGGATGAGTCATTTCCCTGTGCAGGACTGCAAGAAACTGATCCGGATACTCTTTTTCTTCAGGGAGTTCTGAAAGCTCCGGAGGCAGTTTTTCAATGCGGATTTCGGTGCTTGAACTCATATCCTCATATTCCGTAATGAATCTGTAATGATACCTTCTTCCGCAGACAGAACAGACCCTCCTGCATCCGGGCGTCTCTTCCGTAAAATCCATTTCCGGAACAAGTCTGAGTATTTCCTTCGGAACCTCAAAATCCCAGTAATACAGTTTATTCCTCGGAATCGCAAGACAGATTCTGCAGGTCTCTGTTTCTGAAATTTTACTGATGCAGAGTTCTGCCAGTTTTCCCTTCTCAGGATGGTTTAGGAGGAAGCTTATATCCAGAACAGATTCCGCATTTCTTACTGTGGTTCCGGCAAGGAAGAGCAGTAAATCAAAAAGCTCTTTGCTGATTTTCGGACTTTTCTGAATCAGTTCTTTGAACTGGGCAACTTTCAGAATGTACTCAGGATTTTCCGTTTCAAAGGTTCTGAGACGGTTTACTGCAGTCTTTCGAATCTCCTCTTCAGAATCCCAGAGAAAAATGAGAAGTTTTTCCAGATGGTATTGACTGGAGGGATTTCTGTATAATGAAAATATAATGGAACTGCATGATCCATGTCTTATATCCGAAGATCTGTCTGAGATCATTTTTTCCAGATTGTCCTTCTGATCTCTGAAAAT
>DAORDI010000309.1:0-6530 GCA_035345895.1 Leptospiraceae bacterium
CCCCTCAGTGCCTAGATCTTCCGTAAAGGAATTTACATACAGATCGATATGAGACTGTACCACTTTCAGATTTTTTTCCTGAGAGTTTTCCAGTATGTATTTCTGGGCTTTTTCAGGATCTGCCCAGGAAAGCTTCAGACTTTTTCGGAGAGTTTTGTCGATTTCTATTTGGAGATTTCTGTCCATATCTCTTCTCACTGCAATCGCTCCAAGAGGAATAGGAAGTCCTGATTTTTTTTCCCAGAAGTCTCCCAGATCCTGAACGATTTCCAACCCCCTGTCCTGATAGGTAAATCTTTCCTCATGAATAATCAGTCCCAGATCCGCTTCTTCCTGAATCAGCTTACCTGCAATCAGGTCATATCTCACTGGGACTGGATTCAGCCGAACTCCTGCATAAATCTGGAGCAGAAGATTTGCAGTCGTCAGAAGGCCGGGAACAGCGATTCTGCAGTTTTCCAGATCCGGAACCTTTCTGCCCTTCTTTTTTACCAGTATAGGCCCGCATCCTCTGCCGAGTGCCGAACCGGAGTTTAGGAGAACATACCTGTCCGAAAAATGAAAAAATGCAAAAAAGGAGAGTTTCGTAATATCATATACATTTTTTTCAGCCGCCTGATTCAAGTGTTCTACATCATGCAGTTCTTCCCGGATGGAGAATTGGGATGAAAGATTTTCATGAACAAGATGATAAAAAAGGAATGTATCATTTGGGCAGGGGGAGTAAGCTAAACTGAATCTGTTCATTCTTGCTTCAGCATTTTTACTTGACGAATCCGGTCAAGTGATTTGAATCAATCGTTATGACTGTAGATGAAGTTCTGGCAGAACTGAAGAAAATGGGAAATGAAAGCACAAAGAAAGTTCTGATGAAACACGGAGCAAAAGAACCTTTCTTTGGGGTGAAAGTTCAGGATCTCAAGAAGATAGTGAAGAAAGTAAAAAAGGACTATGAACTCTCGCTTCAGCTTTTTGAAACAGGAAATTCGGACGCCATGTATCTGGCGGGACTCATTGCCGATGAAAAAAAAATGAAGAAGAAGGATCTGGAAAACTGGGCAAAAAAAGCCTACTGGTATATGCTTTCCGAATATACTGTTGCCTGGGTCACTGCGGAAAGCCCGTTTGGAATGGAACTTGGTCTGGAATGGATTGATTCAGACAAGGAAAATATTTCCTCTGCAGGCTGGGCGACTCTTGGAGCAATTGCGACGTACACAAAGAATGAGGATCTGGATCTGAAGCTTTTTGAAAAACTGATTTTGCGTGCGGAAAAAGATATAAAAACTGCACCGAACAGGACAAAGTATGCAATAAATACATTTATTATCAGCGTGGGTTCATATGCGGCCCCATTGAAGGAAAAGTGTGAAAAAACAGCAGAAAAAATCGGAAAAATACAGGTGGAAATGGGCGGTACTGAATGTAAGGTGCCTTATGCTCCGGACTATATAAAAAAGACAGTAGAACGGGGAACTCTTCTCAAAAAGAAAAAAACAGTCAGGTGCTGAAAAACCTGTCTTTAACCGGGGATTATCATGATAAAAAAATATATTTTAATTTTAGTGTCTCTGTTTGCCGCAGTGCTCTGCGGACCGCCTAAACCCGGTCAGGGAGACAGGACCTCAGGCTCCGAAGAAAAGGAAACTCCGATGAGAGACAGTTCTGAGGTTCTCCGCGATCTGGAATCTGCCGAATGGTCTGTCCGTTCTCAGGCAGCAGTGGAGGCAGGCAGCCGGGGGCTGAAAGAGGCACTGCCTAAACTCCGAAAACTGTTTACAGAGGATAAAAATCCGGCAGTTCGGGGAAGTTCTGCTGTAGCTCTGGCAGATCTGAAAGATAATGAATCAGTTCCCGTCATTTTGAAACATATGAAGGATGAACCCGAAGACAGTCCTGATGTTTATATAGAAGTGCTGAAACGGATGGGAAACAGACAGGCCGGAAAAGCACTGGTTCCGTATCTGAATTCTGAGATGGATGTGATCAGGCTTCTGGCAGTCGATGCTTTGGCGACACTGGAAACAAAGGAAGCCGGTGCTGATATACTCAGGATGGCCGAAAAAAACGGTTCATTGGAAAAGCATAAGACATATGCAATGGCCCTTGGAAAACTGGGAATAAAGGAAGCAGAAAATTATCTGATCGGCCTTGCTGAAAAAACGGAACCCTCCCCTACTCTGGCCGCCTCCATTCTGGCACTTGGGAGAATCAAAAGCCGAAAAGCTGTTCCTGTTCTTTCCGGTTTTCTGGGTAAACCCTTCGACAAGGGAAGAGAAAATGCTGTCGATGCCCTTGTCATGATTCAGGACAGATCCTGTCTTCCTCTGGTATATCCGTATATGTCAAATCATGATAAAGAAATACGATATACAGCAGCAAAGGCAGTTGCTGAAATTCCTGATCCCGCTTCTGCAGACAGGGTCTTGGAAATACTTTCAGGAAAGGATTCTGTTCTTTTCGGAGCGGCTTCCTATGCAGCAGGCCGACTGAAAGCGGAGAAAGCCAGAAAAAAAATTGAAGAGATTCTGGTTAAAAAAGATGTTCCTGAAAGGGAAGTCATTGCACAGAGTCTCGGATGGATAGGAAATAAGGAAAGCATTCCTGTGCTGATCTCTGTTCTGCAGGAAAACAGCGGAGAGGGAAGATACGGAGCTGCCTGGTCGCTCGGTATTATGGAAGCGAAGGAAGCTTTTGAAGATCTCAAAAAAGCCGCTTCATCGAGTGACGGAAGGCTTGCATCAGCTGCACTTGAAAGCCTGGGTATGCTTAAGATGGAAGAAAGCCTGGACTTTCTGGAGAAAAATGCAAAAAGCAGCAAAGGTCTTGCCCTGTTTTCAATCGGTTCCATTTCAAATATTCCCGGGGAAAAGGCCAGGAAGATACTCGAAGAGTTCGCCAAAAGCAGAGAGCTGAATTATTTTCAGCCTGCAATAGAGGCTCTTGGAAAAAGGAAAGAAAAAGAATCAGTTCCTTTTCTGATCTCCATCCTGAAAGACAAGGAATCCTCAGGCAAGCTGAAAATGACAATTGCTGCTCTGACTTCGATTACAGGAGACAAGTTCAGAAGTTCTACAGAGTGGATCAATAAATACGGTAATTAATTTCTCATGATAAAATATGCTGCCAAGGGAAAGACTCTTTTGGCTTTTGCCGTTATTTCCGCAGTAATGCTTCTTTTTTTTCTGGAATTCAGAGAGGTAAAGCAGAAATTCCGCGAAAGGAATTCTGAACTCAGCAGTTCAGTGCAGAAGGAAATTGACCGAACTTTTTCAGAAATAGAACTTATGCTGTTTGATATTAATTATATCATCAACGGTTCTGCTGAATCTGCGCAGCGCTTCTCTCCTAAAATAACTGAAATGCTTCTGAAAAAAAAGTCAGAACGTCCGTACATTATGGATATCCTGGTTATGGACGGTGAAAAAGAAATCATTCAATGGACTGGAACAGGAAGAGTCCCTTATGTGAAGGACAGGGATTTTGCTGCATTCCATACAAAAGGAGAGTCCTCTGTCCTTTTTATAGGAGAACCTAAACTTTCGAGGGTGCATACCGGGAAATGGTTTTTCGGAATCAGTTATGCATTTCTGGATTCTGCTGGAAATATTGTAAGGATTGTGGCAGGACTCGTGGATCTGGAACATATCAGTTCAAGACTGAATCAGCTGAAAAGAGAAAGGGCGCAGACAGTGAGAGCCGTCTCAGCGAAGGGCTTTCTGGTATCCACTGCATCTGAATTTAATGAAAGAACAGGAGATCATTTTTACGAGTCTCTGGAAGAGGGAATTGAGGAAAATGTCTTTCAGATCAAAGAAATCAGAAAGTCCGTACAAGGTACAATGTTTTCAATCGTAACCGAGAAAATTCCATTAAATTTTTTTATAATCAGGCTTTTTGTATTTTCTCTGATTTTAGGGATTCTGCTTTATTTGAGTGTTTCTAGAGAATCCCTTTAAGAGGAAGGATATGAATCTCTTCAGGAACGGCTGATCTGGGAATTTCAGAAAAGGATGCAAGGTAATTTCCGAAGTCTTCAGGGGAAATCATATCCTTCTTTTCAAATCCTTCTCTGTTTTCCCAGATAGACGTGTAAACTGCTCCCGGATAGACTGTGCTTATTCTGATTCTGTGTTTTTTCCATTCCTCTCTGAGTGCTTTTGCCAGCCCGGCAACTGCATGTTTGGATGCACAGTAGACAGCTGATTCCGAAAATCCCAGATGCCCTGCGGTTGAAGAAAGAACAGTGACTAGAGGATTTTCTGCTTTCAGGAGCAGAGGAAAGGCGGACTGCAGAGCAAGAAAAGGTCCTTTTACATTGAGTGCAAAATGCTCATCCCACTGCAGATCAGTAATATCCTGAAATCTTCCGAATACTCCGTTCCCGGAGCAGACATAAAGAAGATCAAGTCTTGGAAATTCAGATGCAATATTTTCAAATACACTGTATACCTCGTCCTTTTTCAGCAGATCGCATCTGTAGTTTTTTCCTCTTTCAGCAGGATAATGAAGTCCCTCCCCTCTTCTGGAAATTCCTATCGGAAAGACGTTTGCTTTTTCCTGGAGTTTCTGAAGAAGATGAAAGCCTATTCCGGAACCGGCCCCTATAACAAGACAGTATTTCATTTCCATATAAGATAGTCCTGGGTCTTCTGAATGAAGAGAGTCTTGATCAGAAACAGGATCAGTATCAGCGCACACATATAAAGATAAGGTTTCGTATTTGATTCCTCATCTTCCTGCTGAAGAAATATCATCATTGGAATGGACACAGTGAACATTCTTGAAATATTTTCATACACTGACCAGAAATGATAGAAACTTGCAGAAGCAATCATGATAAAGTCCAGTCCAAGTCCAAGCCTGAACACCCAGCCTCTGCGTATATTTCCTGTGAAAACAACATAAACCCCTGTGACAAGCAGTGCAAACAGAGGCAGTCTGGAAAGCAGTCTGGCAGTCTCCTTCAGATTTGAAAGTGAAAAATTCTGCGAAAGCTGGCTTCCATACTGAATGATCCCGTCGAAAAAAGTAACGAAGTCAGCGAGTCTCGATGCTGACCAGTTTGGAAATGTCGCCCTTAGATAAATCTGCCAGGCTGCAGGAATAATAAGAATGGAGGCAGTCAAGGCCGTTTTCTTCCAGTCTTTTTTCTGAAGGGCTTCAAGTCCAAGAGGAAAGTAAAGAAACAGTGACGGTTCCTTGGTCAGAATGGAAAGTGATGCAGTCAGAATGAAAGGAATATTCCTTCCCGTGACAAAAAAATAATATGCTATAATTACAAGAGATGTCATTACTGAATCACTGACAAGCACAGAGTAGCTTCCAAGGGAAAAAGGAGACAGTATGTAAAACCAGGACAGGTATCTGTGTTTTTCATTCAGCATGCTTCTGAGTGCAAATACTGACAGTATAAAAAGAGATATGTTCCAGAAATACATTCCGAATACCGCTGCCTTTTTTCCGGCAAATCCGAACAGTCCTATCAGAAAGGGATACCCTATCCTGGGTGCTCTGTAGCTCTCATCAAATCCTTTAGGCCAGTCCCAGGAAAGCTCGCTGATTGTTCTGGAATAAAAGTAGAATATCTGTCCGTCGTAGCCTGCTCCCAGATCGCCTGCACTGCCCCTTTCCACGATGGAATTTTCAGGCATCCTTGAAGCATTCTTTACTGCGAACTCTGCTCCGAAATGAATCATTGATGCTGGATTCCATTCATATTTCTTCCAGACAGAAAAAGTGACAGCGGCGTAAAGGACGAGGAATGCCAGAAATGGGAAATATTTATTTTTCATTATAAACGTCCGTAATGATTTTTGCATACTCTTCTGTCATCTCATCGGCGCCTACTGTAGTAAGATGATGCGTGTCCCAGAATCTCCGAAGATCCTTGATGAAGTCCTTCCTGTCAAAGAAATAGACCCCTTTGATTTTTGTCAGACTGTTCATATAGTCCAGATATCCTTTGTACCATTTCCCGTCTTTATAGATTTTCAGTTCATCCGGACTTTCTGGATTGTTTACTATAATGAATTTTATCCCCGCTCTGCTGAGTGCTTCTGCTGATTTTTCCATATACTTCCACTCTGAATGAGGGACAAATCTGTCATCCGCAAGATGAGTCTTTACCGTGTGCACGTGAAGATGTCTTCCAAGTTCAAATCTTGTCTTTTCATCCTTGAAGAGTCTACTGCTGTAGTCTGCCTCATATTCCTGAACTGTCATATCTCTGATCACAGTGTCTTCCAGTGATTCAGTTCTTCTGTAGGCTATATTTTCTTCGAGTTTTGATTTGCAGAAATTTTGAGACAGTCTGATTCCGTAAAATTCTTCTCTTGCATAACTTTTAGGATCAATGACTCTTGAGGAAACTGTTTTGCCGGAGATGAAATGAAGAGTTTCCTTTCCGTTTTTCAGCTGTATGTTCAGATCTGTCCAGCCTGACTTTTCATATTTTCTGCTGAACAGTTCTCTCCCGTCACTGTCTTTGACTGTAAGGACAGTTTCAGGAACAGGAATGAATATACTGT
>DAORDI010000310.1:0-6510 GCA_035345895.1 Leptospiraceae bacterium
TCTGGCGATAGGAGGAGACTATCTGGGAGTGACTCGAGGTTATGTGAGTATGTGTTCTATCATCAGCAATAGAGCAGTATTCAGAAAGCCTGAACTGGGAGGTCCTTTCGGTATCCGAACCTTTTTTACATTCGGAATAATGATCGGGGGCTTCCTTGCTGCTCTTCAGTCCGGCGGCTGGCATCCGACGTTTGATTTTGGAAGATTTGATGTGTTCTGGAGCAGTACGATTCCAGTGAAGGCAGCGGTACTTATTACTGGAGGTTTTCTCTGGGGATACGGGGCAAGGCTTGCCAAAGGGTGCACTTCCGGAAATACAATCTCAGGAATTTCGAGAGGTTCACTTTCGAGCATTGTCGCAACGGTGATGTTTATGGTCGGCGGAATCCTTGTATTTCAGATTCTGAACTGGCTTGCAGGAGGAAAATACTGATGAGAAATGCTTTCTTTCTTTTTGCAGGAATTCTTTTCGGATACATTCTGATTCTGTCAGGAGTATCTAATTATAATGTAATTACAGATATGTTTCTTTTCAGAAGTTTTCATATGTACGGACTTCTGGGAACAGCACTTGTCATCAGTTTCATTGCTGTCCAGATTCTGCACAGAATCAGATGGAAAGGAGTTCTGACCCAGGAGGAGATTTCCTTTGAAAGAACGAAACCCACAAAGGATCATGTCATCGGCGGACTTCTGTCCGGACTTGGATGGGGACTCACTGGAGCCTGCCCCGGACCTGCAATCGCGCTTCTAGGATTCGGCACACTTTCTGCGCTCTTTACAGTGACCGGAATATTTCTCGGAGTGTATGTGTTCGGTGTGTTGGAGGAAAGAAAATCAGCCGGAGCAAAAGCAGAACAGACGAGCGGATGCTGAGTTAGACTTGGGAAAATTGTATGCGCATACAGTCTAAGTGTTGGATTGTCAAGCGGTGCACTGCAGAATAATCTTGCGGTGGCCGTAAATTAGGCGTGGCGGAAATCTGAAAACTCATCCGCTCTCTGTATTGAGGAGCCGGAAATTTTCCGTATCCTGATCTTCTTCTGAAACTCTCTGAAGGAATCAGAGAGTTTGAAAATGAACAGGTCAAAAAGTTTTCGAATTTTGTAAAAGCTGGTAAAGATCTGTCCGACTAACAATCAGACTTCCACTTCTTTTTTTCTGTGAATGGCATACTTCATCTGAACCAGACCGGACTCGAAACTTTTGACATGCATCAGTTTCAATGCCTGCATTCCTGAATTCGGATGAAAAAGAGGAATCCCTTCTCCCAGCAGTACCGGGATGACTGATAGAATGATCTCATCCACAAAACCTGCTGCTAGAAAACTGCTGATCAGTTTTCCCCCGTCCAGATAGACTTTCCTTTTTTCCTCTTTCTGAAGGATATGATCGAGTTCTATAGGAGATGCATTCATGATTTTTTCATTAAACCTCGGCTTCAGTTTTTCTTTCGTAAGAACAATACAGTCTTTTTTTTCGTAAGGCCAGTCTCCGAAACTCAGCACTTTTTCATAAGTGTTTCTTCCCATCACCAGAGTGTCCACTGTGCTGAAAAATTCCAGGTATCCGTAGTCCTCTCCTTCCCTGGAAACTGCCGAAAGCCATTCGAGAGCTCCGTCCTTTCCTGCAATGTAACCGTCCGCACTCACCGCTATAAATACAGAATATTTTATATTTGACATATAATCTCCTTTTTTAATGAATTACATAAACCATGTCCAGTTCTTCCAGATTCCCCCTGAGTCTTGCAATAAAAATTTCAAGAAGATTCCTGTATATAATCTTTGCTGATTTATGATGAATTTCTGAAAATGACTGAAAATCTTTCTGATTGATGTAGCTTGCTCTGAAGTTTTGGGAGACGACTCTGACGGATGCTGAAATTCTGCCCTCATCGATTAAGGAATATTCGCCGAAACAGTCTCCCGATTTCAGTCTGGAAACCTTCACTTCCGAAATTCTTTCGATTCCTCTTTTGTTCTGCTTGGGCAGATATACCTCCACCTCACCTTCCAGAATGATGAAAATGCCTCTTCCTATCTCCCATTCATTCAGAAGGATGTCATTTCGGGCTCCGGTCTTAAGTTCACTTGAATCGAGGAGCTGTTTTATTTCCATTTCGCTCAATCCCTTCAATACTGCCGAGTTTCTCAGTAATTCCGTATCCTTTGCCTGAAAACCGCTCATAGTATTCTCCATTCTGTTCTGATTAAATTATTCACTGCACTCTGCAGATGCCGTCTGCCTGCATACCGAAAACCTTGATTTCACAGCCGCTCTGCCTGATAAAATACAGAAAAAGCCGAGCAAAAAAACAGGCTATTCATTTTTAACAGTTCGACATTATGATTGACAGAATCTGTTTTATCAGATATTGAATGAGTATGCTGGATATTTTAGAAATTCCTGAAATCAGAAGACAGTTTGTTCCTCTCAGTCTCCAAGAGTATGAGGATCTCTGTATTCGGGAGCCGGAAAAATACAGAAAGACTGAACTTTTCAGAGGGGCAGTCGTAACGAAAATGACAAAAAGTTCCAGGCACAGTTATTTTAAGAATGTATTTACGGAGGATATCAGAAAAGTGGTTCCTTCAGGTTTTTTTGTGCAGAATGGAAATTCTATCTCTTTTCTGGATTCGGACTTGGAATCTGACATTTCTGTGATTGCAGGAAATCAGAAAGATTACAGAAACAGCAAGCCGTCTATGGCCAGACTGATAGTAGAGATAGCGGTCAGTTCCATTGTATATGACCGGAGCAAAAGTATGGATTACTCCCGGGCAGGAGTCAATGAGTATTGGATCGTAGATGCTGATTCTGAATCCGTTGAAGTATACACTCATCCTTCAGAAAACGGGTATCAGCAGAAGAAACTTTTTGTAAAGGAAGATTCTCTCGAACTCTTTGGAAAACTGTTTCCATTGAACAGGATTTTCGAACAGTAAAAAAATTATTTACATCCCGATGCAAAAATTCTTAATGAAAAATTAACTTTACACTTCCGGACAATATTTTCCTCTTTTGTAAATCAGCAGGAAGACTCTTCCGGAAATAAGGAGGAATTTATGAAAAAGACAGCTGAAAAATTCAAGAGTAAATTTCGGCCTTACGAGGTGCCCGCGAAGCTTCTGGCTCTGGCCGACTATTGGGACAAAAATCCTGAATTTTTTTCCGGATCCTTTGAAGTGGATTCAGACGAATACGATTCTGCAGTGGACTGGTTTCGGAAAAATGAAGAAGGTTATTCGAAAGTGAGAGTGTTCGGAATAGACGGGATACATTCACTGTATGCGTTCTGGACGGCGGAAGAATCGGATCTTGAAAAATGTCCTATAGTTTATCTGGGAGGGGAAGGAGAGGGCACTGTTGTTCTTGCGGAAAATTTTGATATTCTGCTCTCCATTCTGGCTTCCAACAGAGAGTACGAACCGTTTGACAAGGACTTTATGGAAGAAGAAACTTCAAACGAAGAAGAGAATAAAAGATTCAGGAAATGGCTTCAAAAAAATTATAATATATTGCCTGCAAAGAATCCTCTGAGCCTTATGAAAAAGGCCCAGAAAAGATTTCCTGGATTTCAAAAATGGCTGAAAACTGTCATCCCCGGCAGGTGATAATTTTCAGTTAGCACCTTCTTTATCCTTGGTTCCCAGTTTCGGTCTTGGACTGTATTTGTTCAGATCATCCAATGCAAACAGAAGCCATTTATTGTTTTCAAATCCGTCAATTTCCTTGAATTTGAAAATATCCTTATTCGATCTGATTTCATTTTCATCCCGTCTGTTTGTGAGAGGAATCGGATCTACGCTCGTCCAATCGTAAAAATTCCTGGCCTTGTCTCTTGCAACGTCATACTGAATGTCTCCGAATACCAGATTCAGCCCATCCTGCCCGGCCCAGGCATAAAAGGATGTTCTCTTATTGTTGGAAATGACAGACTGAAGATGATCGAACTGACTGATGACCACTACTATGCTTTCCTTCTTTGTCTTTGGAGGATTCATAAGCGCCCTTGCCAGGTTTTCTGCAAGAGTATCCAGTTCATCGTCATGAAATATATAATCTTCGTACTTATTGACTCTGGTATGTTTTACAAATCGTATGTTTCCCAGTATGTTCTTCAGTTTGTCCGGGTCAATTTCAAACGGTCTTGTTATAGTACCGTTGATGAGATCAGTTCTTCCTACTTCAGATTCCAGTTCATCCACTACAAGATCGTAAAATGCAGCCTTGGCCGTTGCATTCAGCAGCTTTTTGGTCTTGAAACCGGATACACAGTCTGTAAACAGAATAACAGAGAGAAGCAGATAGAAAAATTTGAACATTTTTAAATTCCTTTGTATTTTTCAAAATCAGGATATGCCTTGTAAAAGTCTTCCTGTATATGAATTTTAATGATGGTATGGAGTCCCGAAAGATGGAACACTGCATAAAGGTTTTTATTCAGAGAGACGGCATTGACGGTACAGTTTTTCTTTTTCAGGTCGGCAACAGTTCTGATCAGAATTCCCATTCCGGAGGAGTCCATAAACTGCACCTTTCTGAAATCAAAAGTCAGCATTCCCAAAGCCGGATAACCGGAAAGAAGTGCCTGCACTGAATTTTGGAAATCCTTGGAATTTTCCATCAGAATGTTTCCTTCAATGCTCACCAGCAGATGGTTGTTTGCAAAATGAATCAGACTTACCATCAGATTACCGCCAGATCAGCTTCTTTGAGACCAGTAACTACGTGAGGATAACCCTCCTTGTCGCTGTACATGACTCTGATTTCTTCGTCGAGAATTTCGGCAATTTCGACGACCGAACCTGAAATGATAAATATCCCGTTCTGAATAAAGGTTTTTTTTAAAAGCTTTGCTTTGTCCCCTGCTTTCACACTGCCTCTTTTGCAACGTAGATTTCTTTGCCTGTTTTTTTCATCACTGTAAAAATTTCCAGATTTCTGCTGTCCACTCGAGTGCCTATATCGTACAGAGCATCGGTAAAATCAGTTCCTTCCACCACTGCACCTGTCAGTTTTGCAAAACGCAGATCAGCCCCTCTGAAATTTGCACCCGACAGATCGCAGTTATTCAGAAAAGCGCCTTTTAAATTTGCACCTGAGAAATCTGAATTTCGAAAACTGCTGTTCTGCAGGAAAGCATTGTGCAGATTTGCTCCTGAAAAACTGATCCCGTCCAGTTTTTCCTTTTCCAAAATGATGCTCGAAAGATCCTCATTGGAGAGAGAGCCTTTTTCTGACAGAATCTGCATCGCCTTCGCTCTTGTAACTCTCTTTTCCTTAGGAATTCCGCCACCTGAGCGGTAATCTTTCAGTGCCTGTTTCAGTGCAGAAACAGCAGACTGAGGATAATTCTTTCTTCTTTCCGGAAATGAAAACACTTTTTCTATATCATCTTCAGTCAGATTTTCTGCTTCTTCGACAGTTTTATTTTTTACGATCTCTGTCATCATAGCCAGGGCAGTGATTCCGAATCCGCATCCGGTCGTTGTATAGCTGGCATCAGTGATCCTGTCATCTTCGATTTTCAGATACACTCTATACCCGTCTCCGCAGCCGACATTCCTGTAGCTGGAAACGACAGTTGCATCTTCCATTTCTCTGTAATTCAGTCGGGTATCGTTGATTTCTTTGTATTTCTGAAAATCCATAGTTCCTCCAGCACTTCTTTATCTGTCTGCCGTCAGCACATTGACCTAAAAAAGTCAGTTTACTGAAAAACAGCAGATTCCGTTCCAATATTGAAGTTTCCTGACCCTCTCTCTCTTAGCAAGTGAAAAATTCATGACAATTCTGATTCGTACCGCTTTTTGAGAGAGACGGAGTTTCCGGGGCGTGTCACCCGCACTGCCCCGGCAATGGTTCCGAGAAAGGTCAATTTGACCGTTTCCAGTCTCAAATCAATATGTTATATCCCGTCTGCACAGGATTGCTTCTCGGATAAATGCGTAAATAAAAGGTTATCCCTTCAGCTCAGTCCGATATCTTCAGTGCTCTCGGATTCAAATTCGGAATGGGCTTCTTCAAGCATCCATGGATGCGTTTCTTCCGGATGAAGATCATCCATACCTGCCGTTCCTTCTTTCCCTCCCAGATGCTCCAGGATAAAAGAGGCCAGAATGTCCTGTTCCTTTTCAGGCAGGTCTTTCATTCTTTCGATGACCTTTTTCAGTAAAGCTGTCATTCTCTGAATATGAAGAATGATTCCGTCAGGGTCAAGCGGAAAATTCTGACTGAACAGCAGAATTATTCTGTTTTCCTTTATATATATTGGTATCTGAGATATTCTCATAATAAAAATAATGATTTGAGGGTTAAAAATAATGTCGCGAGGTCAGCCTGCTTTTCCATTCTTCAGGGTTTGGACAGCCGAAAAAGCAGAATTGTCCCGCAGACAGCAAAGGTAGGGCCGACTCCATAGATTCCAGATTTGCGAGCCCTTAAGCCGTAGCAGTATGGGTCTGTCTGCCGAATAAAACGGAAAATTTATATCACAGAGTTTCT
>DAORDI010000311.1:0-6510 GCA_035345895.1 Leptospiraceae bacterium
GATTCCGTTTCTGTGCAGTCGGACTGACAGACCGCGCAGCACGGATGCGGCTTTTTTGAACCGATATAAAGCCCTGAGTCCTCAATCGATTTTCCCGGGAAATCGCTGACAGAATATATATTTAATAATTATAAAAGAATATTTTATTCCTACGAAATGATTATCCTGAAATTTTTTAGTTTATTAGAGTTGTTGAAAAATTAGTTTCAACAACTCTATTGTTTATGTTTTTCAGGACTTTTCATCAAATGATCTTCAGAATTGATTTAATTACTCACCTTACACCTGCGGCTGCAGATAGGCGTTTTTGGCAGAGAGCTTACCGGCGGTTTCGCAAACCTTGAGGCTGCCGCAAACTTAGAAGCTGCCGCAAACTTAGAAGCTGCCGCAAACTTAGAAGCTGCTAAGCTGCTTTTATCTGCTGATACCGCCATTTTGGTGATTTCCTGCCTCCCAGGATCTGTGCAAGTCATTCCATATGAAATACAAGGATACTTCCATTTAGATTCGGTATCCACATTTCAGAAAACTCTCCGGCTCTGAACAAATTTCTGAATACGACATTTTGGCCCAAAATGAAACAAATACGGTCCTTTTATTTTTTCGGGTCAATAAGAATTGGACAGAATAAAAAACACAGGAAATATGTGTCTGACTGTCAGACTCAAAGATCTGAAAAAACTTCAGTGAACTGGCTGTTTCGTTTGGAAAAAACCGATGAGCGTTCTGTCTGAAGAAAACTGGAGTATTAAATGAAATATTGCATAGGGACTGTTTTTTTTCTTTTCGTCTTTTTCCCTGCTCTGAATCTTTATTCACAGGAGAATATCATCCTCAGCAGTTTTCAGCCGTTTGAATCCGAAAAAAATCCGGAAACAGAAAAAGAAATTCATTCCATCCTTTCAGAGAAAATCAGGAATTCAGGCTTCACTGTACAGAGTCCTGAAGGAATTTCTCTTTCGGAAAGACTTGCTGCCGCAAAACAGTCCAAGGCATATCTCCTCATTGAAGGCTTTTATTCCAAAAAAAATCCGGATTCAAATCTGAATCTGTACATTCAGCTCTACAATCCGGAGACAGGAAAGATCATTGATGCATACAGCGTCACAGATGAAGTGTTTCAGTCGGAAGGACTGAATCTGGACAAAGAGGAACTCAGAGAAACGGACAGAACAGTCATCTCAAAACTGGCAGCAAAAACTTCCTTTGTTCTGAGATCAAACCCTGGAAGGAAGGAAAACATATCCAATATTGAACAGTACGTAAATTCATCGAGGCTTTCGGAAAAACTCAAGCCTTTTATGCAGACTGAGGAAAAAGCTGCTGAAAAGGCTGCAGCGGAAGTATTCGATCTGATGCAGGGACAGCAGGTCACTGTATCCTCAACCAAGGTTGCCAAAAAAACAAGCGAGGCCCCGAACATCGTATCTGTGGTTTCGGACAGACAGATCAGAGACTACGGAAGAATATCAATTAATGATATTTTATACCAGCTTCCAGGCTTTGCCGCATCTCAGATCAACGACAGAAGAACAGTTTCTGCAAGAGGAATGTACGAAGGCTGGAACAACAATCATCTGCTTATGCTGGTAGACGGTGTACAGCATAATGATCTTTTTTACGGATCTGCACTTACTTGGGAAATCACTCCTCTGAATATGATCAAATCGCTGGAAGTCATCCGGGGACCGGGTTCCGCACTGTACGGTTCCAATGCCACGAACGGCGTCATTTCTCTGAATACATATTCCGGGAGCGATCTGAACGGGGAACTCAGAATGAGGACAAGGCTTGGAGATTATGGAACAAGAATCTATGATCTGCTCACTGGAAACAGGGGAAAGATGTTTTCTCATGCTGTCAGTTTCAATTCCTACGAGACAGACGGAAACAATTATATGAATTATGACGGTTCAGGCAAAACCGATGTATTCGGATTCCTGCAGAAATTTCCGATGAGGGACGAAAGAAGCAGCTATTATCTGTTTACCAAGCTGGAAGGAGAAGGAGATCTGAGCGGGCTTTCATTTCAGTACCACAGACAGAAATGGAACTATCAGACTTTCAACGGATGGCTTCAGAATGCTCCGGATCAGAAAGACAGACAGTCGGAATACAGAGACGTTCTGACTGCAAAGTATTCAAAGAACATTTCCGACCGTCTGAGCCATGAATACGTTGCCAGATACAATACAGGCATCTGGGATTATAATATAAGAGACTATGCAAATGGAGCATCCGTAAACGGTACAGTTTACCCGTCAGGAGTATCAGAGAACCTGAAGACAAAAATTGAAAATTTTTTTCTGCGTGCACAGATTATGTATGTATTTCCCAACAGCGGCACATTCATTGCGGGGGTTGAGGGAAACAGACTTTCCTACAGAGGAGACAGTCTTCACTCAAGCAATATCAATATGAATCTTCTTGGGGATCAGTCTCCCAATCCGGGTGGAGCATTTCTTCCCCTTTCTCCGTCAATGGACTGGATAATGAACAGACCAATTCTGAAAATAGCACCTTTCGCTCAGATTACAAGCGGGAGGCTTTTTGACAAAAAAGTTGAATTTACCGGGGGAATAAGGTACGATGAGATATCCAATCATTACAGAGGCATTGATGAACCCTATAAAAACTGGATAGGCGTTCCTGAAATCACTGATGCTTCGACGGGTATGATATATGCCGTCCCAAGCAGATTTTTAGGCCCCCCTTTTGTTACAAATGAGAAAAAGACTTACAGAAGAACGAGTCCAAGGATAGGGACAGTATTCTTCATTTCAGAAAAACTTACGCTGAAGCTGATGGCAGGCAGAGCTTTCAGAGAACCTTCTCCTGGTGAGCTTTACGGTGTAAACACTTATGTGGGAGGCTCAAACAACCCGAGAAAGATCAGTCCTGAAATCATAAAAACTGCAGAGGCAGCTGTCGACTGGACAGTCAGCCCAAATGTAAGCCTGAGAGTAAACGGATTTAATACTCGGTTTGAAAATGCAATCGACTACAGCGGAACAAGCAATTCCATAGTCAATGCCTACACTCTCGGAACCAAAGGAATAGAATCTGAGATTCAGACATCATTCAGATATTTTTCCGCATTTCTGAACTATTCCAGATTTTACAGATACTTGGATCATAACCTGGATGCGATGATCTCGAAACATCCTAATGAAGTAAAAATTGCACCGGCACATACTGCAAATGCAGGAATCACATCCACGGTGGAAAAATGGACAGGCTCTCTCACTCTTCAGAGACAGGGGGCTGTCTACCGACGTACAA
Organism: Leptospiraceae bacterium; assembly: GCA_035345895.1. Taxonomy (GTDB): domain Bacteria; phylum Spirochaetota; class Leptospiria; order Leptospirales; family Leptospiraceae; genus DAORDI01. The sequence goes on from DAORDI010000311.1 coordinate 3,283, forward strand.
GCGATATGGGCAGCATTGATCCGTTTACAGGCTCTCTTCTGAACAATGCTTACAGCAGTCCTTATTCCTATCCTCAGTACCGCCCGAAGACTGTGCCGGCATGGATCAGTGTCAATCTCAGGATCAGTCATAAAATTTCTGATAATATTCAGTTTGGACTCTATATTACAAATCTTTTCAATACTCATCAGACTCTTGTACAAAGATCAAATTATCCGTTTGATTATATCAGGGAAGGAAGAAGAGTAATGATCGATTTTCAGGCCGCTTTTTAAGAGGAATTCCTTCAAAAAAAACCTTTACTTCAGACTGTCTGAAGAAACTGTACAAACAGAAAGCCATGATTAAATCAAAATTCATATTCATTACAGGCGGAGTCTGTTCTTCGCTCGGTAAAGGGGTTACCGTTGCTGCCCTAGGCTGTCTTCTCGAATCGAGAGGATACTCAGTTGCTCTTCAGAAAATGGATCCTTATATCAATATCGATCCCGGCACAATGAGTCCTTATCAGCATGGAGAAGTATACGTCACGAACGACGGTGCAGAGACGGATCTGGATCTGGGTTACTATGAAAGATTTACCAGCCAGGAATTTTCCAGAAAAAACTCAATCACTACAGGGCAGATTTATCATTCAGTCATAGAAAGAGAAAGAAAGGGTGACTACCTGGGTCGGACAGTTCAGGTAGTGCCTCATATCACAAATGAAATCAGAAGCAGGATTTATGCTCTGGGAAAAGATGTGGAACCTGATTTCATCATTGTGGAAATCGGAGGGACCGTCGGCGACATTGAATCAATACCTTTCCTCGAAGCAATCCGTCAGATGAAATATGAACACGGAAATGAACAGTCTCTTTTTATACATCTTACACTTGTCCCCACAATCACTGTTGCAGGCGAAGCAAAGACAAAACCTACTCAGCACTCAGTGAAGGAACTTCTCGGTCTCGGAATTCAGCCGGATATTCTTGTGTGCAGAGTCAAGGACAGGATGAGCAAGGAAATGAAGTCTAAAATATCATTATTCTGTAATGTAAGAGACGAATGTGTAATTTCCGCTTCCGATATAGAAGATTCCATCTATGAAATTCCAAAAATGTACAAAGAGGAAAAACTTGACGAGGTTGTACTGAAGGCACTGAAGATGCCTCTGAAAAAGTCCAATTTTGCAGAATGGGACAGAATGGTTCAGAAAATCAAGACTGCGTCAAAGAAAGTGAACATTGCAGTGGTGGGAAAATATATCAGTCTTCAGGACGCATACAGATCCATTTATGAATCTCTGTCTCACGGAGGGATTGCAAATGAGGTGCATGTGGACTTTGTCAAGATCAATCCTGAGGATCTGGAAAAAGGAAATCCGAAAGATTTTTTCAAGAACATTCAGGGAATTCTTGTACCGGGGGGATTCGGTGAAAGAGGAATTGAAGGAAAGATCTCCGCCATCAATTATGCCAGAACCAAAGGCATTCCCTTTTTCGGAATCTGTCTCGGGATGCAGTGTGCAGTCATTGAGTTCGCAAGGAATGTGCTCGGATTAAAAAATGCTCACTCCACTGAATTTGTTCCCAATTCCCCGTACCCTGTCATTTCTCTTCTGGAAGAACAGGCGGACGTGGAAAGAATGGGGGGCACAATGAGACTGGGTGCATACCCATGCATCATCAAAAAAGGAACGGTCGCATATTCAGAGTATAAACAGGAAAGAACAATGGAAAGGCACAGACACCGTTTCGAATTTACTCTCCGCTTCAGAGAACAGTTCGAAAAGAACGGAATGACAGTTTCCGGAACTTCACCTGATGAAAAACTTGTGGAGATAGTCGAAATAGCAAATCATCCCTGGTTTGTAGGAGTCCAGTATCATCCCGAATTCAAGTCCAAACCGATCAGCCCTCATCCCCTGTTTGCAGGATTCATCAAGGCATCTGCAGCGAAACTGAAGGAGAAGGAATAATGAAAAAACCTGTCATGCTCATAACCGGTGCATCGAGAGGAATCGGTGAAGCAGCTGCACTTCTTTTTTCTAAGGATTATCATATTATTCTTTCTTCGAGAACGGAGAAAGATCTTAACTTGGTGAAAGACAGGATCATTTCTCTGGGAGGAAGTGCGGACATTCTTGTTTCTGATTTTTCCTCTGTGGAATCTGCAGTGAAAACTGCAGAAGAAATGGAGAGGAAATTCGGAATCCCGGATACGCTCGTTCTGAATGCAGGAATCAGCACTAATAAAGATTTTGAAAATCAGACGATTGATAATATGGTTTTAGAGATGAATGTGAACTATCTTTCTCCGATGGCTTTTCTGAAGACTGTTCTTCCCGGGATGATCGAAAGAAAAAGCGGAAACATAATCACTGTGGGTTCCGTTGCAAGCATCATTCCTTTTCCAGGAAATTCAACCTATGCTGCAGGCAAGTCTGCTCTTCTCTCAATGACTCTCAGTCTGAATATGGAACTGAAAAGATTCGGCATATTTGCAGGATGCGTTCTTCCTGGAGTCACTGAAACAGATATGACAAAGGCATTTCATTCAGTTCCTTTTCTTCCAATCTCCAGTCCCAAGGAAGTGGCAGAATGCATTGAGGAAACATTGAGAAACAAAAATGAAATGGGGATTCCCGGAACGGTAAATCAGATACTTACTGCTGTATACAAGGCAGCGCCTGGGCCAATTCATTTTATACTGAAAAATTCTCTGGAGTTTATTCTTCCTGAGATTCAGAAAAGACTGCAGAATTAACAGAGACTAACATATTTTTCAAACCCTATATAAAATTCACTCCTCTAATGACTTCTCTTTTATGATATAAATCATAAAATGAGAAGCAGTCTTATTAAGATTAACCTTGAAATTATTAAGGACATCTCAATTCGTACTATTAGAGGAGTTTCTACTATGTCAGAAATACTGGAAAGCATCGGGGTCACAGAAGAAATAGAATCCAGAATCAAGGATATTTGGATCAGCAAAGGGCTTTCACTCTCCATACCCTTTATCGACCTTCAGCATATTTGGCTGATTCTTCTGATCGTTGAACTGGAACTCTATCAGAAAGATGATGCAAAAGAACCTGAGTTTCACAGGACTGCACTGGAACTCATCAATTACACGGCTGATCATTTCTCTCTTGAAGAAAATCTTTTCGTCCGGTTCTCCTACCCTAAACTCCTTCCTCACAAGAGACAGCACCACAGTTTCATCGAACTCATTAAATCAAAG
>DAORDI010000312.1:0-6444 GCA_035345895.1 Leptospiraceae bacterium
AGTACCTCGAATTTTGGTTCCACTCTCGGTATTCCATCCGGATCAATATATTTTTGAGTAATTGGATCAGGCAGTTTTGTTTCAAATATAGGAAGTTTTTTATTTGTAATTATATAGTTAGAATGTCCATGCAGGAGATAACTCACCCAAAAATTCCAAATGAAATTTTCCATATTGATGGCTACCGTTTCATCTTTCTTAACTGTCAAGGAAATAGATTTCTTCAGATCTTCCATATCCTTTGTTCCGGAAATTCCCCAGGCAGCAACCATTCTGTCTCTGTTATCCAGACCCATTGATGATTTCAGCAGAAAGTTTGAATTTATTAAATTTAACCAGACTAAAACTATTGCCAGAAAAGTACATACAGGAAAAAACCAGCTTTTCCCATTCAAAGAAAATATGGAAATTTTAGGAACTCTCCACAAAACAGCAAACCCTGCATCATCCCTTAAAAGTTTAAGCTGAAACTGCTTAAGAAAAACTGACGTATAATTCAGTAAATTCCTGATCTTACTCTCGCTTATGAAAAAATATAAAAATGGAATAAATAAAAACTGAAACCAAGCCAGTATTTTGAACAAAGCATAATTGTTGTCTGCAATAAAATATCTCCCTAATGATAAAAATGCTGAAACGAGCAACGCTGAAAGAACGACAGCTCTCTCTGATTTCCAGTTCCTGAAAAACCAGTATGCCATACTGCCAAAAAACATGATGAGGTATACTATGTTTATAATATACAGATTACTGTAGATATATTTATTCAGAGCCGGCTTTGTAAATACTACAGAAAAATTTACAGGCAGCGTCAGTGCTCCGAATAAAATTGATATGTATCGATAATCATCCAGACCTTCAAAGAACTGAATCTTTAAATTTGTCTTTATTAAATAGAACCATTGTAACAATGAAACAGAAAAATATTCATAATTTATGGATAAAATAATGATCAGCGGCAATAAATGAATTCCGACAAACAGCCCCAGATTTTTTAGACTTGTTTTCTTCTGAAACAGATAAAAGACAGCGAAGATGACAATTGGAAAAACGGCAAAAGGAATAATGCCGAAGTATACGATAAAAAGTGATGTAGCCAAAATGGATGAAAGGATCTGCAGTTTTAAGTGGTTGGACCTGAAGCTCAGAAAAAGAATCGTCGCAACAAATGGAAAAGCCGTTATAGCAGCATTTTGTCCTACGTAAAAAGTAACAAAACTCAAGACAGTGCAGGATGATATCTGAGTAAGTGCTGAAATAATGTAAGCAAAGCTTCTTTTTGAAAGGAAAAATACCTTAGTGAAAAAATAGGACACTAAAATCATACAGCTCAAAAAATTTACAATTGAGAGACTGATTGATGCTTCAAGACTGGCCCTGAATAGAATATGGAATTGGAATGAAAATAAGTTTGCGCCAAACCTTGCAGACAAGGGCATTTGTCCCATAAAGGCACCGAAATTGGACCTATTGATATCCGACGGTATTGTCTTCAAGGAAGTCACTGAATGATTCAGCAGAAAGGTATTGTCGCCGAGAATTACGAACATATCTGGATTTACAATTCCAAAATATTTATCATAACCGAACATTAAAACAGGATAAAAGGCCAGGAACAGAATCGGCAGAAATTTTAATAAAGAGCGAATTTGAAGGAAACTGGCTTTCCAGGTATATAATTTATGAAAATATATACCTACTGCCGCATTGAGAATAAATGTGATCATTATATGCAGATTGGCTGCATCCAGCACTGAAATCTGAAATATGGAGGAGTAACAGAAAACAAACAGACATCCGGATAAAAAGCCCGCTGCAGGCATTATTATAAATCTGTATTGAACATATCTTCTGGGTAAAGTCATTGTTACAAGCCAGTACCCATTCATATAAGTCACAAAGTAACTTAATAAAATCTGGATAATATTATAAGAATAATCCATCAAATTTGAAAAACCTAAAAAATATCTATGTACTTCAGATACTTCTTATAGAATCCTTCTATTTCTTTTTTATCAATACTGTCTTTTGAAGCAATGGACGCAATATTCAAACCCATTTCCACTGCCTGGTGCATATCTCCCTGAAGGAAAAGGCCTCGTCTTCCGACGGTCACAAAATTTTCAAATTCATTCAGATAGGAAAACAGCAGATTTGCGTGCGAATCAAACTGCTTATAATATATCTCATAAACGTTTGGAACTCTTTTTACCAAAGTATCACTGATCTTTGGGATTTTATCCTGTAAAAAGTTTATCCCTTCGCAATCCTTGATAACCAAGTCAATAAGTTCCTTATCTGATTTCTGCCAAGTTTCATCGCCTAAATGACAGGTAACTTCAAAAGATAAAACAGTCTTGCCAGATTCAATCGTTTCAGGACTCAGATTTTTCTGTTCAGTAACCCTGTTGGAAGCAAAATTATTCTCCAGAAGGTAAAACCAATGATTATCAGAGATTTTATCTGTTTCAAATTCTAAATAAACTAGAATGAGAGAGATATATCGAAGTTTTTTACTGCTGAACTGAACAGAATACGGGAGATTCCCTTTAATCAAATTTACGAATGCAGGAATTTGAATAGAATTGATCAGAAAGTCAATCGGCAGACTCTTTGCTGCGTTATCCTTTTCGAAAGCAATACTTGCAAATCTGTGATCTTTCATCTCTATAAACTTGATATTGGTTTCTAAAAGAATCTCACCTCCCAGTTTCTTTATTTCTTCAGCCATCTTTATGTACAGCTGACCTGAACCCTTTCTGTGATATATCCAAGTCTGATAATAAGGTTCAGTCACTTGTCCGCCGATTCTAAGGAGCTTTTGGATCAGATTGATAAAGCTGAAGCCTTGGATTTTTTCAGAGGCAAACTTGGTTGAGATTTTGTTTGGATGAGTTTTCCAGACTTTTTCAGTATAATCCCCAAAACTGATTTTGTACAGTGTAGAACCAAATCTTTTTTCCCCCCAGTTTTCAAAGCTTTCTATAGGAATAGAGACAATCCCATGAAAGATAGAGGTCAAAGCAAATTCTATCATAATCCTTAGGCTTAGCAGTGGATTAAACTTTAAAAGAGCCTGCTTGACTTGAAGAGGGTATTTGAAAATCTTTCTCTTTAAGTAAATACTTACTTTTTTAATGCCGTTAGTAAGATGATCAGGACTGTCTTTAAACAAATCTCTGATCAAAAGCTCAGGTTCATCACCTCTTGTATGAAAGGCATGAGGACCATAGTCCAGTACATGATTTTTCCATTGGAAGCTTGCTCCTGATCCACCGGGAACTTTTGCCTTGTCAATGACTATGACTTTCTTTTTTGAATTTTTTAGTATCTTATAGGCTGCTGCAAGACCAGCAGGACCAGCACCCAGAATTATGACTGTTTCTTGACTCATTTAGTCCTTCTTTGCTCATTCAAAAACTCGTACTGCTTTTTGATCCCTTCCAAAAGATCAGTTTCACAATGGAAGCTGAATTTCTTCTTCATTGTATCGTCTACTGAATAAAATTCAATATATTCAGGTACTTCTCCGACATATTGTATCTCCGGTTCAATGCCAAAAAAATGAGCTACAACAGTAACCAGTTCAGATATGCTTTTCTTTTGTCCTGAATACAAATCCAGCCCCAATGATTCATTAGAATTTTCAAGTATTTTTACTGCACGGACGGCATCATCAATGTACATTGCGTCAATAAAATTTTTGCCGTTGCCGCGAATTGAAAACTGTATGGATTTTTGAAAGGCAAAACTGTTTATCAGTTTCGTATAAATTTTTCTTTCCGGTTCATAAGGACCAAAAGCTCCGAAAAATCTTACATTTGCATAGGAATCTATATAACCTTTTGTTTGGAAAAAATGAATATACAGTTCTGACGCCAGTTTTGACACAGCATAGGGAAGATGAGGACTTACTGACTTGTGACTTTCATACGAAACTCCTCCTCCTACACCGTCATACACAGCTCCAGAAGAGAAAAATACTACCCTGCCTGCCTGAATATGCTCTAATAGATTAACAAGCGCAACAGCATTTGATCTTAAGTCAAAGCCCACTTTAGTAACAGAGACTGCAGGATCACCATTTGCCGCAAAGTAAATGCACTTATCAAATTTTTCGCCTTTAGTCATACTTTTCGAAATACTCTCGGGTTCTTCAAGATTTACTTTCAGAGGTCTTACCCAGGATAATTCTTTATCGTGGAGGAAGCTTAGAAAATCTGCAGAATTATTGTAAACTGCGAAAACCTCATCATTAGGATTTGTAGATAATAAATAATTTTTACCTAAAAATCCTGATGCACCGGTTACGATGATTTTCATACAGTTATTTGATGCTGCTTGTACCAATCAATTGCAAGTTTGAGTCCTTCATCCATTCCGACTATAGGCTCGTAGTTCAAAATTTCTCTTGCCTTGCCGATATCAGGAATTCTCATTTCCACTTCAGGACCAGGATGCGGTTTGAAATTAATTTTTGATTTCGAACCTGTAAATTGAATAATTTTTTCTGCCAGTCCAAAGACCGTCAACGTTGCCTGTGGATTACCGATATTGAAAACATTGTTTTTTGCATCAGCTACATCCAGACATTTTACAATACAGTCCGCAAAATCAGTAACAAAACACCAGGAACGAATCTGAGTTCCATCATTAAATACTGTAATGTCCTCATTCCTGAGAGCTCTATTTGCCATTTGCTGAATGGCTCCTTCACCAATCTGTCTTGGTCCATAGACGTTAAACGGTCTGACGGTTACAACCTCAAGACCAAAGTCATCAGCATAAGCATGAGCCATATGCTCTCCTGCCAGCTTACTGACTGCATAAATCCATCTCTTCTCTCCGACTGGACCCAAGGAGGTTTTATCCGATTCTTTGCCCTTATAGATAAATGGGCCATAGGTTTCACTTGTAGAAAAATCAATCAGTCTTTTAATGTTATTTTCTACGCACGCTTCTAAAACATTAAATGTCCCGAGAAGGTTTACTTTCATTGTATTGGAGGCCTTGACGCCTACAGAATAAATTCCGGCTATTGCAGCTGCATGAATTACAAAATCTGCACCTTTCATCGAACTCTTGACTTTTTCCAAATCCAACACATCCCCTTGAATAAAAGTCAGATTAGGATGATTCAGTGAGCCGGTAAACTTTATTGCATTTCTGTGCAAGTTATCATAAACAACAATTTTGTTGTTTTCTATAAGTCTATCGATAATATGCGAACCGATAAAACCAGCACCGCCTGTAATAAAAATCTTTCTATTTTCAATCAAGAGAAAACTCCTTTGTGTATTGTCATAATCAGCAACTTAATGAAACAAACTCGACAAAAGCCTGTTTCACTTACTGAAGCAAACGTCACATTCCTTCCCGAGACTAGACAGACTACTCCACAGGCTTCACGGTTACTGATTCTTGAAACCGACAAATTGTTTTGCGAACTTGAAAGCTGCTAAAGGAAAACCGTCTTAGCTAGCCTAAAAGTCGGCTAAAACACTGCCAAAATGCCGAAAGGAATTCCGACATTTAGTATGTACCATTATTTATCCAAGATTATTTTCGCATAGTATAATTTCTTTAGGAATCCTGCATTTGTCTTTGTGCAAACATCAGTTCTTGAACAGCATTTTTCTTGTCCTGTTTATCTTTGATTTCAGACAGGATTCGTTTTCCTGAAACATTTTCAAGATTCACTTCAGAGCAAAATCTTTCAGGTTCTGCTGGCAGAGATTCATTTATTATGCAGGACTGAATCAATATTCAGCAGATCATCGACATACTTATTCCCAGCCGCTTTCAGTATTCTGCTTTTATTGGATTTAGAATGTACCAGGCTCATACTCTGCTTTTCATTGTCCCATCTAAGATAAATCACCTTATCCTTCGGCACTTCAACAGTTTTTTTATCCCAGTAAATTGTCCAAAAATATCTCTTCATCGGTTCGTAAAAGAACTCCAGACTTTCAACTGTCCGATCTGCACAGCTATCTATAGGATATATAAATGGAGTAGATATCTTATAATGATCTGAATGCTCTGTAATTTCATTATAGCTGTCATTATAAAAGTAGACACATTTTTTTCCTAAAAAATTTCGTAAGTGTTCTGTATCTGCCGCATCCAAAGTTCCTGGATACGGATGACCATTCAAAATCAAAACAGTGTCCTTCTCAATGTCCGGAGCTAAAGTAAATAAGGATCTCCAAAAATTAAAATGAACTCTGTGACTTGCTTCGTAATTTTTTGCTGCGAGAGTGAGAGTCTGCATCGAACCGGTAATTATAAAAAAGCAGTATAAGGTAATTAACAGATTTGAAAAATATGGAATATGATAAAGAGCAAGCATCAGTGAAACCGATATTATAATCATTCCATAACTTGAAAAAAATTTTACCTCGTTTAGTTCAAAACAACTTTTTATGAAAGACTCGCAATCCT
>DAORDI010000313.1:0-6433 GCA_035345895.1 Leptospiraceae bacterium
GATGCTGTTCCTTTCTGAAGAATTTCTGACGGCGATCCTGCAGGCGAAATTTCCGCCGAGTGAAAAACCGATCACCCTGCAGTCCTGATCCGGAAACATATCCGATATTTTTCTGACTGCCTCAAATGTTTCATCAAGCATACTTCCGTTGAATGCTTCTTCATTCAGATGATGAGTGCTTCCATGATCGCGAAGATTCAGCCTTGCAATCGAATACCCACTGTTCCAAAAATAATTTCCCGTCCTGAGAATATACCCGGAATCGATTCCTCCTTCCCAACCATGGAGCAGAATGAAAAGTCCTTTTGAATTCGGATGAACGGATACTGAAGCAAGAAGACGGACATTGTCAGGAACCTCAAGAAGAACCCATTCTGATTTTTTTACAAAAGGGAAATTCTGCCAGTCTTTCCTTTTATAAGAGGCAAGCCAGGACTGCACCATATTGTGCCGGAGCATACGCGGAGGAATAAACTCCTCAAAACCACTGTTTCCCTTGAAATGACCGCTTTTCATCATTTGTACAGAGTCTGAAGTAAAGGATTTTTTCGAAAAGCAAAAATATTCATTTACAGGACAAACGAATGCGGGTTCTGCAATGCAATGAGAAAGTCTCTGAACAAAGACAGAATTCATTTCACTTTTTATAATGTGAATTCAAACAATGCAAAAATTTCGGAAATGCGGGAAAAAGTCCGCACCGTCAATCCTAAAGCTGCTTCAACAAAATTTCCAGTAATGAACATAAACGGAAAGATTATGATCCGCCCCACTTACAAACAAGTCAAGGCTTTAGTTTCTAAAACCTGATATTCCTTTTTCTCTAATTTCACTGACTTTATGATTTTCTTTCCTCGGATCCGTGCAAGAGCGAAGAAAAACAAGACTCACGCGGAGTCACGGGGCAGTGCACCTAGGCTTGTCGCAGTGTTCGCAGAGGCTTGACTGTACTCAGTGCAAGTTTTATCAGAAGCTTCCAAACTTGCGGTTCTTTTTTCTCTGCGTCTTTGGGTCCCTGCGTGAAAACGATCTTTTTACACAGTCCCAAAAAGTTAAAAAATCAAAGCCGCTGTGAATGCGACTAGACGAAGCCGCATTCACTTTTCACTGCCTTACTTAGCCCTTTTTCTGAGGGAAGGATCCAGAATTTTCTTGCGAAGACGTATGGATGCAGGTGTAACCTCTACAAGCTCATCATCATCAATAAATTCAATTGCCTGCTCAAGAGAGAGTCTCCTAGGAGGAACGAGACGGATTGCCTCATCTGCTCCGGAAGATCTCACATTGCTCAGTTTCTTTTCCTTGACAGGATTGACTTCGAGATCGTTTTCTCTTGCATTTTCACCGATGATCATTCCCGGATAGACAGGAGTGACCGGGTCAATGAAAAGAGTTCCTCTTTCCTGGATTTTCCAGAGAGCATAACCTGTTGTATCTCCAGAGTCCATAGAAATCAGCACACCGTTCTTTCTTCCGGGAATCTCTCCCTTGAAAGGACCATAATCAAAGAATCTGCTTGTCAGAACACCTTCTCCCCTAGTCTCAGTCAGGAAAAATCCTCTGAATCCGATCAGACCTCTGGTAGGGATATTGTATTCCACTCTGGTCATTCCGGATGTGTGTGCATTCATTGCAGTCATCTCGCCTTTTCTTCTGTTCAGTTCAGCGATGATGGAACCGGTATAACTGTCAGGAAGATCCATAACCAATGTTTCCATCGGTTCCAGCTTTTCGCCTTCCTTTCCATATTTAAAAATGACCTCGGGTCTCGAAACCTGGAGTTCGTAACCTTCTCTTCTCATTGTTTCAATGAGAATGGAAAGATGGAGTTCCCCTCTTCCCAGGATCTTGAATCTGTCCTTGTCGTCAGTCTCTTCCAGACGCATAGCCACATTCGTCTGCAGTTCCTTGTCCAGTCTCTCTTTCAGATTTCTGGTAGTCACATATTTTCCTTCCTTTCCGACGAAAGGGGAATTGTTCACCATAAAGAACATGGATACTGTCGGCTCATCAATACTGATTGCAGGACGCGGGAGCGGATTTCCCAGATCACAGACTGTATCGCCGATGAACACATCCGGAATCCCTGCAATTGCTACAATGTCACCTGCTTCTGCAGATTCAATCTCATGTCTTCTCAGGCCTTCAAATCCGTAGAGCCTTGTGATTCTGTTGTTTACATTCTTTCCGCTGAGCATCTGAACTGTAGTCACATCCAGGTTCTTTTTAATGGAACCCTCATAAATCTTGCCGATCGCAATTCTTCCTACATAATCATTATAATCTAATGAAGTGACCTGGAACTGAAGAGGTTTCTTTGGATCACCTTTCGCAAGCGGAACGTGCTTCAGCACTGTGTCCAGAAGAGGTTCCAGATTTTTTCCGGGAGAATCCTTCATATCATATACCGACCAGCCCTGTTTTGCAGAAGAGAAAATAATAGGAAAGTCCATCTGTTCATCTGTAGCATTCAAATCAGAAAAAAGATCAAAGACCATATTGACGACTTCATTCGGTCTTGCACCGTCTCTGTCCACCTTGTTGACTACCACAATCGGCTTATGACCGATCTGAAGTGATTTTCCGAGAACAAATCTGGTCTGAGGCATAGGACCGTCAAATGCATCCACAAGAAGAAGAGAGCAGTCTGCCATATTCAGAACCCTTTCTACCTCTCCGGCAAAATCCGCGTGACCGGGAGTGTCCACTATATTGATTCTGGTATTTTTATACAATACAGCTGTGTTCTTTGCTACAATAGTAATCCCTCTTTCCTGTTCGAGATCATTTGAATCCATGATTCTTTCGCGCAGTTCCTTAGAGGTGACAGCTCCTGTTTCCCTGAGAATTCCATCCAGAAGAGTGGTCTTGCCGTGGTCTACGTGAGCTATGATACAGATATTTCGAATTTCCATACTGCCAAGAATTTAGACAGGGATGAGAAGTCCAGCCTTTTGCTGTTGACACGGCCTGACTCAAAAAAATCATGGCCTAAAGAGAGAAAACTATGTACGCAGTAATTACTATCGGCAATCAGCAGTTTAAGGTCAAGCAGGGGGATGTATTCCTTTCCCAGAAGACTGGAAAAGAACAGGGAGCCGAATTTGAAAGCCCTGTACATTTATTGGCTCAAGACAATAAAGTTCATATCGGATCACCCGTTGTAAACGGTGCCAAAGTAGTTTTGAAAGTGTTGGAAGACCTGAGAGGTCAGAAAATCAAAGGCTTCAAATACAAAAGAAGAAAAAACTACAGAAGACGCTGGGGACACAGACAGTCTCTTCAGAAACTGCAGGTGGTTTCTATCAGCGCTTGATTTCTGCCGAATTCAGGAGAGAACACGATTTTTTTGTCCAATTGACAGTACAAGGACACTCCCCTGATTCCTACGGAAAAAAAGGAGAAAACTTAGTCTGTGCCGCAGTTTCTATGCTTGGACAGACTTTAGTTCTATACCTGCTGAAGAAAAATAAACTGGAGTTTTCAGACGTCCAAAATGGGTTTCTGAAAATCCTACTGAAAGAACCTGATATTCAGACAGAGAGCTGTATGGAAATGGTTTTAACCGGTCTTGAAAAGTTAAAAGCTCAGGAACCGGGATTGATTGTAATACAAATGATATAGGAGAAAACTATGGCACACAAGAAAGGTGGCGGTTCATCTAAAAACGGTCGTGACTCAGCGTCGCAGAGACTTGGACTCAAACGTTCAGGCGGTCAGCTTGTAAAAGCTGGAAATATCCTCGTAAGACAGAGAGGGACTGAATTCCGTCCTGGAAAGAATGTAGGAATCGGAAAAGACCATACCCTGTTCGCACTGATTCAGGGAATCGTCAAGTTTGAATACGTAACAAAAAAAAGACAGCAGATCTCAGTTTATCCTGCTTAATATTCGATCTGCCCATTCATAAGATGGGCATTTATTTTTTTCCCTTCCTCCAGCTTTCAATATTAAAAAACTCAGTCATTCGAATTTCATTCTGCATATATCTATATTATCAATTTATTTAGTGAATAGTTCTGGAAGCATTGAGATCTGCCGCCATACAAAGCTACAGCCTGAAAGTTCCTGTTTTTACTGATCTGTCCCAAACTCCTCTGCATGACTTCTCTGACAGTTCAGACAAAATTGCAGACTCTGAAAATTATATTCTTTTCCGCAAGAAAGTATCAAAGCTCACTCAAAATCCTCAAGCTCAAACCCCTGAAGAAGCAGCTTTTCAAGCATATTTTCCTCCCTGTTTTTTGTGATTCTGTCCGGGTTGAATTTCTTGCCGCTCTCTGGATCTGCTGCAGTCTCATACAGTTCCTCTGCAGAATAAGGAAATCTGTCAAATTTTCCGGACGGTGAAGTGACTAAAATCGATCCGTCTGAAAAAAATCTCTGCTCCGCAAGCAGAAACTTTTCATTGGAAATATCTCCCTTTCTGAATGATTCAATGAGACTCCACTTGAAGTACTTCAGTATGTTCTTTTCAGGACTTTCGGGATTAAGATAAGACACGAGAAGCACTTCTCCTGAAGACAGAAACTGAAAGGAACTGACTCCCGCTTCATGGAGTTTCCAGACTTTTGCAGGATAATAGTTTATATTTTTTCTGCATGATTCCATATCCCATACAGAAAAACTTCCGTCAGAATGTCCTGAAAGAATATGCCTGTCTTCAGGACTGAATGCAATAGAGGATACATTTTCTCCCCGAAGAGAACAGATCTCCCTGCCTTCACTGCTCCAGACTGCGATCCGTTTTTCCTGCCCGGAAAGACCCGCAATCAGTTTTCCTGAATTTGAAAAAGTAAGATAATCTGCAGAATGACCTCTGAACGGAATATGCAGAAGCTTTCCTGTCAGGCTCCATATCCTGAGGCCGTAATCAGAAGAGACTGCAAAACTTTTTCCGTCAGGAGAAAACCGGATATCCCTTAATTCAAATCCATATCTCCTGAAAACAGGAGACTTGTCTTCATTGAAAACCTGTATCAGATTTCTCTGCAGTTCGTCAGGTTCAGTGACCGTTCCGATGTATTTTCCTTTTCCTGTAAAATCCATTCTCATAATATTTTCTGAATGATGGAAAAACTGAAGGACATCCCCGGAAATATCCGCTGTCAGTGCGAATCGTCCAAGTACTGCACCGAAACGGTCTGAGGAATCATGATAAACTGCATCCGAAACATATTCCTCTGATTCAGTAAACAGTTCGCAGATCCTTCTTCCTCTGGCATCCCGTATCAGAATTCTGTCCCTGTATGCCGAAGAGGAAACCTTTTCATCCGGAAAATATCTGAACATATAAAATGAATCCTTCGATGTTCTGCCTTCATACTCATAAACATGGAGAAGTTCCTTTCTTTCTGCATGGAGTTTCCATGTGCTTTGTTTTCTTTCATGACTTTTCTGAATATACCAGGAAAAACTTTCATTCTTTTCAAGATTCTGAAGAGATGCTTCATTCTGCATCATTGCAAGAAAAAGAAACCTGTCAGTGCTCTCAAAATCCTTTCTAAGTGAGCTGTATTCTGCAAGAAGAAGATACACTTTTCTGTGAAGCGGAAAACTGCCTGTCTTATGAAATACAGTCTCTGCAATGCCGCAGCACCCATGGACAGGGAATGCAGGCTTCCTGTCGGAACCGATGAACTTTTGAATGAACCATTTCAGCTCCCTGTTTTCGGGAAAATCAAAACGCCTGTCTTTCTCCCAGATATTGAGTATTTTAGTATATATATTTTTTCTTGCAGATGAATTCAGAGAATATGCAATAGAAAGTGTTTTGAAAAAATGAAAAATAATTTTTGAATCATACCTTGTCCTGGAAAATAAAAGTATTCCGGAAATACATTTTTCTGCAAGCTCCTCCTCGCCCGAAACCAAAGCGACAGAAAACGGCGATTCAGAAAAATCGCTGATATAACTGCATGAAGCTCCTTTCCTAATGAGGAAGTCTGCCCTGTCTGCTTTCTGCTCTGACAGGAATCTCATGAGCAGTGTCCTCCCGGAGGCATCCGGGAAATTTAAATCAGCTCCAAGTCTTATCAGTTCCTCTGCCTCCTTCCAGTCGGATCTGTCGAGTGCGGAATACAGATCGGAATTCATTTTCTTTAAGCTGAATATTTTTTCATTTTTTTCCATGAAATGCAGAATATCTCTCCTGCCTTTTCCAAATGCTGCACCAAATGCATCTATCCCGTCCGCATTCCGTGCCCTTGGATCAGCCCCGTTCTCCATCAGTATCCTTACTGTTTCCATATGACCGTTTTCAGCCGCGCAGATCAGGGGTGTCTTTCCTGCATTGTCTTCAAAATCATTCAAATCAGTTTCAGAGGAAAGAATTCTGACTGCATCAATATGGCCCGCACAGGCAGCGTATATAAGAGGTACAGCGCCGGCACTGTCTCTCTCCTTCATCGCCTGCAGCCAAAGCAGGGAGACC
>DAORDI010000314.1:0-6417 GCA_035345895.1 Leptospiraceae bacterium
AACTGGACGGTTTTTTCACTTTTTTTGATTTTATATGTGAGAAATATAATCTGGAAAAACTAAAAACAATCGGTGATTCCTATATGTGCGTGGGGGGCCTTCCCGCTGCCAATTTTACTCATCCGGTGGATGCCTGTATGGCTGCACTTGAGTTTAGAGAATTTGCGGAAAGGATGAAGGAGCTGGTACTGTCCTCCAAGGAAAAAATGATGCCCTGGGAGCTCAGAGTCGGGCTGCATACAGGCCCCGTCATAGGAGGTGCAGTCGGAACGACAAAATTTGCATATGATGTATGGGGCGACAGTGTAAACACGGCAAGCAGAATAGAAGCCGCCTGCCTGCCCGGAAAAGTAAATATATCCGGGACAACATACAGTTTAATTAAGGATTTTTTTGAATGTGAATACAGGGGAAAAGTTCAGGCAAAAAACAAAGGAGAAATTGATATGTATTTTGTCAAAGGACTGCTGCCTGATCTTACAAGGGACAGAGACGGGGTGACGCCGAATGAAAAATTTCATATTCAGTATGAACTTCTCAAAAACAATAAATTTCCTTCTAAATCAGTCTTTGAGACAGAACATCTGAACGGTCATTCACAGGGCATCAGTATTTCACAATTGCAGTAAAAAAAGGAGAATACAGTGTTTTCTGAACAGAAAACATCTCCGAGAGAGAATCATAGCTCATAATTGTGCATTCAAACCCGTCTCTCTCCTCAAGGTTTTTTTTCAGCTCCTCGGGTGAGGTGCCGAAAAGAATCGGTTCATCCCAAAGAATCTGAAAAAGATTCTGGACGGATCTGTTAATGAATTCAGGAAGTGCAAAAGACTGAAGCCAGAAATCTGCAATAAGAACCGAGTCTTTTCCGAAATACTGTCCGATATTTCTCACCGTTTCGTAAACAAGGTCCTCAGTGAGATACATGGAAACACCTTCCCATATAAGGATGACCCTTTTCCCGTGCAGGTCCAGTCCTGAAAGAATTTCCAGAAGAGTATTTTTCATGAAATCTGCATTATAATAAAACACATGTGAATCATCAATGCCGTTTTCTCTCAGAACTGACCGTTTATAATCCTGTGTTGCGGGAAAGTCAATTTCATAAACCCCCTGCCGCATCTGATCCTTCATTCGGACGGATCTGGAATCAAATCCTGCTCCAAGGATGACAACAGGGCACTCATTTCCATGTTTTCTGATGTATTCATCCATCAGTGCTGACCTTAGAACGGCTGCATCATAAAGCCATTGAAATGCAGGAAAAAGTATCCTCCCTGAAACTCCCGAAAGAAACGAATGCCAGAACTTGAAACGGCCAGTCAGGAAAAACTCGGCGTATTTATCTGAAAGGAGTGATTTGTCACTGTTCCATCTGTATTCCAGTGCCCTCATCAGGCAGACGATTTGAGCTGTTTCACTCGGTTTTCCTTCAATCATATATTCCTCCTGTATTCAGAATAGTATTCTCTTTCCGTTCTTTTAAAGCCTGATCATAAAGTTCAGAGATATGCAGATCGGGAATTCCTTCAAAACTCCAGAGCTGCCGACAATTAGACCGCTGAATCTGTTTCTTTTCTTCAGCGAACTTTTGTTAATCAAGAAACTTTGCACGAATTTCCGGCGTCGGCATTCTGCAGACATCTTTTTTTCCGAAAAGACTGTACCTGGATGAGGCTATCAGATCATAAATCCGGTTTGAAAAAGAAACGGGCAGAACTCTGCCCATCTTTATAATCGAAAAAGGAAAAGGAAGAAAATGAGCTATTTTGAAAACAGCAGTGGACTTAATATAATATTCATTTTTATCAATTACGACAACCGAATCAATGTTCTGAATATTCAAAGGTGACTTTTCCAGAAGACTTTTTCCTGTGTCTGACTGAAGAGAAACAAATCTGAACACATCCTGACTGTCATGATCTATCAGGAAATTCACAGCCGCATTGCATAAATTGCACACCCCGTCAAACATAATAATGATTTTAAAATGAACAGAATCAGAAATCATTTTCTCTCTTCCGAATTTTTCCTGATCAGAACTTCAGAGAGAGGGAAAATTTCAGAAACATATCTTGCCTTCTGCATCTGCAGTTCAAGAAGAGAAAGCTTGCTTTCATAATAAAGATCTTCTCTCAGCAGAAATACAATCAGAGAACCTTTTCCACCTTTCAGTTTAATCTCTTCTCTCTTCAAAAGATCTGCATTTTTCCTGATCTCTTTCTGAAGTATTTCTTCAGATTTCCTAAGCTCCATTATTTTCCGGTGAAAACTTTCGGCACTTTCTCTGCAGTAATCACCTTCCTGACTGAAATACCTCTCTCGAAAATCGTTCCATGCAGAATCCTCAAATCTGTGCTGATCGGAGATCCTGTCAAAAAGAATGTAATCAATTTCAAATTCGGAAATTGTTCTGTCTTTCAGAAGAACTGCCGCTATCTGCTTTTTCTTTTCCTTATAAAGAGATAAAGTTTCATTATATCTTGCATATCTGTCCGTTTCTGTTCTGCTGATGCATATCTCTTCCACTGCATCCAGTGCAAGTTTCAGTTTTTTCATTGTACGAGCTTTCTGAAACACTTCATCAAGTATGCTTTTCCTGGAATTCAGAAAACTGATTTCCCAGTACAGTGAAATCAGATCAGAACTCAGTCTCTGCCGGGACTCAGGAGTTTCAATTCTGCTGTTTTCAAATCTGGGTCTGCCGTTATGGACAGGGAACTCTTTTACTTTGCCCCGAACCCGATTTACTGTAAATGCAGTTTCACGGGAGACTGCCTTCCTGTGAACGACACCTGTCGGCTTACTGCTGCTCTGTTTTTGAATTTCTTTCAGATATATTCTGCTGAGAAGGGAAAGATAATTGGAAAAAGAATAGATCTTTTCTTTTTTGAGAGCGGTTTCGGTTTTCTTTTCCATAAGAGAGTTATTCTCCTATGAGTCCCTTATCCAGCATAGAAATCAGCATTTTAGTTTTTTCTTCATACATAGAGACAACCTCAGCATTCATAGGAATCTCCTTTATTTGAAAGAGTTCATCCGCAATGTTCACTGCGGCCAGAACTGCGAGTTTAACGGGATTTGCATTTGGAAAAACTTTGCTGAGTTCTTCCATTTTCGAATTTACGAAAAGACCTAGAGAACGGATGTATTCTTCAGAGGCCTCTCCTGCAATTATATAGTCCTGACCAAAGATTTTGAGTTCAACTTTAGTCAGGGAGGACATATCCAAAAATCCCTAAGACTACTTAATTTCCTCTTCAATAATCAGGAAATCATCATCTTCAGCAGAATCAAATACATTGATAGCATCATCAGTTTCATCAATAATGATATCATCCGGATCTGTAGAAATCGGTCTTTCCTTTACAACAGCCGGAGCCTGCTCTTCTTTTTTAGGCTCAGTTTTATGCTCTTCAAGAGGCTTTGTTTCCAGAACCTTCAGTTCTTTAGGTTTCTCTTCTGCCTTGATTTCTTCAACCTTTGGAGTAACTTCAGTTTTTGCTGGAGCTTCTAATTTTACTGCAGGTTCTTCGTTTTTAGCCTCTTCTTTTTTTGGAGCGACTTCTTCTTTTACAGGAGGAGGAATGATTGGAGTTTCCTCTTCATCATCTATCAGAATAATCTCATCTTCATCTTCTTCCAGAACAGAATCCTGATTCTGAACTGTCTTAACTTCTGCAGGTGCATCTGGAGTTTCTGCTTTTACTGGAGCTGTTTCTTTCTTTTCTTCAGTTTTTGGAGCAGTCTCTTTTTTGACCTCAGCCTTAGGTTCAGTTGCTTTTTTTTCTTCTGTTTTGACTGCGACAGTCTCTTTTTTAACCTCAGTTTTAACTGCAGGAGCCGCGTCCTTTTTGACTTCAGTCTTCGGTGCTTCCTTCTTTACTTCAGCTTTGGCTTCAGTCTTTGGAGCAGTCTCTTTTTTGACCTCAGTTTTAACTGCAACAGTTGCGTCTTTTTTGACCTCAGTCTTCGGTACAGTCTCTTTTTTAACCTCGGCTTTCGCGGGAGCTTTTTCGGAACCAGTTCCAAGAGCCTCAAAACTTGCCAGATTGCTCAATCTGGAATGAAGGTTATTGATTTTATCGACAATCTTCTGGTCACTGGATTTAATAGAGTCGAGTTCCTTGGTTGCTGCTGCAAGCTGTGCCTGGAGTTTCGCCAATTCTTTCTCTTTCTCTTCCAGAGCCAATTTCATCTTGTCATTTTCGATTCTTAAAGTCTCATTTTCAGACTCCAATCTGTCGTTTTCAGCTCTCAGATCTGAGATCAGTTCTAAGGCCTTCAGTACTTTTGACTCTAGCTCTTCAATACTTTCCAGTGTTATCATGAATGACTCCCGAACCGGACTTGCCGGAATTAATAATAATTTCAGCTCGGATCAGGATTTCTCCATCACCGAGGTTACTCTGTTAACCGTATTATCGGAAACTATACAGCTAACTTTGACTTTTCTACTAAAGCTGCAAAAACTTCTTTATCGTTATATGCAATGTCAGCCAATGTTTTGCGATCCAGATTAATGCCCTGCTTTTTCAGCGCGTGCATAAACTTTGAATACGAAAGTCCATTTTCTCTGACAGCAGCATTGATCCTGGCAATCCAGAGCGCACGAAAATCTCTTTTCTTAGCTCTTCTGTCACGCCAAGCCCAAAGGCCTGCTTTCATCGTAGCACTTTTCGCTGTCTCGTAGAGTTTTGAACGTCCTCCTCTAAAACCTTTAGCGGCTTTGAGGGTCTTTTTTCTTCTGTTTTTGTGGATGGTACCGTTAGTAGCTCTTGCCATTATTTTGCTCCGTAAGGTAATAACTGAATTACTCTGCCCATGTCTGTTTCATGTACCAGAGTAGTTCCCCCAAGCTTTCTTTTCTGCTTTGGAGATTTCTTAGAGAGTTTATGGCGAAGGTGGCTGCTAGCTCTTTTTACCTTCCCATTCTTAGTAAATTTAAACCGCTTCGCAGCGGAACGATTAGTTTTTAACTTTGGCATCCTCTTATCCTGAACAAAATTATTTTGGATTGATTACTGCTACAATCTGTTTTCCGTCTTGAACGGGAGGCTTTTCAGGCACTCCTACATCCTTCAATTCGTCGATCAGCTTGTTCAATACATTCAAACCCAAATCGGTATGAGCCATTTCTCTACCTTTAAAACGAAGTGAAACCTTCACTTTATCGCCTTTCTGTAAAAACTCCATCGCCTGTCTTTTCTTGATCTCCAAATCATGGATATCAATTCGAGGGCGAAGTTTGATTTCTTTAATAGTGACTATATGCTGCTTTTTCTTAGCTTCTTTTGTTTTCTTCAGCTGTTCAAAGCGGTATTTACCATAGTCAATTATCTTGCAGACTGGAATATCCTGTCCGCTGGAGACTTCAACAAGGTCAAGATTTTCAGACTTGGCCTTCTGCAGTGCTTCCGAAAATGGGATTACGTCAGACCCAGTATCAGTTACTAGCCTAACCTGCGCGGCTCCTGTAATTTTTTCATTGATTCTTTGGGAAACACCCTTACTATCATTGCCGTTTCTGTTAAAATGGTTAGACTTTTTCTGCATTCACTCTCCAAGAAGATTTTACAAAAGGGCAAAAATATAGATTTCCCCTGATTTATATACATAAATTCAAGCCTGTGTACAAATTCAAGTTTTTTTTTGAAACTGTACAAGCTGAATCCAAACCCTTGCAAATAAGAAAACAGTTCACTGAAGTCAGCATAGGAATGGCGGAAATATTTTCGTGATCAGACAAAGAAAACTGACGAAAGCATTCTTTCTTTTTCAGGAAAATAGAACCCCTGAACCCCAAAATTCACTTACCGAAAATTGCTTTCATATCCTTTCTGTGCAATGAACTGAATTCAATAAAAAATTGCTCTTTTTACACTGTACCCGCATCAATTCAGATACTGCAATCAGAATCCTCTGAGTTGGAATATTTGGGATTGCAAAAATAAAATACGGGAACAATGGCAAAATTCAGATTTCTCCCAGTTTTTTCAAAACAGTCAGAAGATCAAGATGATTGAAGGGTTTGATGAGCCAGCCCTTTGCGCCAGCCTCCCTTCCCTTTTTTTTCAGCTCATCACTGGATTCGGTAGTTAGAATTAGAATTTTCATGTCCTTGCCGTTCGGCAATCCCATTACCGTTCTGACCAGCTCAATTCCGTTTTTTCCGGGCATATTCACATCAAAAATCCCAAAATCGAAAGAATTGTCTTTCAGTATCTCTTCTGCCTGTTCGGCATTTGCTGCGCTTGTGATGTCATATCCTTCCATTGCAAGAGCCATTTTTACCACTCTGATCACACTCGGTGAATCATCCACTATCAGTATTTTTTTCATTGCTCTGTTCCTTCTTTCTGTGTTTTCAGCGGAAGTCTGACTGAAACACAGACATCCGTTTTTTCTTTCTGGTTC
>DAORDI010000315.1:0-6406 GCA_035345895.1 Leptospiraceae bacterium
AACGTCTCGCACCAAGTACATCTTTTTCCATACTGTCCCCGATCATTATGGATAAACTCTTTTCCGCCTTCAGCTTTTCAAGTGCTAATTGGTATATCCTGAAATCGGGTTTTTCTGCCCCAGCCTCTTCGCTTGTGACAATCGTATGAATCTTATTCTGAATCCCGAATCTTTTTATTTTTTCGAACTGAATTCCTGCGGTAAGATCAGTAATCACCCCAAGACTGCACCCTTTTCGGATGGCAGTATCCAAAAATTCATTTACAAAGGGACGGAGCTGTATGGTGACAAGAAACTTGTCCAAGTATTTTCTTTCTATCTGAAGGGCAAATTCAGCCGGACTGACGTTCAGTCTTTCACAGATCCCCTGCGAGTAAAGGAGTCTGCTGTGGGATGCTCCCTGCCCGTGAAGTCTGGTTCCCACCTCTTTTCTGGATTCCTGATAATACTGCTCTGCCCTCTCCATGGAAACACTGAATGTTTCAGATACAAAACTGCACAGTGCCCTAAACCCGGCCTCATGGCAGGGTCTATATTCATAGAGTGTATCATCGATGTCTAAGAATATATATTTATATTTCAATTTCTGCTTCCTGATATTTTCTTCCGATCATTACCATCACAAAAAGCTGAATCAGACCCAGATATCCTGCTTCCCAGAAATGCTCCGAACTGATGATTTCTTCAATTACAGGAATGAATCTTGATGCGATTGAATCAATTTGAGTTTTTGAAGGTTCTTCGGAGAAGACAAAATACTGGCTCTTCAGGTCAGTTCCATAATCCCATTCCGAAAGCCACCCTTCCTCCTCCATCTGCAGGACAAGATCTTCCAGATGAAACTCGGAGCTGACAGTAAGTCGGAGCCTGACCTTCGGATCTGCTGAACTGTCCCCGCTGATAAACTCGCCTACAGTAAAGTATTCTACTATCAAATCAGCGAAGTTTTTCTGAGGTCGGATATACTTGTCCGAGTCAGCAGAGCGTTTCTTTATCTGCTCTTCAATTTTCTCGCGGCTGTAACCCCTTTTTTCGGTATCTCTGATAATTTTCCAGTGCAGCCTGAGTCTGTCTTCTGTCTCTAGGTATATTTTGATATCAGTGACTTTTCTCATTTTAGGAAGATAAAAAGGATGCAGTCCCGAAAGAATGATGAAATCAGTCGGGTTTACGGGCAGAGGTTCCGTAAATTTCCCTGTATGATGATCATAATCCGGTCTGTAAATTGTTTCCCCTTTTTTCAGACGGATCAGGTTTTCTGCCTGTCTTTCCAGGTAATTGGCACGCGGATTGAGATGAGTGATCTTTTCATAGTTCAGATTCCCTCTCTCCCATCTGTGATCACCGTCTCCTTCCAGCAAAGTCACTGAAGGAGAAAGCAGTCTTTCCAGTGAATGAAGCAGCGTAGACTTGCCTGCACCGCTGTCCCCTCCTATTCCGATCAGTATGGACTGCGGTCTTGTATAGATTCTGTTTGAACGGACTCCTTTCCTGTAGATGACATACAGATTTACCGAAAGAGAAACCTGCAGAAATGTATAAAAAAGGTTTACTGTTTTTGCATCAAAGAGCTTGAAATCAAGCACTGTTCCCAGAAACTTAAGATCAGCATAATCACCTGTCCATCCAAATACAAAATACATTAAAAAGGATACAATTAAAAGTCTATATAATCCTGAAATTTGCACCCGATTCCGGATGAACTTCAGATAAAAATACATCAGGAAAGGAAGCAGCCAGACATACCATCCCGGAGCAGGAGGAATCAGAAGGACGAATACAGAAAAAAGGACAGAAAGCCAGGCTGTAAGCAGTTCCTTGTTTACCTTATGATAGGAAATAAACCTGAGATATATGATAAGGATTGCTGAAACGGCAAGATACAGCTGATTTGTGCCTATACTGTAATAGAAACTCAGCAGAAGAGTCTGCTTTGAATTGGCAAGTACCATAGATCGAAAGGAGGAGCTGAGGTACCAGGGCAGACCGACAGCAGAATAAGTGAGAAAAATCGAAACTGCATACTGTACAGCTGATATATGACCCTTCCTCCTCCAGACATAATACAGAAAGAGAGGCAGAGCTGCGGCAATATGAACTTTGAAACACAATGCAATTCCGTAAAATAATGATGACTTAATTATTTTATCATTAACTAAGAGATATAATGAATAAAAAAGAAGGGCTGTAGGCCAAATGTCCAGCTGACCATGCATATAAATGGAATAAAGAAGCACCGGAGAAAGCCCATAAAGAACAAGGACTGCTCTCCTCTGAGCCGGAAACATTCTCCGAAGAACAGTATAAATGAGCAGATCAGCAAAAACGGAAGGGAGAATAAAAAGGAATTTAGACAGGGAGGGAAAAAAAACTGCAGGAATTTGAAATACTCCATATGCATAGAGCATCATCGGATGATATGGAAAAGAATCCGGCTGTGCGACTGCGAATGGCAGCCAAGGATCAGAAAAGAGTCCCTCAGTCAGATTCTCAGCAAATCTTCTCAGGAATGGAAGAAAAAGACGGTCAGGGTAGTCGGAGGAAAATAATTGAAAAAGAATTATTTTAAGCAGCGCAAGCAGAAAAAATGAACTGACAGAATTCAGTTGATCTGCTGACCTTTTCAAAATGAACTCATTCGGAATGAACCGGCGTATAAACACTCAGCCTCCTCTAAGAGACTTATTTTCCTGATAAGATTTCTTTCTATATGCTTTCTCGGCACTGTCTTCAGCTTTTTTAAAGCTGCGTACTTACTTAGAGAGTAGAAATCTGTAAAGACTTCATATAATAGTGTATTATAAAACCTAAGTCATTCTGTCAACTCAGAGAATATTCAAGTCCTTCGGAATGTATTTTTCAGGCATCTCTTTCTTAAAGTAATTTTTCTTTCTTTGAAGCAGATTGAAGAATATGATATGCCTGACAGCAGCGACACCGTCTTTCCATGTAATTTTTTTTCCTTCAATATAGTTTCGGGGATAATAGGAAATAGGCAGTTCAAATACTCTTATTTTCAGTCTGCCGACTTTTGCAGTGACTTCAGGTTCAAATCCAAATCTGTTGGACTGAAGGTTTATATTCTTTATAATATCGCTTCTGAATATCTTGTAGCAGGTTTCCATATCACTCACATACAGTCCTGAAAGTATATTGCTGAGGAGTGTCAGAATCCGATTGATCAGATAATGAAATGTTCTGTGAACCTGTCTGGATTCCTTTCTGAATCTCGAGCCATAGACAACGTCCGCCTTTCCATCCAGAATTGGTCTGATGAGACCGGGAAGTTCGGTCATATCATATTCAAAATCAGCATCCTGAACAAGTATGACATCCCCAGTCGCCTCGTTGATGCCTGTTCTTAAAGCTGCACCCTTGCCCTGATTCTTTTCATGCTTAATAATTCTGTACGAACTGGAAAAGGAATGGCTTTGAAGTATGGCGAAGGAATCGTCTTTCGAACAGTCATCGACAAAAACAAGCTCTTTTTCAGCAGGCAGCGCAAGAGAATCAATCTGGGAAAGAAAACTTTTCAGATGATCTGCCTCGTTATAAATTGGAATAATCAGCGATATTTTCATTCGGCCTCTTTAAGTTTAATTACGCGATGGAGCTGACTCGGAACAGACGTAATTCTGCAAAAGGACCAAGCTGATGCCTTTGAACATAGATTTGAAAAATGCTGTTTGGTTTACCCTATGCATAATATGCTTAATCCCATTTCATCATCAATGGATATGAGAAGACAGATCTCATATCTGCATAATTACTGTCAAGCAGGAAGACAGCATATGCTACATCTGGTAAATGCCTTCCTCTACTTCTTTTTCAGGTTTCGTGATGTTGACCTCAGTAAACAGAAGCCACGGTGTTTCAGAACGCTTGATATGTCCCCATTGGGTCTCTGCAGCAGTTTTGCTGATAGGAGAGATCCTCAATACATTCATACCTTTGCTGAGTTTCATTTTGAATCTGACTTTGTGTTTTTCCATTAATTTCGGAAGATCATAACGAAGTTTAATATTTTTCTTTTCATGAAATATACCCACAGCCATATCCTTGTCTGTTGGAATTACATTCATCTCGGCTGCAATACTTACTTCTTTTACAGACCAGAATACAAATCCGCCTTCCCTTCCTTTTAAATATCTTCCCCATGAAACTGCATCCGCTTTGATCGGTGCATTCCATGCATCACCTATAAACACTGCACCGGAAGAATTGACCGTATCGTAAATCTTGTATTCACCGAATTCTTTGGTAGGCGGTGAACTGAAACCGGAATAGTCTGTGATAATTTTCTGTCTCCAAAAGGGCGGAAAAGCAAATACAGCATTTTTCAGATAGCTGTCATTTAAAATGTCCAGCTCCACATCCTTCCACCAATAATGTGATTTTATATAATTATAATAATCATAATTATAAACCTCAAAATACCGAACTTTTCTCATCAGAACTTCAGATCCGGCAAAAGAAACAGGGCCAGCATCAAACCAGTATACAATGGAGTCTTTTTTTTTCTTCTGTTCCTGAGTCAGATAGTCAGCCATATTTAGTGCAGTCTTATCATAAAAGAAGGAATGATCATGAGATTCTTTTCCCAGAACTCTGCTCCAGAAATGATTTTTAATTTCCAGCTGAGGAATCATATAAGCAAAAAAAAGAATAATGATAAATGCAATATAAACAGATTTTTCTTGAAGAAAAGAATACTTTGATTTCAGTTTTTCAGCCAGAATCAAAAAACCTATGCCTGCAACTCCCGTGAGAAAAATGGAGCCTGTTTCTGTAAACCGTATGCCTGCATACTGAGTAGCTGTTCCGCTTAGATACAGATACGCAGCAAGGGAAATGACCAGCAGATGAAAAAAGGTCAGAATGGAAAACTGCAGATTCCTGCGGCTGAAAATTCCGAAAGCCGCAAATAGATAGAGAAGTCCGGATGCAGCTATGCCTGCCTTCAGTGTGCTGGACTTTAACACAGTGGATGGAAACAGAAGGTCAAAATCAAATGCTCCGGAAAATGCCAGAAGCAAATCTCGGCCTTTCAGTCCGAAATCAGCTCCCTGAAATCCAGCAAAGCGAAAAAAGTTCAGTATTGTTCTGTATTCAAATCCGGACAGAAGAACAATGAGAAAAAAGGAAACAAAGTATGGAAGGAACAGAAAAGCAATTTCTTTTATTCTGTCGCTGACCTTTCTCCCTTCCTGCTGAAACATCAATTCAGACAGCCGAAATCCAAAAAATACAAACAAAGGAATTCCTAAGGAAGAAGCTGCCACAGGAGGATAAACAAGGATAAGAGCAGCTCCAATCCAAAGTATACCTAAAACGGGAACCCGTCCGCCGGAACAGAGACCCAATGCAACCAATAGAAGCAAGGCAGATGAAATCCCTCTTGCAAAAAGCGCCGGTGCTGCATGACTGGCCGCAAACCAAAGCAGAAGATTGGAAGTAGCCACAAAGATCATAGAAACAAATGTGTATTTCCCGCCTCTGTTGTACAGATAACCGAGAAAAGCTCCTGTAGACAAAACCGCAGACAGCATGGAAACAGCCAGAGATATTGTGTATGCCTCTGCCTCTGAAGAAAAGGAGACAGTCATTGCAGGAAGTGCCGTCAGAGTTCCGGCAAACAAACCTCCCCCATATCCCTTCTGCTGAGACACTATATAAGTCAGGATACTCCAATTTGAATAGGGCGGAAGAAGTTCTTTGTGTTCAGGAAGATTGGCCTGAAAACCATTTTGCACAAAGAATTCAGACATCCTCATATAAATGGAAAGGTCCCCGCCGCTGACAGAGTAAAGACCGGGAGATTTTTTATATATAAATGGATAATAAAAAAATGTTAGTGAAAGCAGAAAAACTGCACCGAGTGCAAAAAAAGCTGTTTTTCTGTCTAAAACCTTGTAATCTTCCCTGTCTATCGGCGAAAAAAAGCGGTTTTGTACAAATTCCGTATCCCTGTCTATATGCCTGAAAACAGCGTACAGGATTAAGGCTGGAAGAAGAAGGAGGAAAGTTTTGCCGGGAAAATTGAGCCTGACAAGAATCACTGAGGATACAACTGAAAACGATGAGCCTATGCAGAGCCACATGGATACATTAATCAGGACTGAACCTGAGACAAATCCTTTTGGATAAAAAAGAAAACCTAAAAAAATGAAAAAGGATAAAATCCATACAGTATCCAGGAAAAAAAGCATTAATTCCATCAAGCCCTCGAAATGCAGAATATTTTATTTATCTATACTGCTCTGACGAACTGAAATATAGGAATATTACAGTCAGAAATTTTTTTTCAGAAAATTTACTGTTAAGAGCGCGTTCCAAAACCTTCTTGTACAATTTTTAGTATAATTAGTATTGGTTATATGAGTCAGGATAGATTTGATGTGCCGGA
>DAORDI010000316.1:0-6349 GCA_035345895.1 Leptospiraceae bacterium
CCTGATTTGACTGCAGAAATGGAATCCGAGGAAAAATTTACATACTGATTTTCTTTGGAAAATTCATGATAAAACGGAGGCAGAGGATCGGACAGATCTGTCTTCATTTTCTTCAGTATTCTCGGAACAATTTCTCTGTAATCAGGCGTCTGATTTCTTTTGATATTGTTTCTTTTCTGAGATTCAGGACTGATGGAAATCTGAGGAAATGTATATACGGAAAAAAAGCCTTTTGAGTGACCGTGCAGTCTCGACAATGCAGTCAGCATTACGTATTTCATTACAGGACTGTCGTCATTCTGAAAGTATCTGCGGAGATTCTTAATTTCGTTGAGAGTATTCTTATGAAAAAATGCCCGGAGACCTCTGTCCTTTTCCTCTTCAGCACATCTTTTTTTAAGATCCAGGCTGCTGAGAAGTTTTTCCGATTCTTCAATCCGGGGAATGACCTGTCTGGACCTTCCGAGAAATACAGCCATCGGATTCAGATCATTGTGCACAGCAAAATGTCCGTCCAGATTCGCCTGAATGGAGGTTGTTCCTCTGCCTCCGAAAGGATCCATGACTGTGGACTTTTTTTTAGGAAGAAATTCCCTGATAAAGAACTGAGGAAGTTCAGGCTTGAAAGCCGCTCTGTAACTTACTGCATAATGAAGGCTGTGAGCCTGTCTCTGTTTTGCCGTCCAGAATTCTCCAGTGAGTATTCTTTCCTCTTTTTTTGCCAGTGATGTTTTTGCCACGTAATTCCCCGCCTGCCGAATTTCTCTGTTCGAGAACCCTTATTTTAAAAGTCGGTACGTCATAAAATTTCAGAGAAAAAAAAAGATGCAGGGTCAAAAAAATTGACGTTGTACCTGTCGATTTCAGTTTCAGCACAAGGATTTTCATATACTCAATCTGAAATTAAATTTAAAAAATTTGGATGATTTTCCAGAACTCATCCGATAGAGAGGTCTTAGAATATTTATATTATATTGAACAGATAAAATCTGAGACCGCCCGCAGAACTTTTCACAGAATTTTGCTGTGCTTTTCTGAGAGTTTTCCGATATTTCGTGTGCTAAAGAGCTGGACAGGTGCATCATTCCGTTTTACGTAGATACTGTGAAAAAGGAAAACTACAGCAGAAGGTTCCAGCTTCTTCTTTCAGAACAGGAGCTTGATCTGCTCAGGAAAGAATCAGAACTGAGGGGAATCGGAGCCAGCGAACTGATCAGAATCGCTCTTCGAAATGAAACGGCAAGAGTGACTCATCTTGACAGACTGAAGGCATTGAAAAATCTGATGCTTGCGGGAGAAAACCATGAACCCTATTGAAACATTCCTCGAACAGCATACCTATATCCGGTCAAGACTGATCGGTCTTCTGAAGGAAATTGAAGATTCCGGGAAAGCGGAAGAAGCTCTTTACTGGAAACTGCCTTATGGAGAAAAAGGAAGGGCTCATATTCACTGGCAGGTTCTGCACTGTGCGGCAACTCTGGACAGGTACCTGAATGTGAGAGTTCTAAAACAGAATCCCAAAAATGAAAAACTTGTCACAGGGTTTGCAGGCGGATCTGTTCCGGATACAGAAAACAGAATTCCGCTGAATTCAGTCAGAGAAATTCTGTCAGAAACATTTGAAGACTACTGTGCTTTTTTCAGAAAACTTGATCTGGTCAGACTGTCGGAAAAGCCTTATCCGGATGCGGACAGAACATTCAAGGATGTGCTGATGCTCCTGAACTGGCACGAGGCAGAACATACAGGGCAGTGTCAGATTATCTGGAACTGCTTCAAAAACAGATCATAAAGAACGGAACAGCTTTATTGAGAAAGGCATAAAAAGAAGGCCGATCGGAAAATAAAAAAGAAAGTGCCAGACAAAGAGATGAACAAGGGAAGCATCCCTGCAAATAAAGCGGAGAAAAAACTCGCCTATGCAGAGGGATGCAGCCGCTGTGATCATAAACTGCCTTCCGGGATTCACTGAGTACCCCTTACGGAAAAGAAATCCGAAAAGAAACAGAGGGACTATGCTGAACAGCAGAATCTCAGACGGGCAGAGCAGATGCGAAAATGAAAAACTTCCTTCAGTCGACTCCTTCATAGCAGGGATGCCCTCGGACAGAACACGGAACAGGATAAAAAATAATATAATATAAGTATAAATTGAAGAGTTTCCCAATGGATGGTTTTCACGCACTGCAGAAAAAACTGAAATACTGAAGAACAGAATGAGAGCAGTCAGGTTCAAATCCGGAACAGGAAAAATTATTTTATAATGAAAACTGTTCAGAAAAAGCAGGAAAACCCACCATAAGGAAGAAACCGTCATCCAGATTGAGGCGGTCATCCACAGGGATTCTTTTTTTACAGGAGCAAGATTGTCCTGCAGTATATCAATCAGTTTCTCTGTTTTCATTTTTTCAGTCTATTCCTTACCGCTTTCATTGCCCTGTGCGAATTCACTTTGACAGCCGAAACAGAAATCCCGAGAATCTCCGATGTTCTTTCCAGGGAAAGGCCTTTAAATTTCATAAGCTCAATTGTCTTCCTCTGCTTTTCAGGAAGTTCGGACACTGCCTTTTTCAGGAGATTCATTTTCTCCTCAGTGCCGTCTTCAGTAATCTCCTCCGGAAAAACAGTCTCATCTGTAAACTCGGCTGAAGAATCTGCCGATTTCTTTTTTTTTCTGATATAATCAATGACTTTATAGTTTGCAATTGCATACATCCAGGAAACAAAGGATTTTTTCGGATCATATGTATGCCTTGCCTTGTGAATGCCTATCAGTATCTCCTGAAGAACATCCTCCCTGTCGCTTTCTTCAAAAACTCTTCTTGCCAGATAGAAAGAAAGCTCGAAGGAAATTTCGTGAAGCAGTCTGGAATAGGCAGGACTGTCGCCGGACTGAGCCGACTTCATCCAGTCATCCCAGCATTCTTTCTGAGTTTCCTTCATCCGGAACACTCACAGGCCTTTTCAGGAATGCCTGGACTTAAGCTCCTTTACAACTTCAGAGACAGATATATTTTTTTCCACAAGCACCATCTGAAGATGAAAAAGAAGATCAGCCGCTTCATGGATCATCTCTTCTCTGTCCGTATTCTTGGCAGCAATGATCACCTCTCCGGCTTCCTCTCCCACTTTTTTCAGTATCCTGTCAATGCCTGACTTAAACAGTTCTGCAGTGTACGACTTTTCCGGCAGTTTTGCCTTCCTGTCTTTCAATATCTCTTCGAGTTTCAGTAAAAATTCCATAGGTTCAGATTCTTCGGCTGCAGCTCCGTGTAAAGAAATGTTTTTGGAAAAGGTTTCCAGTCCAAGATCCCGGTCAGGCCCTTATAAAGAATTCTAGTAAGATACAGACAAAAATCATCGTCTCCCCTGACATTTCTCCCCCGCGCTTCGGAAAAATTTGAGTTTTTCAGAACCTGAGGTTCAAAAATCTGGTAAGTGAAACAAATTCAGGAGAAGTGAATGAAACCAATTTCCGAAAATAATGAGCAGCGCTTGAACATTTCTGCAGACTTCGCAGACAGACACAACGGGAGCCAGGGAGACAGACTGCAGAAAATGCTGAATGCTGTAGGTTATTCTTCTCTTGAAAAAATGATTTCAGACATCGTTCCCGAAAATATCAGGCTGACAAAAGACCTGGATCTTCCTGCAGCACTTCATGAAGAAAAAGTTCTGAAGCTTCTCGAAGAAATTTCTTCCAAAAATAAAGTGTTCAGAAATTATATTGGACTTGGCTTCCATGAAACGCATCTGCCTAAGGTCATATTGAGAAATGTATTGGAAAACCCCGGATGGTATACTGCATATACCCCTTATCAGGCAGAAATTGCACAGGGGAGACTGGAAGCACTTTTAAATTTTCAGACGATGATTACGGATCTCACAGGAATGGAGATTGCAAATGCTTCCCTGCTTGATGAATCCACAGCAGCCGCAGAAGCAGTGAATATGTTTTATCATCAGAGAGAAGAGAATGGAAGAAAAGTTTTCTTAAGCGACAAATGCCATCCGTATACAATCGACGTAGTAAAGACACGCTGCGCCCCTCTTGGAATTCTCACTGAAACAGGCAGCATTCATTCGTTTATTCCTTCCAAAGAATACTTTGCCGCAGTCATTCAGTATCCTGATACGGACGGAAAGATAGAAGATATAGAAGACATCATTAAAAAATCACACGATGCCGGAGTGAGAACGGCAGTCGCAGCGGACATTATGTCATTGGTTCTGCTGAAGCCACCGGGCGAATTCGGCGCAGATGCGGTCGTAGGCTCCACTCAGAGATTCGGACTTCCTCTCGGATTCGGCGGACCTCACGCAGGTTATTTTGCAACAAAGGATGAATTCAAGAGGAATATGCCTGGAAGACTTGTAGGTGTATCCAAAGACTCTTCAGGAAGACCTGCATTCAGGCTTTCACTTCAGACTAGAGAGCAGCATATCAGAAGAGACAAGGCTACAAGCAATATATGCACTGCACAGGTTCTGCTGGCTGTTCTTTCTTCTTTTTATGCAGTATATCACGGCCCGAACGGACTGAAAAGGAAGGCCGAAAGAATTCACTCGCTTGCATCCGCCCTGAACTCTGCACTGAAAGAAGCAGGACACGAGCAGCTGAATGAGTCTTTTTTTGATACGCTGAAGGTCAGACTGAAAGGAACCGATGTTTCTGATGTAAGAAAAAAAGCTGAAACAGAAAAGCTGAATTTCAGATACTTTGAAGACGGCTGCATAGGAATTTCCATTCCTGAAACTGCAGAGGAAGAGGATCTGAATGAAATTCTTTCAGTTCTGAGCACAAAGGCAATAAAAATACAGTATAATGAAAATAGAAATATCCCTGATCAACTGAAGCGAACTTCCGCATTCCTGACCCACCCTGTATTCAACTCCTGGCACTCTGAAACAGAAATGATGAGGTACATCCACAGACTGGAATCCCGTGATCTTGCACTGAATACAGCAATGATTCCTCTCGGTTCCTGCACAATGAAGCTGAATGCTGTAACAGAAATGATTCCTGTCACATGGAAGAACTTTTCCGACATTCACCCTTTTGCACCGAAAGAACAGGCAGCAGGCTACTTCAGAATATTTGATGAACTCAAAACTTATCTCTGTGAAATCACCGGATTCAGTGCAGTCTCTCTTCAGCCGAATGCAGGCTCTCAGGGAGAGTATGCAGGACTTCTTACAATCCGTAATTATGATATATCCAGAGGTCAGAGAAACAGAAACATCTGCCTGATTCCGGTTTCAGCCCACGGAACAAACCCTGCGAGTGCTGTAATGGCAGGTTACACAGTGGTTCCTGTTGCCTGCGACAGTGATGGAAACGTGGATCTGAATGATCTCAGGAAAAAATGCGGTGAGCATTCTCAGAATATAGGTGTTTTAATGATCACATATCCTTCCACTCACGGTGTATTCGAGGAGACTGTCAGGGAAATCTGCACGCTCATTCATTCTCACGGTGCTCATGTGTATATGGACGGCGCAAATATGAATGCTCAGGTAGGTCTCTGCAGACCCGCTGACATAGGTGCAGACGTCTGCCATCTGAATCTGCACAAGACCTTCTGCATTCCTCACGGGGGGGGAGGTCCTGGCGTCGGTCCGATCGGCGTCAGAAAACATCTGGAAGACTTCCTTCCGGGACATATTCTTTACGACAACGGAAGCGGAAATACAGAAGGATCCGTGACATCATCCCCTTTCGGAAGTGCAAACATTCTGCTCATTTCATATGTCTACATACGTTTAATGGGCGCAGCCGGTCTGAAGGAAGCGACAATGACTGCAATCCTGAATGCAAACTATATTTCCAAAAAACTGGAAAAGCACTATCCTACTCTCTACAAGGGAAAGAACGGTCTTGCGGCACATGAGTGCATTCTCGATTTCCGTCAGTTCAAGTCCGCAGGCGTGGAAGTGGAAGACATAGCAAAAAGGCTTATGGATTACGGATTCCATGCCCCTACAATGTCCTGGCCTGTTCCGGGAACACTGATGGTCGAACCGACAGAAAGCGAATCTCTCTATGAACTGGACAGATTCATTGAAGCGATGATTCATATCCGTGAAGAAATCAGGGATGCGGAGGAAAACAGAATCAGCAGGACAGACAACCCTCTGAAGAATTCGCCTCATACTGCTGAAAAGATTGCATCTGAAAACTGGACGCATCCTTACAGCAGAGAAAAGGCTGCATATCCGGTAAAAGGACTGAGAGATTTCAAATTCTGGCCTTACGTCGGTCGGATCGACAATGTGTACGGAGACAGAAATCTTTTCTGTTCCTGCCTTCCGATGGAAGACTACGAAAAATAAAATGATCTGCAGG
>DAORDI010000317.1:0-6344 GCA_035345895.1 Leptospiraceae bacterium
TTTGCAAGCACAATAGGAGCATCTCTCAGTTTTCTCGTATCCAGATATATGTTCAGAGAATCGATTGAGAAAAAATTCAAGGATCAGATGGAAACGGTCAATTCAGGAATACGCAAGGATGGAAAACTTTATCTGCTTTCACTCAGACTTGTTCCTGCTTTTCCTTTTTTTCTCATCAATCTTCTGATGGGACTGACTGAGATTTCACTCGGTTCCTTTTATGCAGTAAGCCAGATAGGGATGATTCCCGGAACTTTTGTCTATGTAAATGCAGGAACTCAGCTTGTTTCTCTGAATTCACCGAAGGATATACTTTCTCCTGTTTTAATGATTTCTTTTGCGGCACTGGGGATGCTTCCTATTGCTGCAAAATTTTTCCTGAGTTTTCTTCAGAACAGAAGACTTTATGCAAACTATAAAAAACCTGATAAATTTGATTATAATATAGCAGTCATAGGTGCAGGCGCGGCAGGGCTTGTCACCTCTTACATCAGCGCAGCTGTCAGAGCAAAGACTCTGCTCATTGAGAAGAATAAAATGGGAGGGGACTGTCTGAATACAGGATGCGTGCCTTCCAAGACTCTGCTCTCTGCAGCAAAGAAAATTCATCTGGCGAAAAAGGCGGAACAGTACGGACTCAATTCTGCAAAAATAGATTTTGATTTTTCCAGAATCATGGAAAGGGTTCATTCCGTGATCCGAAAAATTGAACCGAATGACTCAATTGAAAGGTATTCCGGACTGGGAGTGGAATGCATTCGGGGAGATGCAAAACTTCTCTCACCTTTTGAAATTCAGATAGGTGAAAGGAAAATCACTGCAAAAAACATTGTAATTGCTTCCGGAGCGGAACCGTTCATACCGGACATTCCCGGCCTGAAAGATGTGGGTTATTTAAGTTCAGAGACTCTCTGGAATCTGAAAAAACTTCCTAAGACTTTTCTTGTTGCAGGGGCCGGGGCGATCGGCTGCGAACTGGCTCAGGCGTTTTCCCGACTTGGATCAAAGGTTGTACTTGTCGAAGCCGCCGAAAGAATTCTTCCTTCGGAAGATGCAAAACTGTCTTCTTTCCTTTATGAAGTTTTCATCGAAGAAGGAATAGAAATCATCGCCTCAGGAAAAATTCTTCAGTTTGAAAAAAACATCCTGGGAAAAAAGGCAAAGATACAGTGTAATGATAAAATAAATGAAATATTTTTTGATGAGGTGCTGATATGCACTGGAAGAAAGGCGAGGACCGAGGGCTTCGGACTGGAAGAATTGGGGATACGTCTTACTTCAAAGGGTTCCATTGAAGTAAATTCTTATCTGCAGACAAATTATCCCAATATATTCGCCTGCGGCGATGCAGCAGGTCCGTTTCAGCTGACGCATGCAGCAGCTCATCAGGCATGGTATG
Source organism: Leptospiraceae bacterium (assembly GCA_035345895.1). Classification (GTDB taxonomy): domain Bacteria; phylum Spirochaetota; class Leptospiria; order Leptospirales; family Leptospiraceae; genus DAORDI01. The sequence goes on from DAORDI010000317.1 coordinate 1,400, forward strand.
CGGCAGTGAATGCACTGTTCGGATTTGCAAAAACATTCAAGGCAGATTACAGAGTGATGCCTCGGACTGTATACACTGATCCGGAAATTGCCAGAGTGGGCATATCCGAAAAAGAGGCACTGGAAAACGGAATTGAGTATGAAAAAACCGAATATGACATAGGTGAACTGGACAGGGCAGTAACGGAAGGAGAAGCCAGGGGCTTTATTCAGGTGCTTACTGAAAAGCGGAGTGACAGGATACTCGGAGTGACGATAGCAGCTCTTTCTGCCGGAGAAATCCTTGCAGAGTATGTTCTTGCAATGAAACATGGAATCGGTCTGAATAAGATTCTGGGAACCGTGCATTCATATCCCACTATGTCCGAGGCGAATAAGTATGCCGCAGGGAACTGGAAAAAGAAGCACAAACCGGAAAAACTTCTGAACTTTCTGCAGAAGTTTCACTCATGGAGGAGGGGATTATGAGATACATATTAATTATATTTGCATTTTTTGTAACAGCACTGCATTCATTCGATCAGAGTCATTCGAAGTTTGACGGTCTTCTGAAGAAATATGTTCAGAACGGACTTGTCAGTTACATCGGATTTCAGAAAGACAGGGAAGGCCTGAAAAAATATCTGGAAGAACTTTCATCCGTCAGTCAGTCCGAATATAACGGTTTCAGCCGTGAAGATAAAATGGCTTTTCTCATCAATGCATACAATGCATATACGATTGAGCTTATTCTGAAGAATTATCCTCTGAAGAGCATCAGAAAGATCGGCTTTCTTCCGGGGGCAGCCTGGAAGGAAAAATTCTTCAGACTTCTCGGGGAGGAAAGGAATCTGGACTGGATTGAACACTCAAGGCTCAGGGTGGATTTTGGAGAACCGAGAATCCATTTTACTGTTGTATGCGCATCAATAGGATGCCCTCATCTTCAAAGCGAGGTCTATACTGGAAAAAATCTGAGCACGCAGATGGAAAATGCGGCTGCAAGGTTCCTGAATGACAGTAAGAAAAATTATTATTCTGAAAAGGACAATACTCTGTACATATCTTCCATCTTCGACTGGTTCAGAAAGGATTTTGAAAAGCCGGGATTGATTCCATTTCTCCGCTCCTATATGAAAGCAAAGATCCCGGACAATGCAAGGATAAAATATACAGAATATGACTGGAGTCTGAACGAAAGGAAATGATTTTTCGGAGACAGCCTATGAGTCTGCTGTTTCCTTCCATTTTCTTCCGATTTCGGTCACTGAGGGGAGCTCGGACAGAAATATCTGAACGAGCTCAGGATCAAAATGTTTTCCTGACTCGCTGCGCAAATATGCGACTGCCTCTTCCATTGACCAGGGTCTTTTGTAAGGACGGGCCGATGTGAGTGCATCAAATACATCCGCAATGGCAGTAATTCTTCCTTCAATGCAGATTTCTTTCCCTCTTAAACCGTAAGGATAGCCTGTTCCGTCCCATTTTTCGTGGTGGGAGAGGGAAATCATTCTGGCTGTTCTGAGAAGCCCTTCTGAATGATCACCGATTATCTTTGCTCCGATCAAAGGATGATTTTTCATTATTTTCCATTCATTTTCATCCAATTTTCCGCTTTTTTTCAGTATACCGTCCGGGATGCCTATTTTCCCGATGTCGTGCATCGGTGCAGTCCTGAAAATTTCCTCGACTCTACCCCCGCTCAGTCCTGCATTCTTTGCAATCAGTCTGCAGTAGTGGCTCATTCTGACCACATGCTGTCCAGTGTCGTCATCCTTGTATTCTGCCGCATAACCGAGGCTCTGAATGATCTGAAGCTGAGTTCTTTCCAGCTCTTCCATCCTTACGAGAGAGAGATGCGTCTTTACTCTTGCAGATACAATTGCAGGCCTGACCGGCTTTGTAATATAGTCCACTGCTCCAAGAGTGAAGCCGTAAGCCTCATCCTTCATATCCGACATTGCGGATACAAATATGATCGGGATATGTTTTGTGTTCGAATCCGCTTTGAGCTGTCTGCAGACCTCATGTCCGCTGATATCAGGCATCATCACGTCCAGAAGAATCAGATCCGGAAGATTCTTTTTAGCCTCTTCAACGGCCAATTCCCCTCCGTCTATCAGGCTCAGATCATAAGTATCTTTCAGTGTTTCATTCAGAACCAGAAGATTCAAAGGTTCATCATCGACAATCATGATCTTTCTTTTTTTCTCGTTTGCATTCATCCAGTTTTTCCGTATCCGGTTTTTCGAAACAGATTTCCTACTATGATTATTTCACAGTCTGGTTCCTGTCTATATTCTGTCAATGACTCACTTATAAAGATGCTCAGATTGCCGACAGTTCTTTCTTATCTTCTTTCGGCTTAACTGAGCAGACAGACTATTCTGCCTTTTCTGTCCGGTCTTTCAGAATGTCTCTGTCATTCTGAATCCCTGTTTAGGAGTTCTTTCTTTAGAAATAAACTCATTAAAACTGATTTTTCAGCAGTCTCTTCCGGAGATGCGGACGGAACAGCTGCAGCCGCTTCAATCGTTTTCAATTTCTATATGAATGTACCGGCCGTCAATCCAATTCTGCGGCCAGAAAGACTTGTAAAGCTCCATACTTTTTCAGAATCATTCACTGATCCTGTTCAAAACACTGAATAATTCTCCGATTTCCAATCGAACACAGCTTGATTAAGAATCCGGCAATTGTACTGATAATCAGAAAGGTTTTCATATATGCATCTCCGTTGTCAATTTCGAACCCTGTCTCAGATTTTATAAGTGTCTCTACGAAATTCATGTCCTTGCAGTCCGGTTTTTAATTCTTGGATGTCAATGAGATTTCAGATTCAGTCAGCCGATTCTGTATTGCATATTTATATAAAGTCATTGGTTCAATGTCCGCATTTCCGGCAAGAAATTCCAGGCATCCCCATTCCTCATTTATTCCGGCAGTATGAAGATCTTCCAGTGAAACATATTTTCCGATTAGGTTCTTCAAATCCGTTTCTATTTCTTCGCCATTTAAAAATCCCAAGTAAAAAATATATTCTCTGATCTGTCTGCATTTTTTCAGTGTATATTACTCCAGTGGGGGAACAGTATGGAAGTTCTGGCTGTCCCAGAATCCAAAAGTTCCTGCTGATTGAATTCCGCCCATTCTCTCACCATCTGACGGCATTTTCTGGGTATGCTGCCTTGAATAATGTTCAGATTATTCAGTTCCATCACTGCTTCATAATCCCCATATTTAATATGAATATGGGGCGGGGGGATACTCACTGTCAATCAAATACATTCTGATGAAAATTCCATAGAATCTTGAAATTTCAGGCATTCCAGTTCTCCTTAAACAGATGCTTACTTAAATGAAACAGTTGTCCATTCCTGCAGAGGCAGTCTGATTTATAATTCATATCTGTCAATGATATTTCAAATCTGCAGATGAGGCATAGTGTCAAAAATGGCTGGTAATGGACTGCGGTTACTGAAAGATGTTTTGAGTAAAGTAAAGGAGCTGTATCTTTGAATTTATCCGATTATAAGCCGGAAAGGATTACCCATATCAGAAAAACAATTGAAATTGCTGGAATTATTTTTCAGGCAGAGGACTTTCTTTCTTCTGCCGAAATACTGAATTTATACTCCAGAAACTTCAAGAGAGAAACGTCCATCGAGGAGACTTCGGTCAAACGGTCCGTGCATTCAATTCATTCAATTCTAGGCTTTGAAGTCATTGAGTCGAAACCTTCAAAGGGATATCGTCTGAAGGCGGAATATAAAAAGAACAGGGTATGGATGCTTCCTCTGCTTTCTCAGTATCTCTTCTTTATTGACGGAGGCTCATTGAATTTTTCTCTAGAATCTCTTCCTTTCCAGCTGGAAAGCGATTCGCTATATAAATTATTTATATTTAATGATGCAAGAGAGAGAAATAAGCCCGTTGAGTTTACGTATATAAAATACTTGGAAAATACTGTAAAGAAAAAAAGAATACAAGTATATTCAATTCTTTTGAGAGGTCGAAAACTCTTCATCCTGGGAAAAGATCTGAATGCAGGCGACATTCGTCATTATATTTTCACTCAAGTCAGAGAAATACTCCAGGTAGACGAAGAAACTGATTTAGCCGCTATATCAGAAAAAAGTTTTCAAGATCTCTACAAGGACAGTTTGGAGGCTTTTGAAGGGTTGTCGTCCAGAAAGGTCGTTTTGCGGTTTTCAAAAGAAGCGGAGATTTATATACAGAAAGAATACTTTCATTCGTCGCAGCGTTTTTTTAGAAATGAAAAGAACGAGCTGTTTATGGAAATGAATATTAATTATTCAGAAGAACTGTTTGCTCTTCTTGGACGATTCCTGAACTGTTCTGAACTTATTGAGCCTGCGGATTGGCGGGAAGAATACATTAGCAGACTGAAAAAAGCACTGCAATTGCATAAAAAAACTCATTCAGTGCAGTAACTGCCCTTAAGGTATTCAATTTCCGGTCAGATAATAATCAGGACAAAGGATTATTGCTGATGGACAACAGAACAAATGTAATCATAGAATCACCAAAAATTAATTGGGAGAATGGAAAAGAGAATCTTCCTACTTCAGGGAAAAGAAGAAAACTGATTCCCTATGCCTATCAGGAAGCGGTATGGAAGGAAATGAGTTCTTATTATCAGCAGCCTGATAAATATGCGGGGCTTGTCTGGATACCGACAGGCGGAGGGAAAACTGTCATTGCTGTTCACTGGCTGTACCATAATGCTCTTTTCAAAGGTATGAGGGTGCTTTGGCTGGCTCACAGGATGAATCTTCTGAAACAGGCCGCTGAGACGTTTAACAGCCTTTTTGATGCCACTTTACTTTCAGAAGAAAAAGGGTTGAACGCTGCGCTGGTGTCAGGAACAGCTCCGGGTACAAGCTGGAGAGCTGTTGATGGAACGGATTCAGTAGTTTTCAGTACAATTCAGACGGCTTGCCTTG
>DAORDI010000318.1:0-6323 GCA_035345895.1 Leptospiraceae bacterium
AAAAGGGGACACAGTTCGAGGGCAATATTTTCTGCATTTCTGCCGGACGGTTTTGCTCTCCGGATGAGCAGTGCGATTGCAATCATCATTCCTACTCTGATCTATGTCTATTATGTCTTCATAGAATCCTGGTGTCTTGCCTATGCTGTCGATTTTTTTTCGAGAGCAGGGCAGGCTGCCAATCATGGAATGGACATTAAGCAGGTAGTCGCAGACAGCGGACTTCGGTTTGAAACTATGACAGGAGCAAAGGCAAACGGTGCAGCCCTTGGTTCCTCTATTATCTGGTTTCTTATATTCTGCTATCTTCTGAATTATTTCATTGTGTACAGAGGAATTGCAAAGGGACTGGAAAAACTTGCAAAGATTGCCGCTCCGATTCTTTTTATATGCTCTTCCGTGCTTCTTTTCCGTGTTCTGAGTCTGGACGGAATCATGAACGGTCTCGGTAAAATGTGGAATCCGGACTGGAATGCTCTGGCGAAGGCGGATGTCTGGGTTGCAGCTGCGGGTCAGATATTCTTTTCTCTTTCTGTAGGATTCGGGATAGTCCTTGTATTTACGAGTTATCTTACCGAAAATGATGATGTGACTCTGTCGGGTCTGACAGCAGCATCTCTGAACGAATTTGTGGAAATTGTATTCGGAGGAATGATTACCATTCCTGTCTGGTTTCTGTTTCTGGCAGGAAGCAGTTCTGATTTCTCCACATTCAGTCTGGGTTTTACAGCTCTTCCTGCGATTTTCAGTCAGATGCCCTTCGGAAACATATTTGCAGGGATCTGGTTTACCACACTTTTCATTGCAGCCATCACTTCCTCAGTGACAATGCTCCAGCCTGCAATCAACTTCCTCGAAGAGGACTTTCATCTTCACAGAAGATATTCCTCTGCAATACTCTTTATTTTCACATCGACTCTTACCGCGGGAATAGTATACTACAGCAGGGATCTTCTGGCCCTTGACTACACTGATTTCTGGGTAGGGACAATGCTCATCTATATCCTGGCCACTATTCAGGTCATCATCTACGGATGGGTGATCGGGCCGAAAAAGGGACGCGAGGAGAGTGAAAAGGGTGCATTATGGAGTATCCCGAAAACATTTGATTTTGTGATTAAATATATTACCCCAGTCATACTGATACTGATACTTGCAGTTTTCATCAGCCAGAATCTGACAGAATACATCAATAAAATGAGTCCTGAATATATGCAGATGAATGCGGCAAAGTACAAAATGACCCCTGCGGAAGCCTACGAAAATGCAGTTGTCGCAAGGTCTGTATTTTTTGTAATATTAGGAATACTCGGAATGACTTTTGTAATGGTGCATTTCGGGATCAGAAAGAACAGGAGTGCACATGAATGAAGGACTGAATCCGCAGGGCTGGATAATTATGCTCACATCGATCGGAATTGCGACATTTCTCTGCGTCTACTGCATCAGAAAGTTTATGTAGAACAGAAGGAGTCCGCCTGACTGCGGTTTCTTCAGTCTCCGCTTCCTGTTTTTATAAAATTTTTTATATTTTTGGATAAAGGCCGGGGATATTTTTTGAATATTTTTAACTCTGCAGTTCTTTTGTCAATTCTGCTTCTGGTGCAGTTCTGTTCTTCTGAAACTGCCTATCTCAGAATGTATCCTGGAGTCTCCGTGCAGGATACGGATGAAAAAGAGTTTTTTCTGTTCCATAATGAAAAAGTAAGGATGATCGGAGAAGAGAAGGATCAGGGAAAGTACAGTGAGGAAAATTCGGGCAGGAAGTTTCTGCTTCCAAAGAAATACTTCACTTCCTCCGAAAACCCTCTGTATTTTGCAGTGGATACAAAGTCAGGACTGTATTTAAGAAAAGAACCTTCCAGAGAGTCAGCAAAAATTCTTCTGATGCCGTACAGGGCTTCCGGGAAGGTTACAGGGATTCATAAAGAGTTTTCAGTCATAGACAGGATCCGTTCTCCCTGGGTGCAGGTGCAGTACCGTGACTCAGTCGGATGGGCATTTGCAGGGTATCTCAGAGTTTTTCAGGAAGAAAAGGAACTGAACGCTTTCCTGAAGCAGGACGACAGTTTTATTGTCGGAGGTTTTTTCCCTGCAGATCAGATGAACAGTTCTGAATTTAATGATCTTGTATCCAAATATAAATACAAAAAAGTATATGAAAATGAAGACTGGGAGATTCTGGATTTCCGATTCCTTTACGAAAAAGACAAGGAATGTCATATTGCAAAATGGAATCAGCTTGTTTATAAAAACAGGAATTCCGGGGAAATTTTTACTGTCAGAGACACAAATAATATACATCTGAAATCTGAAAGAATTGTGCAGTCAGACTTTCCGTTTAAAGGAGTCGTGGTGACCGGTTCTGTCTGCTGCTGGTGCTGCTGCCCCTGTAATAATACGTTCACTTATTTTCTAGGCAGGGACAGGCCGTATTTTGTCAAATGGAACATTGTCGATTCCAATGGAAAGGCAGAATGCGGAGGGGGGGATGAAAATGGACCTTTCTATATGAATTTTGAGACGGAACTCAGGACTGGAGATTCGGAAACCGTTTATGCCAGAATCAAGGGTCCACCCTGCAGATTTGACGGAAGCTATTCACAATCAGCTTCAAAAGATCTGCATCTGCTTGTGCGCTTCAGGAATGGGAAATTCAGTTATGAAAGAAAGGTCACTCTGAAAGATCAGATCCCTGAAGAGTTCAAGGAAGTATTTGAAAAGACTGTAAAACTGAAAAGTCCTTCCAGAAAGCAGATCGACTGGTTCAAAGTCCTCGAGGAATACAATGGGGTGAAGTACTGAAATGCATATCTGTAAATTGACTGACACATCCTGCAGAAAAGATACAATGCATGGGACCTGTCTTTTTTTGCGAAGCACTGAGTGAATACGTCGATGGGTGATATCAGAGACTGATCTGAAGGGAAGATCTGGACCGAAGGTTTTCCCGAAATCAGAATAGAATCATTCTGATGAAACTGCTTTTTCAAATTGCAAAGACGGCATCAGCAGAATATATGGTAATTTCGGAAAGGAATTTTATAGAGCAGTATGTTTATGAAATATATATTTTTACTTATTTTTTCAGTTTCGGCATGTTCGGGCTGGAAGACCTCAATGTCCTCCAGTCCTGCTGCAAAATCAGGACATATTTCTGTTTCTGCGGATGCACTGAAGAGCGACCCTCTGAAACTGGACGGAGAATGGATTTTTTTCTGGAAAAAGTTCATTCCTGCTTCTGAAAATCTGGAAGGACAGAAGGAGGTATATCTGAAAGTTCCTGCCTCCTGGAATGAGTTTCAGACAGAAGAAGGCAAGGCGGGAGGAATGGGATACGGAACATATATTCTGTATCTGCATTTTCCGAAGGAAAGCGTCGGGAAAATATTCACTCTGAAAATTCCTCATATGGGAACTGCATACAGAATGTGGGTTGGGGAGACCCTTGTTTCCGAAAGCGGAAAAGTCGGGACATCCTATTCCGAGATGCGTCCTGCCTATATCACCCGTACAAAAAGTTTTGTTCTGGAAAAGGAAACAGTCAGAATCACAGTCCATGTCTCCAATTTTCATCATAAGAAAGGAGGAATGAGGTTTGATTCGATTGTGCTCGGAGAAGAGGAGCAGATCCGTAAGATTACTCAGAACGGCACACTGTATGTTTTTTTCCTGCTGGGAAGCCTTGTCATTATGGCAGTCTATCATTATGGACTCTTTTTTCTGAGGAAAGAAGACATTGCCGCCCTTGTGTTCGGAGGGTTCTGCACATTGATGGGAGTGAGGCTGCTTACGGTGGGAGACGTCTGGATCACCGCCCTGTATCCTGATCTGGACTGGGATCTTCAGTATAAAATTGAATACCTCAGTCTTTTTCTGACCGCACCTGCATTTATGACATTCATCCGGTATGTATTCAAGGATGTATTTTATGATCTTGTTCTGAAGACAGCCATTTTTATATATTCAATTCTCTGTATTATCGTAATTTTTACAAAACCCGTTTTCTTTTCCAATATCCTGGTTTATTTTCAGGTATTTTCTGTAGTAAATGCTGCATACGGAATTTATGTAATGTCTGCTGCCGTTTTCAGAAGAAAAGAAGGTTCGGCTGCTGCCCTTTCAGGTTTCAGTTTTTTTGTTCTCACTGTCGTCAACGATCTTCTTTATAATTATGAAATCATTGTGTCCGGCTATGGGAATCTTATGCCTCTGGGAGTTTTTGTATTTATATTTTCACAGTCGTTCATCCTGTCTCAGATTTTTTCAAATGCATTCAATTCAGTGAAGACTCTCTCTAAGAATCTCGCTCTTACGAATGAGTCTTACAGCAGGTTTGTGCCTGTGGAGTTTCTGAAATTTCTGGACAAGGAAAGCATTATAGACATTCAGCTCGGGGATCAGATGCAGAAGGAAATGACTGTGCTTTTCTCAGACATCAGGTCTTTCACTGATTTAAGCGAGCGAATGACTCCCAGAGAGAATTTTAATTTTCTGAACTCCTATCTGAAAAGGATGAACCCTCATATTCAGAAGAACAGGGGTTTCATCGACAAGTACATAGGCGATTCGATCATGGCACTTTTTCCTTCAAGTGCTGAGGACGCGGTGAATGCCGCTGTGGATATGCTCAAAGAGATAAGAGTTTACAACCAGCACAGGCTGAAAGTCGGTTATGATCCGATCAAGGTCGGTTTCGGAATTCATATCGGAAATCTGATGCTCGGAATCATCGGTGCTGATGAAAGGATGGAGGGGACAGTGATTGCAGATTCAGTGAACCTTGCATCCAGGATTGAAGGACTTACCAAAATTTATGACTCGCCGATTCTCATCAGTGAAGAGATTCTCACTAAGATGATCAATCCTTCTCTTTACAATTACAGATACATTGACAAGGTAAGAGTCAAGGGAAAGCAGCATCCGATTACAGTATATGAAGTGTATGACGGTCAGCCTGATTTTATGATTGAACTGAAAAACAGCACAAAACCTTTTTTTGAAGAGGGAATAGCAAGGTATCAAGAGCAGAGATTTGATCTTTCCGCAGCCTCATTTACAAAGGTTCTCGAAATCAATCCGAATGATACAGCTGCACAGATTTATCTGAAAAGATCCAGATACTATAAGGAGAACGGAATACTCAGCGAAGATGCAGAAGGAAACTGGTACGTGCAGGCGGATATCGGAAATTCCAGTCAGACAAATGTCTGACTGGAATTTCCGACGGGATAAAACATTTTTTCATTATACTGTTCCGAGACTCACTTCCTCCTGACTCTGTACTGGTTCTGCAATGTCTCTTTTGGCAGTGACTTCATCATAATACTTTTCGTAGTTCGGAAAATTTGTTCCCATCACCCTGTCCCAGAAATTGAAGTACAGACTGTAGTTCCCGTTGAATTTCTGATGATGCATATTATGGTGAGTGGAAGTGTTTATCCATTTGAGTATAGGATGACTTGCAAATCCTTTGGGAAAAAGTTCATAACCCAGATGCCACCAGATGTTCAGGATCATCACATGGAAAGTATGGATCACAAAAACAGGAAAATACATCGGAACAAACATAAAAAATATTACAGGGTAGATTCCTTCGAGAATTGCCTCTCTCCAGTGAAAATGATAAGCTGCGATAGGAGTAGGGTTTACTGACTGATGATGAGTCAGATGCACATATTTGTAAATTTTTTTATGATGCATCAGTCTGTGCGCCCAGTAGAACCATGTCTCATGCCAGACAGTCAGCAGAATATAGGATAAGATCATATACGGAACACCTCCGTAAAGAGAAGGGTCTCTGTAGATCTTATTGTCCAGGATGTTCATTCTTTTCAGCACATACACTGTTGTCCCGATTGCTGCAAAAATCACAAGAGTCAGTGCAGACTGTCTGAGTTCATGAAGAATCTTTTCAGTCTTAGGATACTTTTCCTGAATTCTGAATCTGGCAAAATAGTCTTTTTTCCAGATATAAAAAATGACAAAGGCTGCTCCTGCAATAGGATAGTACCTGATGAAGTTCATAAAAAGCTGATACAGTGCCACGTCCTTGACGCAGGCCAGATTGAATTCACATCCGAAAGGCATGATGAAATCCTCCTTGTTTTTCTCATTCTCGCACAGTTCTGAAAACGGTTCGACCGCTTCGATCGGAACAGACGAATTTTTCGGTTCGATATTATAAGTTCGGACTTTTTTTGGCAAAAACTCAGCTTACAGCAGTAAGCATCGAAGCTTTGCTATTAAAAAAGCGAAAGGTTATTCCTATCGGAAAGATTTAGGGGTTTGCAACCCCTAAGACCCCGCTATTTAAATTGTTT
>DAORDI010000319.1:0-6242 GCA_035345895.1 Leptospiraceae bacterium
CATGGCATTTTACAACCTGTTCATTTTTCTTTCCACAGGAGAATCTGCATATTTATATTATATTCTATATATAATATGTTTTACCATTATGCAGGAGGCCAAAAACGGATTTATGTATGTAACTTTTCTTCAGGCCTATCCTGTGATTTCGAATAATATTGTTCCTCTGTTTATTCCGCTTGCAGTAGTATTCTCGGCTTTTTTTGCAAAAAAATTCCTGAAAACTGATACGAATTTTACAGGCTCCGAAACTGCGCTGAACATATTGACCGGCGGAGCCGTTTTATCCGGAACGGTAAATTTTTTCATTCCTCCGAATTTTGCTCTTCTCTCTGCACTTGCTGCAGCAGGATTCTGGTCAATCGTAATGTTCGGAGTAAGCCTGAATGCTCTCTTGAAAAAATACAAACCTGCCAGAATATTTTTTACGGCCTGGCTGTTTCTGATTGCTGCTGTTTTCATCTCCGCACTGAATGTAGCCGGTGTATTAAACGATAATTTTTTTACATTACACTGTATGGAAATCGGCTCTGCACTGGAAGTCATTCTTCTTTCCCTGGCTCTCGCTGACAGAATCAATTTCCTGAAGAAAGAGAACGAGCTGGCACAGAAGGAAGTCTTGAATAAACAGATCACTCTTTCCAAATCCTTTGCCCGCTTTGTGCCTTTCGAAATGCTTGAATTTTTAAATCGAAAAATCATTACCGAGGTTGAACTCGGCGATGCTGTCGAAAAAGAAATGACCGTTCTCTTTACGGATATTCGAAATTATACTTCCATTTCTGAAAAATTCAGCCCGGATGAGAATTTTCGATTTCTGAATTTTGTGCTCAAAGACTTAGGTCCGATCATCCGAAATCACAGCGGAGTCATCGACAAATTTATCGGTGATGCAATCATGGCCCTGTTTTCCGGTTCACCCGACAATGCAGTCCAGGCAGCAGTTCAAATGAAAAGACAGCTGAAAATACTGAACAGAAATCTGGTACAAATGAACTTTCCCCCTATTGATATTGGAATTGGAATCAACACCGGAAAGCTGATTCTAGGAACTGTCGGCGACGAAGAAAGAATGGAAGCTACTGTCATTTCGGATACTGTAAATCTGGCTTCCAGAATTGAAGGACTGACAAAACATTATCATACTGAAATCCTTCTTGGAGAAGACAGCATCAGAAATTTATCGGAAACGGAGAATTATGCATTTCGGCTCATAGACAGAGTTCTCGTGAAAGGAAAGAAAAAACCGATCAATCTGTTTGAGGTTATTGATTTCAGTGATGCTGAAAAGTCAAAATGCTTACAATATAAGGACCAAATGGAAAAGACAATCCGTCTGTTTCGGGAAAGGAAATTCGAAAAGGCAAAATCAGAATTTCAAAAAATGCACAGAATGAATTCTGAAGACAGGATACTTGTCATATATCTGGAACGGTGCCGAAGATATATCAAAAAACCGCCTGCTTCAGACTGGGACGGGACAAATGAAATGGAATTTAAATAATTCTCACCTGTCAAAAAACGTACCGGCAGAAGACTGCCCCGATCTGCAGTCATTAGATCGAAGCATCTTATTTTCAAAACGTTTACTTTTTTGCGCAGGTACTGATTCCGAAAGGAATGTACAGAGGACATACCTTGATAGCTGCTGTTCCAAGCATAATCGCTCCGAGGCCCCAGAGCACATAGGAAACTGGACTCTGCATAGCAAACCCTGCACCTGCGAGCACTATTCCTGCAATAAATCTGATGATTCTGTCTGTTGATCCAATATTCTCGTTTGACATAAAAAACTCCTTATTCATAACCGTTCCAATCTGAACCGGTCATTTTAATCTGAATCGGCTCGAGCTTCAGGAGGTTTCCCGCTTCCCGAATGATTCTTTAAACAGAATAACAGATTTCTGAAACAGTGCAAGAGTCTATTCGGACAAAAGAGAATGAGTATCTGGAAACTGTTTTTTTCTGAAAAAGTATTTCATTTACAGTCAGATTCAAATTTGCTGTCCAGTAATGAATTTAATTCACTGAAAAGCAGGGCCGCAATGCCCTCTTCAGTCCGATTGGATCTGTTTGAACAAATATGATAAAAGTCACATTTCTGGGTCTGGAAAATTCAATCAGTTCATTCATCACAGGACCGTTGGATCTGTTTTACCATACAGGAAGGATCTGGAATGCAATCAACGGCAGCACCGAAGAACCGGTGTTTGAGGCTGAGCTGGTTTCGATTGACGGTCGGCAGATTACCTGCCATAATGGGATTGTTCTGAATCCGAAAAAATCCATCTTTGATTCTGAAAAATCAGATCTCATTGTAATCTCCAGCGCTTCCTTCGATATTGAGTGGACTTTAAAAAAATACAGACCGGTCATTCCGTTTCTGAAGGAAAAACACGGACAGGGAATTCCGATTGCAAGTCTCTGCATCGGTGCCTTTCTTCTGGCGGACTCAGGCCTTCTGAACGGGAAAAAGGCATCCACTCACTGGGGGTTCTGCAATCTGTTCGAGGAAATGTATCCTGATGTGAGACTTGACAAAAGAGGACTCATATCGGAGGATTCCGGTCTTTTCACTTCCGGCGGTGCAAACTCCGGACTCGATCTCACTCTTTACCTGATTGAAAAATTTTCGGGACATGATGCTGCAGTGAATCTTGCAAAATCATTCGTGCTTGAACCGAACAGAAACTACCAGTCTCCCTTTTCAAAGTTCATAGGCAGAAGAAAACATAATGATAAAGAGATACTTTATGCACAGGAATGGATAGAAAAAAATTATACCAAGCCGCAGCAGTTCAACGAACTTGCGGAGAAACTGGGAATGAGTCAGAGAAATCTGAACAGACGGTTCAAGGAAGCTACAGGCATTTCACCGGTGGACTATCTTCAGTTTACCAGAATTGAATCTGCAAAAATCTGTCTGGAAAGAGGAAATGAGACTGTTCAGGAAATTACTTATCTCGTCGGATACGAGGACATAAGCTTTTTCAGAAAGGTGTTCAAAAAAATAGCCGGAGTCAGTCCGAATCAGTACAGACAGATGTACAGGGGACATTAAAATGAAAAATCTCAGTCTGAAAATCCTGGAAAAGTTTCCTGATCCGTTTGTATTCGCGGTCCTTATGAATGCCTTTCTATGCATTCTCAGTTTTTTTTATTTCGGTGTATCCTTTCAGAATATCGCCTCAGCATTCAGGACAGGATATTTTTCCCTTTTTTCCTTTTCGATGCAGATGGCTCTCATACTGCTTTTCGGTCTGACACTTGCAGGATCAGAATCCTTCGAAAAACTTCTGGACAGAGCTGCTGTGCACGTCAGTTCTCCTCTGACTTCGGTACTTGCTGCGACTTTGGTATCAGTGGTTTTAAGCTGGCTCAACTGGGGATTCGGACTCATACTCGGTACAGTATTTGCCGTCAGGCTTGCGCAGAAAAACAGGAACACTGATTTCAGACTTCTTGTCTCCTGCATCTATTCCGGTTTCATTGTATGGCACGGAGGACTTTCCGGCTCCATTCCTCTGACTGTGTCCACGGAGGGGCATTCTCTTCAGTCAAAAATCGGAATCATACCGCTTCAGAACACTGTTTTCTCCAGTTTCAATCTGAGTCTTGTTCTGGCAGTCGGTGCAGCTCTTTCTATGGCAAATGTTTTCATTCTTTCGAGAATTGAATTCCCTCTTATTGCGGAGCTTCCTTCTGAAAAAAAAGAAAATCCTTCTTCAGAAAACGGTCTTCTCGGAAGCAGGATTTTTTCTGTTCTCACTGCAGGTGCCGGGACTGTTCTTTTTATCTCAGGATTCAAGTCTCTGGATCTCAATTCGGTCATACTGATCCTGTTTCTTCTCTGTCTTCTTCTCCACAGATCTGCGGAAAGTTTTCTGAAGAAAGCACAGCAGTCAATTCATTCCGTCACAGGAATTCTTGTGATATTTCCTCTATATGGAATCATTATGAGTCTTCTGAACATCCCTCTTTCGGACGGAAGCACAATGTCGGGAAAAATTGCAGAAATGATGTCCGGAATTGCAGATCAGACGACATATCCTTTTCTGACTTTCATCACTGCAGGAATTCTGAATCTTTTCATTCCTTCAGGAGGCGGTCAGTGGGCTGTACAGGGACCATCTGCGGCTGAGGCGGCATCCAGACTGGGAGCAGACATTTCGAGAACAGTTCTTGCTGTTTCCTGGGGTGATGCCTGGACAAATCTTATTCAGCCTTTCTGGGCAGTTCCTATCCTGTCTGTCTCAGGGCTCAAGGTGAGAGACATCCTCGGGTTCTGCATCATTCAGCTGATCGTAAGCGGTTTTATTATCTCTTTCTGGTTTCTTGTATTCTGAAACAGATTCAATAAGCCATCATTCCTTTTGCATTGCTGGAACAGGGAGACTTTGCTTCGGGTCAGAGTTCTGCATACTGACAAGAAACTCAGTCAGGCCTGTTCTTTCGGATCTTTCAATTACTGATAAATAATGACCACTTTTCCCTGCCCTGCATTTCCGGTGGATGCAGATCCGAAATAATATGTTGAACCGGAATAGAAACTTCCTCCGCCGCCGCCATTTCCTACATCCCCATTATTGTGACAGCCTGAACCGCCGCCGGAATAACCGCCTCCGCCGCCTGCTTTGCCTTCACTGACCCATACATAGGAACTTCCTGCTCCGCCGAAACCCCCGTCCGCACCTGCAGGATTACTCAATGTACCAAGACCGCCCGCGTAAAAAGTCTGAGAACTGCTCCCTGAACTCAGCCAGCCGGCGGCAGCATCAAATTGAGTCGGATAATTAGGATCCGGTGCTATGCCTCCGGCAGATCCGCCCGAGCCGGCACTGCCTGCAGTGCAGCTTCCGCCAAAACTTCCTCCCATCTGACCGGAACTTGAAACAACGGCATGTGACCTGGAAAAATCACCGTCATAGAATCCCGCATATCCTGCTTTCCAGCAGGCACCTCCGCCTCCGCCCGCAATCAGCAGAGGCGTGCTTGTTCCCATACTTGCACCTTTTGTAACAAAGGTCCCTCCGCCTCCGCCTGCCTGATTGTATGCGTCACAGGTTCCATTGTACAAACCCTGCTGTCCCACAAGTATCCATAGAACATCTCCTGCATTTAAAGCAATGGTGGATTTAATCACTGCTCCCCTGGAATAATTGGAATCATTTGTTGCACCCTGCGCTCCGTATACCTCGATATTGTAATTTCCGGTCAGCGGTACGACAAATCTCTGAATCCCTCCCGCAGTAGTCACTTTCCCCTGAAGAGATGTTCCGGAATATGCAGTATTCGTCTGTGTCTGAGAAGGACCTGATCTTCCGGTCGCTCCTGCATTTGTGAAATTGTAAGTCGCCTGTATCTTGATTGAAATATTTGCAGTTGTACTTCCTGCCACGTTGGTCGCTGTAACAGTATAATTCGTCAGAGGGAGCGGATCTGTCGGAGTTCCGCTCACTGTGCAGTTGGAATTATTGATGCTCATCCCTGCAGGAAGTGCCGGACTGATCGTGCAGCTCGAAAGAGGAGATCCTGAAATGGAAGGAGTTCCAGTGGAAACTGCCCCGGGCAGACTGAAAGTGTACGGTGACCCGAGATATGTCAGAGCACTCGGAGCAACTGTTGCGACAGAAATGTTTATATTTGCAGTCGTGCTCCCGTAAGCGTTGCTAGCAGTGATCGTGTATCCTGTCGCTCCCTGAATTGCAGTCGGGGTTCCTCCCAGTGCACAGGTGGACGGATTCAGACTGAGACCTGCAGGCAGAGCCGGACTGGATGTGCAGGATGTGACTCCTCCAGAATAGGAAGGAGACTGCACTGCAATCGGTGAATTGTGACTGAATGAATAGGGTGAACCGGAATATGCAAGGGCTGCAGGAGGAAAATTTCCGGTCACAAGTCCAATCGTGGCAGACGTCGAGCCGGATGAATTGCTTCCTGTAATGGTATAATAAGTCATCGACTGGGATACACTGGCAGTCCCTGTGATGGAACAGGTGGAGCTTAAGGTAAGTCCGGACGGAAGTGACGGTGTGGAAGTACAGTTCGAGAGAACACCGGTATAGGTCGGAACAATGGCGGAAGCTGGGGTTCCCACAGTCAGAGAATAAGTGCTTGAAGAATAGGTAAGACTGCTCGGAGCAGGGGAAGGAGTCGTGGTCACAGTGAATGCTAGAGCCACCTTAGCAATGCCTGCATAGTTTTTTACTGTCACATAAGCTTTCGCATCGGAAGCAAGGCTC
>DAORDI010000320.1:0-6227 GCA_035345895.1 Leptospiraceae bacterium
TTTTACATTCTTTTCCTTTTCAGGGAATGTTTCCACATAGAGAGACTGTGAAGGATATGCAAACGAAACACCGGTTTCCTCAGCCAGATGCATGATTTCAATGTATATGTTCTGACGGAGTTCTATGTCCTCTGCCCAGTCCTTCGTGTCTGCATAAAAATGCATGATAATGTCCAGGCTTGAACTGTTCATTGTGCTGAATCCTACAATCATTGTATCCTGATGCACTGCAGGCCGTTTCCTCAGGATGTTTTTTATTCCTTCCAGGAAGGCCTCCATTTTCAGAGAGGAGGTATCGTACGTTACATTCAGTGTGACGTTGGTTCTTCTGCACCGTCTCATTCCCATATTGTTGACGTTTGCGGATGCGACAGTGGAGTTTGGTATCGATACAATCGAATCATCCCAGGTTCTGAGTCTAGTCGATCTGAATCCTATTTCTTCGACTGATCCTTCGGAGGAGCCGATGATGACATGGTCTCCCACAAGAAAAGGTTTGTCGAGGAAGATCATCACTGAACCGAAAAGATTGGCCGCTGTGTCCTTTGCCGCAAGAGCAATTGCTAGACCTCCGATCCCGAGTCCTGCGAGAATCGAAAGCACATTGATTCCCATATTCTGAACGCAGAGAAGAACAGTCACAGTGACTGCAGTGAGTTTTATTGTGCGGCTCAGAAGAGGCACAAGCTGCTCATCCAGAACGCTCTTGGACTTCTCCGCCCTGTTTTTCAGGAAAAGCGTGACTACATCGCAGAGTCTTGAAACGAGGAAAATAAACGCATAACTGAAAACTGCTTTCAGAATGAAACCGAGCACTGAAAATGCACGGCCCTCGATTCCTGAAGCATACAGAAGAATGAACCAGAAACCTGTCGCAAGGAGATAACCTCCGGGCTGCAGGGCAGCGAGCAGCACACGCTCATCCCATTCTCCGGGAGTCTTTCTTGCGAGTCTGATGAGTATATAAAAAATAATTCTGGAAAGATACCTGATCATGATTCCCAGAAGGAATGCTGCAGGAATTCCTATCCACTGCCAGAGCTGAAGGGAAAAATATTTCTTCTGCGACCAGGCAGGGAAAAGTCTTTCCTCCCAGGGAGTCGAGTAGCCTGCACCGTTTCCCGTTCCTGCCAGATAGGGCATATGTCTCGTCTTTCTGAAAAACTCCTCTGATCTCTGAACAGTGTCTGAGCTGAAAAGAAATTCTCCCTCCCTGTCTCCCGCTCCGACTCTCTGCACAGTAATTTCCGTATCAGGAACAGTCCATTTCATCAGGACGGAGGAATTTTCCTCGGAAGGAATCTGCTTCCAGTCAGGAACATAAATCCTGTCCAGAACCTCCTTCAGATAAACTGCACTCTGTTTTCCTTTTTCCGGTCTGATGATGACCGGGAACTCCTTCAGATCCAGG
Source organism: Leptospiraceae bacterium (assembly GCA_035345895.1). Lineage (GTDB taxonomy): Bacteria > Spirochaetota > Leptospiria > Leptospirales > Leptospiraceae > DAORDI01. The sequence goes on from DAORDI010000320.1 coordinate 1,412, forward strand.
CATTTCAGAGCTTTTTCCAGATCGGCTTCCGCCTTGTCATCCTTGTTCTGCATATGCATTCTGTAGCTGTTCATCGAATCGAGAAAGACTTTCAGTGTTTCAGAGGGACTTCCGAGCCTCTGAGGGGTCAGAGGATTTTCCGCATATAATGATAATGTAATGAATGAAAATATAATGATAAAAAACTTCAATGAAATTCTCCTCTCAGACAAGTCCGTCTTCAATCAGCTGCTGAAAATGATCAGTGATTGTCTTTTCTGCATCGGTAAACTGAAGTCCCAGATCCTGCTTTGCCCAGGAATTGTCAAAACGGACCGGTGCTCCGATGTTTTTTTCTATGTAGCTTCTGCTGAATCCGAGAAGCGGACCGAGAAGCCAGATCAGGAAGAAAGGCACTTTCATTCCTGGAAATGCATACTTGGAACCGAATTTCTTTTTGAGGATGTCTGCAATCTTCAGAAGTTCGAGAGAGTCTGAGCAGATGATATGTCTGCCGGAAGCATTTTCACTGAAACCTGCGAGAATATGCGACCTTGCCACATCCCGTACATCAGTGATTCCGAACCAGAGTTCCGGCACGCCGAATCTGTAAGTTCCGTTTCCGAGCATGATCATTGTGCTGATGCTTGTGGAATCAGTCCGTTTTGTAAGAGATGGCCCGAGAACAAATGCAGGATTGATGGATATCAGATCCCATCTGCTCTGCTCAGATGCAATTTTCCAGGCTTCCTCTTCCGCGATCTTTTTGGAGTAGGAGTAAGGATTGTGAGAAACTGAACTTGTCGTATTCCAGTATTCTTCAGTGAATACTCCGTTTTTGGTGAGTTTTATGTCTGCATTGTCTCCGTATATCGAAGCGCAGCTCGAAGTCAGGACGACTCGTCTGACAAAAGGACTTGCATTGACTGCATCCAGAACATTTCTGGTTCCTTCGAGTGCAGGAGTGACCAGTTCTCTTTCAGGATCTTTGATGCCTGTCACAAAAAAAGGAGAGGCAGTATGAATGACAAGTTCGCACCCTTCCATGGATTCCAGGAAGGAATTCTTTCGGAGAAGGTCCGCTTCAAATACTTTCAGCCGGCCCTTGGATGCTTTTGCTGCAGTTTCCAGATGAGCAAATCTGTCCCTGTTCTGAACGTTTCTCACTGTTGTGTGGACTGTATGTCCTTCATCCAGAAGATACTTCACAATCCAGGAGGCAATATAGCCTGTTCCGCCGGTCACTAAAATCGGTTTCGATCCGTCAATTTTCACCATGTTTTCAATTTCTGCAGAACTGAGATTCATTGCAAGAGGTTTTCAGATGCAGAGACTTCAGTCCAATTCTCTGAACAGAACGGGTATTCTCTGCATCCGTTTTTTAAAAAATTAATTGACCTTCTGCTTTTTTCCGTTTGACTGAAAATTATGAAAACAATCGAAGAAAGAATGGCAGGTTATTCTGCCTATCACAGACATCCTAAAAACAAGCTGACTCATTTTTTCGGAGTTCCGATGGTGTACTATTCCCCTCTCATTGCTCTCGGATGGGTGCAGATTCCCGCATTCGGAATGCAGATATCTCTGATCTGGCCTGTTTTTGCAGCGGTGATGATCTGGTACTTCACTCTCGATCTGATGCTTGCTTCGATGATGACAGTCATTTCTGCACCGATTGTCTACGCCTGCTGGCAGGCATCTCTTCTTCCGTTCAATGAATCCCTGACCCTTGTCATAGTCATCAATATCGTCGGATGGGCCATCCAGCTTGTCGGACACTATTTCGAAGGAAGGAGGCCGGCCCTCGTGGACAATCTTCTTCAGGCTCTGATGGCTCCTCTGTTCCTGATTGCAGAGGTTCTTTTTCATTTTGGAATTCGAAAGGAACTGGAAAAGGATGTCATGGAGAAAGTCAGAACATTTACATTTCCGGATAAAAGGCAGACTGTCTGATTGAAAGCATTCTTTCTTCTGATCTGCATTCTTCTTTCCGGCACAGTATTTTCTGACGAGTTTTATTCCTATGATGAGATGCTTGGAAGGGCGGAATACTATATGGAATGGAAGAATGCTTCAGAGATCAAAGATCCTGCATTCCGTATTTCCGAGCCTTACAGAATTTCAGAAGAGATTCTTCAGAAAGCGGATACGAAATTTGAAAAAAAAGATTTTCGTTTTTACAGACTCAGGGGAAAACTCTACAGACGCACAGGAAGAATTTCACTTGCAGAAAAGGATTTTGAAACAAGTCTTTCCATGAAGCCGGAGGATACGGAAACCTCTCTTGCTCTTTTTGAAATCTGTCTGGAGGATGAAAGGCTCGCAAAGGCATTCGACTATGCCAGGATTCATCTTGCAGAAAATCCGGAAAACAGAAAGGTCAGGTACGAGGCACTGGTGCTTTCTGCCGGACTGGGCGAAACGAAGTATTTCAAGTTTGCTTCAGACAGACTCAGTAAAGGACATTCCCCTGAGGAAGAAGCAGAGGTTCTGAAAAAAATCACTAAGCTGCAGGCAGACAGGAAATACTCCGACTGTGCAGAAGAGTCTGAAAAGAGCCTCATCCATTTTCCTCTCTCTGAAAATCTGTACAGGACTGCAGTGCAGTGCCTCAAGGAGACCGACGTTTCAGGAAAACGCACAGGCAGGATACTTCTGAATGCGGCAGTTCTTTTTCCTGAAAAAAGAAAACATCTGCTCGCCTATTCAGAATATCTCAAAAAAATGAAAAAATATCCTCATTCTCTGAATGTGCTCCGTAAAGTATTTTCTGATTCACTGAAGAAGGACGGGGAAGCATATGATCGAGAGATTGTATTTCTTCTGAGAAATGTCTACACTGCGATGGGAAGAGAGAAGGATGCATATGCACTGAGTCTGATCGCAGAGTCTTCCAGGACATCCAGAAAACTCGATTCAGCGGCTCTTCTGCAGAACTACAGGATTTATGAAAACAGGGAAACTCTGATTCTTCTCATTCATTCGCTGAAATCGGAAGCAGATTCGGCAGCTTCCGAAAAATACTCTGAGATGCTCCGACAGAGAGATGAAAAAATGAGGCATATGGAATTTATTGGAATTTTTCCTGTATTTTCCTCAGATTAAAAAGAAAAATCCTTTACCTGAAATCCGAAGCACTGTCTAAATTATGTATGAATCTGAATGTCAGAACTTTTTTTGCAGTATCCTTCGGAGCTGTTGTGCTCCTTCTCATCTATATGCTTGTGGCAACACCCGGCTCATCTTCCAAAAGAAAACGAATCAAGGCAGAGAGACTAGGATCTGCTCTTTTCGGCGGAGGTGCCGGTACAGGCGATTCCGATTCTGCCTGCAGAGGATGCAGGGTGAAGGCAGGAAGTTCTGTGTTCGATGATGATTTCACAAAGGTGGGAGTCAATTTTGACGTGCAGGAAGAATCCAAAAAAGATCCTTCCAAGGGAGAGGCACCGATTGATCCAAGAACAGGAAAACCCTATGATGATGCTACGATGGAGGAGTTTGACAGACTCCGCGAACTCTTTCCGTCGAATGAGCTGATTCCTAAAAGATTCAATCCTGATGAAAAAGCTGCAAAGGCTCAGGCGGAACAGGAATACAACAAGGCGATTGCAGCAGTTTCAAGCGGGAATCCATCCAAGGATGATGTTAAACTGTATTATAATAAGCAGATTAAGACAATCAAGGACAGACTGGAAATTGTAGAATACCTTCTGGATGCACTGAAAGAAGAGGGCGGAGAAGGAGACAAGGACGGTCAGTTCCAGAAAATCATGGAAGGAACAAAGCAGCAGCTGACACAGATGGAAACTCAGAAATCAGATGCTTATACCAAGTTCGGAGTGAGCGGAGACTGATTACTCAGATTCCCATGTGTGATTTCCGGTCTTCTCCATAATGACAAGTCCTTTTGTCCAGGACGGCGCCTCATTGTTTACAGATCTCACAGGCTCAATACTTTCTGAGTCTGCTGTAAACCCCAGTCCGTCATACCCTTTTCCGTTTCCGGAAAGCATAACGCTTGTGAGTGCAGAATGAAAACAGGTCCCGTTCAGAAATTTTTGAGGAGTCTTGGACAGTCCTGGAAACATTTCTCTGATCTTTTCTTCTGAACTTCTGCAGATCTGTTTTCCTGCCTCATCCAGTTTGGCAGAGCTCAGATACGTCAGTCCTAAGTCTTTTCCCAGATTTGCAAAATTTCCGAGTGCAGTAAACTTTCCGCCAGGTGCCGGCTGGCTTACTCCCTGAAGTCCGCAGGCTGTAGTCGTTCCGCAGAAACGGTCTGCATTCAGATCCAGTGCAATTTTGGCCTTGCATTTCTCATAATTGCCTTTTGGATTTCTGCACTCCGAATGATCCAGAAGCGCTCTTGCTTCGTTGATTCCGAGTGCATTGTAACTGTAGGAATAGAGAGGGTATTCTCTTTCGCCGAGACGGAATCTTCTAGGCGACTGGTAGGGCCCTTTCTCCGGCACAAATGTGATCTGTGTGGATGCACCGCCCATCTCCAGGATTCCGTAAGTGTCCTTAGTTTTTGCTCCCAGAGTGCCCTTCAGTGAATTGATGCAGGTCCAGGCATAGACCCCCTCAAATTCTCCTGAAACAACCAGCGCCCCCTTGGAAAGAAAACCTGAATCCTTCAGAACGGAAGAAACCAGATTCATCAGTTTTGTCTGCCGCTCCTGGGAGAGTCTTCTGACGCCTGCAGTGGCACCAAAATAAATCGGCACATTTCGAAACTGATCTTCCCTGAGGCCTTCTTTGGAAAGAATGGATTTTCCTGAAGCAAAAAGAGGATTCAGATACTCTCCCAGTTTTTCCGGACTGAGATTTTCATTCC
>DAORDI010000321.1:0-6221 GCA_035345895.1 Leptospiraceae bacterium
ACGTAAAAGAGAAGCCTGTTTCCCGAGAAAATACTCCAGAAATGAAAAAGTTTTTCGATTCTCTGAAATTTCACGAAGTCGAAGATTATGTCATTTTTGATCTCAAGGGTACAATTATCCATAAATCGGAAAAATCAACTAGAACAGTAGATCCTGAGACTCTGAAAAAGACAAAAGAAATCTCTGATCAAAGTTCTATTTTCAGTAAAAAATACCACTTAGATCTGAATAAAGAGAATTTCTCGATCAATTTTCTCATACCTCTGAAGTCCGTGGATTCAGAACTTCTTGTACTGTATGCCCATTTGAGTATCCGAAACATCCAGGACCGTCTGAATAAGCTTTATTATCAGATTGGAATAGCATTTGTCTGGGGCCTTCTGGCACATCTTCTGTTCGGGCTGTACATCAACAAAGTCATATTTACAAGAGTAAATGATCTGAAGGCAGCTACGGACAAGATGGGGGCCGGTGATCTTAAGTCCAGAGTCAACTGGAAACTGGATAAAAAGGATGAATTGGATGTTCTGGGAAGTGCCTTCAACGGTATGGCTGCAAAGATTGAAGAAACCATCAGTACAATTACCCGTCTGAACGATGAGATCAACAATGAGCTGAAGATAGGGAAAGAAGTTCAGGAAATGTTCCTTCCCCTGAACAAAAAATTCAAGGATTTCAAGATTGCCACTTTCTACAGGCCGATGAGGGAAGTGTCAGGAGATATCTACCATTTTTACAGGTTCAGATCAGCCAAAACAAACCAGAGAGCCTATTCAGGGTTCTTTTTTGCAGATGCGTCCGGTCACGGAGTATCAGCAGCCCTTGTAACTACTGTAACTCTTCTTACTATAGAAAATATTATTTCCAGATCCATCCGTCCAAGCTATATCATTCAGCAGCTGGCAAATGTGATAGGAAACCGGTTTCAGTCTTCTTTCTTTGCGACTGGGGTGTTTTTCCTGATCAATGACAAGGGAAAGATTATCTGTTCCAATGCGGGACACAATGCACCGATCTGTTTCAGGCCGTCCACTGGGGAGATTTTCTTTTTCAAAAGCTGCGGTCCTCCTCTCGGAATGGCGGAGGACTTTGATTATAAAACGCTTAAGGCAAATACAAGATCTGGAGACAGGCTGTTTATTTATTCAGACGGACTGACTGAGTCTCCGGGAATCAATGATGAGCAGTTCGGAGAAGAGAGAGTCATCAATCTTATCAAAGGGAATATGAATCTCTCCAATAAGGAGCTTGTGCAGCTGATCTGGGAGGAACTTGACAAGTTTGCCGTAGACTACCGTGACGACGTATCTATGGTGCTTCTGGAGATTCCCTGATGAATCAGAGGACAATCATTGCTCTTTTTATTGCGATAGTAATTTTCTTTCTCTACAGTTCGCGGGCCATTGTAGGCGTCAAAATTCAGGAGCTCAGGTTTTATCTTGCGAAAGAACAGCTCCTCAACTATGAACTTTCCTCTAAGGTCCTCCGCGAAAAGATCAAGCAGATGATGCTTTCCAAGGATGACTACCGTAAGGAAATAGCGAACTCAATTCTTGAATCGAACATTATGAATTCCGAGGTGGCAAACATCAACCCGGATGTGACAGTATCGGACAGAGTAGGGCTTGTGCTCGTCAATTCTGTCCGGGTAATTTCCCTCAAGACTCCTCTGACACTGGTGGAAGACCAGAACAGTATGCTTCTCGTACAATATGCATTCTATATGGAAAGAACGAGAAAATTCGCGACTGCTCTGAAAAAATATGAAGAACTTCAGAAGAGATTCGGCCGGCAGGAAACGAACGAAAACGGATTTGTGATGCTGCATCATGGTTTCTGTCTTGCAATGACGGGTGAAATTGAGGGTGCAATCACAAAACTTCAGGAAACTGAATCAGTCTTTGCGGGAACACATTTTGCAGACAATGCGAGGGTTCTTATCAACGCACTTCTAGAGGGTCAGAAAAAGACACTTGAAATTCAGAACAACAGTCTGACGAGTCAGGAAAAAGCCGCTCTCCTTTATGAATCCGGAAATTACAGAAAGACACTAGAAGAACTGGAAAAAGTTCAGAACAGGGATGATTCTCAGAACTTTATGAGGGCAAGAAGCCTGGAAGAACTTGGTCAGTCTTCTTCTGCAATCAGTGAATATATTGAACTGGCAAAGCAGAGAAGAAATGAGGATGTTGCAAAAAAGGCCAACAGAAGACTTGTTCTGATCGGAAATATATACGAAAAAAATGAAACTATATCCCAGTTTTCAAAAGAGAATGCAAAAGAACTGGGAGATAACGAGATTGTAAAGGAAGCTGAGCAGGGTGCAAGTCTGGTTGCTTCTTCCGTTGTAATCAAAAAACTTACAAGCACTGAGGCAGTCAGTTCGTCCGAGGGCGACAAGAAACCGGAGATTGATCCAAAAGAGCTTGAGGCTCTGAAAAAGGAACTGGAGAAAGTTGTCATCGAGGAAAAAAAGGAAAGATCCGAGAAAGTGGACAAGATTCTGCCTCCTGCAGAATCTGAAAAGAAAAAAGAAGAGACTGCGCTTCTTCTTGTCAGACTGCATGACGGACGCGACCTGAAAGGAAAAATCCTTACAGTAAAGGATGATATGTACTCTCTGTCCCACGGCCTTTATTCCGTAGACATCCCTGAATCAATCATTTCCGAAATCATTTTTGACAGCACACCGTTGAAGCCTGAGACAAGAATTTATATTCAGTACGGCGCAGAGAAATACTATAAGACTAAAGCAGTCAAACGCGACGGTGATTTTTTTGTCTTCAAGCTCGATAACGGGAAGGAAGAGAAAATCAGCGTGGAAGATGTAAAGAAGATATTCCTGAAATAGGCGGACAAGTATGAGCAAACCATTTATTCCTGCAGAAATCAGCTATCCGACGGTCTGGTTCCTGGATGCTGCATTTCCGATGATAGCCAAGACTGCATTGAATCTGGAGGGTGTCGAGATAACAGATACTGACAGAAAAATGCTCCGAGGTCTTCAGAAAAAAAGAATTCTTTATATGAGCAATCATCCTTCCACTATTGAGCCTCCGGTTGCCTATTATGTTGCAAATGCAATGGGAAGCAGATTTCATTATATGGCATCGCGGATTGTGTTTGACTGGGGTTTCGGATTTGTAGGTGAACTTATTAAAAGAATCGGTGCATTTTCCGTTCTGTCGGGAGGCGCTGACAGGGAAGCTTTGAAAACTGCCAGGTCAGTGCTTTCGTCTGATTCAGGAAAACTTGTCATTTATCCTGAAGGAATGAACGGGATGGAAAACGACAATATGCTTCCATTTCAGCCCGGTGCGGTGCAGATCGGATTCTGGGCATATGAAGATCTGAAAAAAAAGAATTCCAATGAAGACATCCAGATCCTTCCTGCATTCGTGAAATACGTTCTGACCTCAGGCAGAGAAAAACTTCTGAAGGAAATTACAAAGTCCATAGGCAGGATTGAAGACAAACTGGGGATCAAGGCAGGAGAAAGAAATCTTCTGAGACGGTTCCTCTTTGCAGGAAGAGTTGTTCTGGAGACTGCGGAAAAAGAATACGGTATTGTTCCTTCAGCAGACCAAGATATGAAATACAGGATCGGCCATGTCCGTCATGCCGCACTGAACAAAGCTGCTCAGGATATGGGACTTTCATTTGATGAAAATGCGGATGCGATTGCAAAGATCAGAGAAGTGTTCACTGCACTGGAAAGTTTTGAAACAGGGTTTCATGATGCGAAAAGAAAGGAGATCGACAAGGAAAAAATCCCTGAGATCAAAAAACATCTCGAAAGAGCTTATACCTTTATAGTCATTAAACCTGATTATCTGATTTCTAGACCTACTGCAGAACGTTTTATGGAATGGATTTACCGTTTTGAATCACTCCTGTTCGGAAAGACAGAACTTCGCCCGAGGAAAGCAATTCTGTCATTTGCTCCTCTCATCAGCTTTGCAGATTATTATGCAGATTATAAACAGGACAAGAAAAAGACAGTCGAAAAAGTCACCCAATTTCTGCGTTCACAGATTGAAGATATGATGCACAAGTCCATTCCCCTGAGTGAACCGATTGTGACTCCTTTTGATGTCGGTCCTGATCTTCAGATTTGATCTCTGTATTCCGCTCCAATGATTGTCACATCATCCTGAATTGGATTTCCGTTGAGGTACGAGTACAGTTCATTGAGTGCGGAGGAAACAGATTCTTCTAGAGCTGAATTCCTGGAATTGATCAGTGCTTTGTGAATTCTCTCCTCTCCAAATTCTGTTCCGGAAGAATCTATTTCTTCAAAAATTCCGTCAGTAAAAAGAAAAAGTCTGTCTCCGCGATTGAATTCCATTGTTTTTTCTGAATAACCTGCATCCTTTAAAATGCCCGGGAATTTTCCCAGTAGACGGAAGAAAAATCATTCTGTCCTTCCTGAAAAGGATCTGTGCAGGATGTCCTGCTGAACAGTAAGTGAGCATATTGTTTTGTGCATCCAGATCTGCAATAAAGCAGGTGAAAAGAAGATTTACATGACTGTATCTTTCCAGGAATGTTGAATTCATCCTCTTCAGTATTTCTGCAGGAGATGCGGCTGTCTTTTTCAGCGATTCGTATTCTCCCTTGATCAGCATTGTGATCAGTGCCGCCTGCACTCCGTGACCTGTTGCATCCGCAATCAGAATTCTGAGCTTCCCGTTTTCAGAACTGCATATGTCGAATATATCTCCGCCGACTTCCTGCATCGGGATATAATGGGATACAAACTGGAAATGTTCCGTGAGAAGATGTCCAATCGGCATCAGGCTCGACTGAATTTTTTTTGCGAATGCAAGATCCTTTCGTACTGTCTGAAGGGAACTGTTCAGTTCATCTGTTCTTTCCTTTACTTTCTGTTCCAGATTTCGGTTGGCTGACTGAAGGATGGAATGTTTTTCGATTGCGAGCAGATCGGATTCTTTCTGTCTCTGCGCCACTGCCTTGGTCACATTCAAACTGATTGCAGGTATTTCTTCGAGAAGCTTAAGAAAATCTTTTTTTCCGAGTTTGCATACTTCTGTATCCAGCCTGCATACAGCCCTGGAGGATCTTGAACCCTCTCCTATGAGTCCAAGCTCGCCTATAAATTCGTTTTCTTTTCTGAGTGCCAGAAAAACATCTTCCCCGTTTTCCGAGATCTGTGAAATCTGAACCTCTCCAGAGAGAATCAGAATGAGTTCATCTGCAGGAAGTCCCTGTTCTATCAGTATTTCCCCTGCCGAAAATGTCTGAATGGAAAACTGAAAGTTCCGCAGTTTTTCAAGTGAAGAATCCGCAGCGTTTTCAAAAAGTCGGTTTTTCAGTATCTTCATTTCCATTTTTGACAGCAGCAGTGAATATTCTCCAAATACATTTACATTTGAACGGTTCCGAGTATCCGGTCAAACAAAATTTTGTTCTGAGACTCGGCGAATCGGTTCAGGCTGTGTTTTTTATATTGCAGAATTGATGTTTTTTCAAGGAAGGGTATTCTTTCCGATCTACTGTACAGTCCTTATGTCAGAGTTAAAGTTTCATTATAATTGAGATATATAATAACCTCTCTCCATCCGGCAGACTGGCTAAACATTGACGTTTTTTCGCCTCAGTCTGGAAGCGGACATCTGAGTTTTTTGGTCAAATTTTTCTGTTTTATTTTTTACAGCGGTTTACAGTGTAGTTCTGTATGATTGCTTATCTATTTTTCTTTTTCTGCATCTCTGCTTCGGTACTGAATGCATCGGCAGATATCAGCATTGTTTCTGGAAAGACTTTTTTTACTCCGAACAGTGACGGCATAAATGATACTGTGCAGTTCAAGATAAAAAATACTTCTTCAAAAAAGCTGAAAGACTGGAAATTTGAAATCACGTCAGACGGCGGAAAGACTGTCCGTGTTTTCAATGCAGATATCAGAAGAAAACTGAAAAGATCCTTCTGGAATATTTTCCGTTTTTCGGATAAGCCTGTGGAACGGGACGTGCAGATTCCGGAAATTATTGAATGGGACGGGATCAGTGCGGCAGGCAGAACTGTCTCAGACGGTAAGTATACTTATCGTCTGAAACTGTTTTTTGAAGACAATACTGAATGGAAATCGGACGATGCTGTCATCTATTCCGATTCTAAGTCTCCTTACTGCAGACTGGAAACTGCAGACAGGCTGATTACGCCAAACGGAGACAAGTTTCTGGATCAGCTCAGCGTCC
>DAORDI010000322.1:0-6216 GCA_035345895.1 Leptospiraceae bacterium
CGGATAAAAGAGGGCTGTACAATGTCACTGAAAATCCCGCAGATATCGGAAAATTCAAGGCTCCCAGTCTGAGGAACGTCGCACTTACTTTTCCTTACTTGCACGATGGAAGCGTCAGCTGCACATCAGCAAATCCGGACACTCAGCCTGCAGAATGTGCAAATGAAGCACTGAACAGCATTATCCTGAATAATTATATGGCTGGAGGAGCCGGCGGAATGCCGTCCAACAAGGACACTTCACTTATCCGTCCATTTTCTTTGAGCACTTCAGAACGTCAGCAATTGGTGGATTTTCTACTTTCTTTGACGGATACAGATTTTATTACGAATCCAGCACACAGCAACCCGAGGAGTTCCGATTCAAAATTCGGTCAGTAAGAAACAGTCCCCTGCTGCCCAAAAACGGACAGCGGCGGGAGGAAATAAAGAAGTGTTTAGGTAAGGACGCTTGCGAGCCAGGAGATGACCTGACCGAAGAATTCATTTGTCAGGAAGTTCTTCAGATCCACCGGATTTCTGTTCAGTGAATCGTTGTACCAGGCATTGTATTCACTCACCTGAGGAATGGAGAGTTTATATTTTGCATTGATCGCTTTGATGAGCTCATTTGCCATCACAGAATGACCGTACATATTCGGGTGAACTCCGTCCAGACCGAAAAGACCGGGTTTTCCTGGAAGAGGCCAGTTTGCTCTTGCATTTCCTGGAGTGTATCCGCCGGGACCTGTGATCGGTCTTCCGTTTTCCTTGATGTCGTCAAAGAGGACTTTTGCATCTGCTACAGCGAATCCCATAGCTGCTGCCTGTGCCTTGATTTCATTGTTCAGCATTGTCAGGAATGTAGTAATTGTATTCACTTCAGTCGTATCCAAAACCTGGTTCGGGTCAGAAACAGAATTTCTGTAGAAAGCTTTGAGTCCTGTATAGTTTGCTCTTCCTTGAGGATCAGTGTACTTTTCGAGATATGCAATTGAAGTCACATTCGGAATTGTAAACAGTACTCCGCCCTTCAGTGAACCCATTGCTGCCATTCTTCTCATTGTTTCACGGATGTCTCTTTTGAATCTTGCTTCATCCAGACAGTCAAGTGAAGTGCTCAGTGCAGTACAGAGAACATGGTTTGCGCCTGCTGTCCCAAAAAGAAAAGACGGCTTGTTCTTTTCCATAACTTCCATCTGAGTTCCAGAATCTCTGAGTCCGTACTGATGAAATTTATCAGGATCTTTACAGTCCTGAACTGTAATCCATCTGTATGTATAAGTATACCAGTTTGCCCAGTACCATTCTCTTTCCTGCTTGGTTGCAGTGATGTCTTCACATTTTCCGCTTGTACGGAGAACAGAAGTATACTCAGCTCCAGTGATCCCTGCGTGAGTAGGAAGAGCTACAGTCGTATCATTTCCCCCGATGATGGAAGAAGCAATGCAGATCGGTCCGCAGTTTCCTTTCAGAACATCTTCAAAGTTCAGATAAGGCCCTTTCAGAGTATTGTAGGACACATTGGAACCGGCCTGTTTCGAAACGAGTACCGGATATGCCCAGTCCTGTGTCTTTTTTTCCACAGTCACTCCGAAGAAACCCTGACTGAGTGAATCGCCGATGACACCCGGTTTTCTGAAAAGTTCGCCTTGAGTCTGTGCCTGGAGTGAGCCTCCGATAAGAAGAGCCAGTACGGCCCCGCCGATAAATTTTTTCATTTTTTTCCTCCCGGAAATTTTCAATTCGACTGAGAAAATTCTCAATCAGTAACTACCTTAACTATTTAACACTGTTTAGAAGTCAATAAAAAATTTATAGCCTGTCTCAGAAAAAGACTCAGGTGCTGTGATATTCCAGCCATTCTTCATAACTTAGAAAAACATCAATTTTCCTGTTCAGTCTGTTTTCGATGTGAATTCGAGTAATTCCTGGTCCGGATGAATGATCCTTGTCCGCAATTTCGGGAAAATGTTCCAGAGCCAGATCAAACTGATAAGCACTCATCCAGAAAAAATGAGTCTTATTCCGTAAATCAGGCAAAGGTTCTTCCAGTTTTAAAATGTATGTATAACATTTCTCATAAACAGATTCTATTTCCTTGCTCCTGTCATGAGTCAGTTTAATAAAATCGGGGTTTGGCAGGATATGTTCAAGTGAAGGATGCTCATCTTCCCCAAGGGCATCTAATGTACCGGAGACCCAGATATTTTTTTTGCAGAGTTCCTTCATTGTTTTTACACCTGCAGTCCAGATGACCCCTTTGCAGTCTTCATATTTCCAATGGTCCTGCCAGGCATTCATTCTGGTCACAAGCAGATTGCCTTCAGGGGGCTTTTCAAAGCCTGGTATATATTCTCTGGAAAAATGAAAACCTTCATTGCGGAGCGGCCAGATCCCGGAAAGATCGGATGTTTTCGGGGAATGAATTCTGAAGAGTTTTTTTGAGTCGAGAGTTTTACCGTCATCTGTCTCACCTTTCAGGATCATCACAGTTCCATAGTCTCTCTGAAGAATGCTGACACCGATCTTCTGATGGCATCCTCCCCCGTATTTCATGAGTTCTTCTCTTTCCCCTCTGATACAGTTGTCCACATTTTTGATCGTCATCTTTTTCAGGAATGTGCGCAGATCATCTCTGCCTTTTCTGATTTCCACGGCAATTCCACCCTGTGCAGGGGCATTTGGATTGGAGGATAGAGGAAGCACCAGAAAAAGACAGTCATTTAGAAGTGAATGGAAAAAATCTCTTTCTAATTTCAGTTCTTCATCTCCTGATTCATTGAACCGTTCGATCAGAATTCTGTCAATTCCAGCCTTTGCGAACACAATTCCTGATGCAGTTCCATCCTGCCATTTTCTGGCTCTGGTTCTGAGATTGCCTCTGACTGGTTCAAATATGATTTCTTTATTCAGAAGTTTTTCAGGAAGATACTCTGAAAAAAACTTTTTTAAATTGTACTCTCTTCTGGGCGAAGAGGACATAATCACAAGTTTTTCAGGAGGATTGAGAAAATGTTCCTTCTTAAACAGAAGAATGTCTCTTTGGTCTGCTCTTCCTAAAACGGAAATGATTTCTGTTTCAGAAGACTCTTCTGTTTCTACATCCTTCCAGGAATGTACAACGATATCTACTTTGTCGGAAAGCAGGTCGTCTTTAAAGTCTTTTGTAAATATGCCTCGGTCTTTCATTTCTGCGAGAGGCGTGACCTGATCCTTGTCTCCGACAGTCTCACGGAAGTAGTATTCAATCGGCTTTTCCTGACGGATCCGCCTGATTGCTCTGGCAACTAGGTAAGACTGTATCCTGGCAAGCGGACTTTTTCTGGATGCAATTCTGATTGAGCTATACAAGGAATATCTTCCCAACAATACACTGAATTTAGGTTAATTCCAAACTCTCTATCTTGGGCTATTTTTGAAACTATTATTTGCAAATCTTTACGTAAAATTTTCAGTCTGTTTTCCGTTTCTCTAAGAGAGTTCAGTATATTTTCAAAACTGTGGTATTCAATGTTCTCTCCGGAGTAAATTTCACCAAAATTTTTCTCTCTGAAATCAATAATCTGAAGAGATTCTTCTCTTCCTGAAATCATTTTCTCAAAAGGCACAGGGGCGCAGAGAACATATGCTTCTGTTTCAGGCAGTTCGTCCCCTTCCAGTGTTCTGCAGGACGGAAATCTGTTCATCAGATACTGAATGCGTTCTCTGTTTCTGGCATAAATATAGACTGTTCTGCCCTTTTCTGCAAGGTACGGAATGACTTTTTCTGCAAGCTGACCGCTTCCCACAACGGTGACTGTCCTGTTTTTCAAAAGTTTCTTTGCAATTCCGCCGTAAGACTGATCGCCTAAGTTCCTGAGGTGGGACGATCTGATTTTTCTGGCATCTTCAATAATCTGATCCCGAAGAGTCCTTGCATATTCTCCAAGTGCCGTTAAGGGAAGGTTTTCATTTTTGAAAGTCTCTTTGAACTGAGCCATTACCTCAGTTTCTCCAAGAAGCCTGGATCTGATTCCGCTTGCAATTTCCAGAAGAAGTGAATAGGCATCATATCCTGTATGCACCTGGTACCCAAGTCTTGGATAAACTGCTTCTTCGGAAATGAGTCTGGAATCACCAATGTAAAGAGTTCTCATACAAGTCTGCCAGATCAGAAATCCGGGCAGATTCAATTCCGCTCTGTTCTTTTCTTCAGAATGAAAAATTAGTAGATTCGACCACATCCTGAAATTACCATACTCTCTATTCAAAAGAGGATTGTCACGGTTTTGTCAGCACGATAATGTTTTTTTAAAAGGAAGAAAAGGATGAGACGCATAATCAGTCTCCTTCAGGCATTCTTCGGCAGCCCAAACTGCTGATGAAAACAATCTGATTCGCCTCTGCAGAAATTTCCTTTCAGAAAACAAAAACTGCACTGTTTTCATCTGATCCCTTCAAAAATCATCTTGGAATTGCAATCATCAGTTTTTCACCTTTGATGATGAAATACGCGAGCTGAAAAGGAGAAGTCAGAATATCGGCGGCAAAGGCGAATGGGTAAAGAATGACTGTTCCAACATTGACTGCAGTCTGTCCTAAAGTAAGTCCAAGAGCAGAGGGAAGCACAACGACTTCAATATCCGACGGTATTTTCCCTTCTGCAATTTCCTTCTTAAATTTCTTTAATGATTCAGATTCTTTGAATTCCTTCAGACTTCCGTCCACGCCTGCTCTATTTTCATTTTCAGTAGATTCCTCTTTCCTGATTCGATCCGCAAGCTTTCTATTCAGAAATTTTGCAGTAAGCACGAAGTCTGATGAATAATGATTGTATACTGATATTGTATTACTTCTTATGTACGAATGCTCGGCAGTGCCTGTCGGGGAAAAATTCACGGTATTTCTGCCTTCAATCTGAGACAGTGGAAGAGATCTCAGTTTTGCTTCAAGTTCTCCTGTTTTAGACACATTTGCCGAAAGATACTCATCCAGTGCCTTTACTGTTCTCGGTCCGGAATAGACAAATCCCGTTCTTTGTTTTTCTGAAAAAAGACGGGGAGTATCTTCAGCGGAAACATAAACGAGCAGAATTTCAGTATTCCCGGAATCGGACAGAAGTTCCGGCGAAACACTGCTTCTGTGCCATGGAAGGCTCAATGTAAGACATCCATTGAAACCGATTAAAATCAATAGGTTTATTATAAATGCTTTTATTTTAAAATGCTTCATTTTAGGCAGATTTCCTTCAATACGGGAGATTTTCACATTTTTTCAGAAATTCTCCTTATGTCAAGCAGGGATTGAGACACAGCATATATCTCCGCAGTCTGAGACTTCCGGCCAGATCCCATATGCCGCTGAGGCAGTAAGATTCAAGAATGGGCTTTACAAATTTTCTGCAGACTGCAGAGTAACCGCATGTGCACTTCACTGATTTACAGAAATCCAGAAAGAAAACTGCTGGGACTTGGATTCAACCGTGACGAATCAATCAAAAGAAAACCCGCAGATCCGCCTCACAGTTACGAAGAAAACGGCATAAAGGTGCTTGCACCGGCAGACGGAGACCAGGGCGGCACCTGGATCGGGATCAACTCGGACGGAGAAATTTACGCACTCTTAAATCTTTATGAAGCTCAGCTGAAACTGATTCAGTATCCCACCAGCAGAGGATTTCTAGTCAGACGTCTTTTGGAAAAAAAATATAATACATCTGAATTAAATGAAAAATCATTAGAAAAATTCTATCCATTCCGGCTTGTCAGAGCAGGAGCAGACAGGACAGAGGTTTTTTCCTGGAACGGAGAATATCTCGAAAACTGGGAAGACAGCTCGGAATGGCTGGTTCTGGGAAGTTCATTTATGCTGGGTGCAGAGGCTGAAAAGATCAGAAGAAAGAATTTCGAAGAAAACTATAAGAATCAGCATACTGATTTTTTTTCCGCTGCAGCCGCCTTTCTTACATCGCATCTCCCGGAAAAGGGTCCCAAATCTCCCTGTATGCACAGAAGAGATGCTCACACAGTATCACAGACACTGATTCTGAAATCGGAAAAAGAGACAGTGATGAAGTATAAAAGCATGCAGCCGTGCGAGACAGAAGTCTTTCAGGAAATCGTCTTCTGAAATACCTACGGTGCAGGCATATATGGATATCGTATCTGAGTTTTGGATTTGCATTTGTCCAGCTGTTTCAGCATATACTCATTTTCAAAAGTCTTTGCGTATTTTACAGGTTTTCATAACAACAGAA
>DAORDI010000323.1:0-6116 GCA_035345895.1 Leptospiraceae bacterium
ATATATTCATAAGCTTTATCAAAGAGCGACTGATCTTTATGAAGCTTATATTTTAAAAGCGCTTTTCTGAGAGATTGTTGAACTGCACGCTCACCCGTAACGGTCGTCTGCCAACCGTCAAATCGTACAATTTTTACAATCTCATCTATGTCATTTACAATTCTTTCCACAACTGCCGGAGTTTTGTCAGTCTTCAATTCCAGAAACAGTTCAGTCAATGCAGATTTTGCATCTTTTCGATCAATGGATTCCAAATCGTCCTTTTCTGCCTTCACTGTATCTCTGGCAATCTGACAAAGTTCCTTCAGGAAATCTATGCTGTTTATCAGACCTTGTTCTGCCTTCTCTTTGAGCTTTTCCAGCCTTTCACTTAATTTTACAAATTTCGGATTTCCTTTATTTTTTTGGAATCTTTTGATTAAGGCCTTTTCTAAATCTTTCATTTTTTTTGGATCAGGATGATTAAAAATATCTTCAATTACATCTGCGTCTAATACAAATTCAGTGAGACCTTCAGGAAGAGAGGATACTTTAATATTCTTATGAATAAGTTCCGTTGTCTTGGCTCCCAATGAATGCCAGAGAAGTTTTCCAATATTTACTGAGATGGGTTTTACTGATTGATAAACACCGCTCAGCCATCTGTAATCCTCATTGTACTGATTCAGGATAGAATCAGGAGAAAGAGATTCCCACAATTGATTCAAGTAACTGTAGACACCCGCAAATTTGTCCCTTTTCTCATTCGTGTTTATACATTCCTGCGCAGCTTCTAAGCCTTCAAACCCTTCGATCGTTCTGTCTACTCCCGGAAAATGAGAAAGGCAGTTCTGCATAGCTTCTTCCAGTTTCTCCTTCAGGGTTTCCAGATTAGTGATGACTTTCTTTACGCTTTCTTCATCAAACTGCAAAGCATTCGCTGCATCATCAAAGAGACCGAAATAATCCACAATCCTTCCGAATGTTTTTTTAGGATAAAGTCTGTTGGTTCTGCATATAGCCTGCAATAAAGTATGGTCCTTTAAAGACTTATCCAGATACATTGTCTGCAGAATCGGAGAATCAAAGCCAGTAAGCAGTCTTGCTGTTACAATCAACAGCTTTAATCGAGAATCGGAATCATTGAACTCATTGATTTTTTTCTCTAACTCATCCTTATCAATATAATATTTGTTTTTAAAGTCCTCTGAATCGTTGGCTGTCGTAGAAATGACTACCAGAATTTCTCCCGGATTAAAAAACTTTGTCAACGCTTTCTCGTAAAGTTCACAACCCTCTCTGTCAGGAGCAACTACCATAGCTTTAAAACCATGAGGTTCAACCTTTTCTCTGAAATGTTTCGATATGTCTTCCGATATCTTTTCTATTCTTTCAGGAGATTTTAAAAATGCCGACATCTTTGCCGCTCTTTTGCTCAGTGCGTCTGCCTCTTCATCAGTCAAATTCTCACTTCTGGTCAGTTCCTTAAAAGCCTTATCCAGGCTCTCTTTATCCACATGAACATTCAGCAATCTGGGTTCAAAGTGAAGTTTTAAAGTTGCTTTATCTCTGATAGAATCCTGAAAGGTATAGCGGCTCATATATCCGCCAGTGTCCAGCGCCGAACCGAAAGCCCAAAAAGTATTCTTATCACTTTTATTAATAGGGGTTCCAGTCAGACCGAATAAATAAGCATTCGGCAAAGCGGCCCGCATCTGTCTTCCCAGATTTCCTTCCTGTGTTCTGTGAGCCTCATCTACAAGCACGATGATATTATCCCTAAGATTCATATTGGGCTTTGAATCTTTAAACTTGAATATTGTAGTGATGATTACTTTTCTGGTATCCTGCTCCAAAAGAGTATGCAGTTCTTTGATACTGTCTGTTGCGATCAGATTCGGAATATCGGCGGCATTAAATGTTCCCGTAATCTGCGTATCCAAATCAACCCTGTCCACTAAAATGATCACAGTCGGACTTTTTAATTCAGCATCTCTCCTGAGTTTCCCTGCAGCAAAAAGCATAAGCAAAGACTTGCCCGATCCCTGAAAATGCCAGATTAAACCTTTTTTATCGGATCCGAATTTTACTCTTTCCACAATCCGATTAGCTCCTTCGTACTGCTGATAACGGGCCACTACTTTGATCCTTCGCTTCTTTTTATCCGTGCTGAAAATAGCAAAGTTCTGCAGTATGTCGAGTAATCGGAATGGAGAAAGCAAATCATTCAGTTCATTCCCCACCTCCTTTAAACCGATTGCATAAGAGAGGGAGTTTTCCGAATCAGGAATTCTCCAGGGAGTCCAATGCTCCAAAGGACACCTGACTGATCCGTAAAAGAGTTCTTTTCCGTCCGTTGCAAAAGAAAAAATGTTTGGAACAAAAAGCTGCGGAACTGCATTTTCGTATACATCATGTATGTCAGACGCTCCATCCAGCCAGGAGACAGAAGGTCGAATCGGTGTTTTTGCTTCTCCTATTGCAACGGGAATTCCGTTAATCAGCATTACAATATCAGGAATCTTAGTTTCTTTAGAATATACACGATATTGATTTGTGACAATAAAAGAATTATTTTCTATATTCGTATAATCTATTATTTTAATAGGAATATGCTGATTGTTTTTTCCGAAAGCCAGAGTTTTTTCCCCTTTCAGCCAAAGCGAGAATTCTTCGTTAGCTTTTACCAGACCTGTATGATTTACACTGATCAGAACAGCTCTCAGCTTATATATGATCTCTTCGGCTAAATCAGGATTCTTCTTGATTTCCGGATTAATTCGGACTAAAGCTTCCTTAAGTTCAGACTCAACAAAGATGTCTTCTGTTGTTCTTTCCAGCTCAGTTCCTGCCTTATACACCCATCCAATCTGCCCAGGCAGATTTTTTCTGTCCATACTTTTGGCTGTAAATACCTTACTGCTGTCCGGTTTTTCTGCGTTCAGATTTTTCCCTGAAAGTTTATATATAATATAATTTTCTACAGAATTCAATTCGTTGAATGACATTTTTTTCCCCTTTCTCGGCTGTTAAGCTTTTGGCTTTTGGCTTTTGGCCTTTGGCCTTTAGCTCTTAGCCAAAAGCCAAGCGCTAACAGCTATCCCTATTTCTTCCCCATCTTTTTTACATCTTCTTCCAATTCTTTCAAGCTATTTTCTCTTTGTTCTTTCTTTTGAGTTTCCAAATATTTTTCATATTCTGCCGATGATTTATGAAGAGCCATCTCGTGACTGATTTGCCCTGCATGGGTTAATAGCTCCCGTCCATTCAATTGCAGGATTGTATCCAGCCTACTTATCCAATCTTTCATATACATAGGAATTCTTTGCTGTGCCATTGTTTCTGCAAAAGCCAGATATTGTTCTACTAAAAGACCCAATAATTTAATTTCTTCTTCCGTAAGAAAGTTTTTAGCGATACTCACATCTGTTTTTTTTATAGAACTTTTGGATGATTTATCATAAGATGTCATCCCTAATAATGGCAATGAAGCATCCACTCTCCTATAAACAAGTTCTGCCGCAGTCTGCTGGCTGATTGCCCAGAGCAATTTATTCTGTACAATTTTAAAAAACTCAATTGTCTTTTCGTCTTTCGGGTCGTAATCGATGCTGGTTGTATAAATATCTTTTATTTTCTGGTAAAAAAAACGCTCTGAAAGACGAATTTCCCTGATTCGTTCTTGCAATTCGTCAAAATAATTCATTGTCTTTCCGGCTTTGAATCTTTCATCATTGAGAGCAAAGCCTTTGACAATGTATTCTTTCAACTTTTGAGTTGCCCACTGTCTAAATTTTGTAGCAATTGTAGATTTAATCCGATACCCAACGGATAGAATCATATCCAGGTTATAGTATTCTACATTTCTTTTTACTTCTCGATTGCCTTCTTTTTGAACTGTCAAGATTTCCTTGACAGTTGAGCTTTCGGTCAATTCTCCTTCTTCATAAATATTCTGAATATGAAGGCTAATGTTTTGTTTCGTTGTCTGGTATAATTCCGCCATTTGCTTTTGAGAAAGCCAGACTGTATCTTCCTCTAGGAGTACATCTATTTTAAGATTGCCATCTTTATTTTGATAGATCAGTATTTCGCCTGTGTTCATTTGGTCTCCTTATTTGGGTGTTGGGTTTTAGGTATTACTCCAATAATCATGGCAACGATTAAATTCTTGAATCCAAAACTTTACCTTATCTGAAAATTCAAATCCAAGACTTTCTGCCATTAAGAAAAATCCCCCTCCCGGAATATTATCCACTTTTAGAATAGCAGCCGCACTCAATAATGGTCTTCCGGAATTGTGTTCATCTATGGATATTTCACCAAGCAGATTCCCCATTGCATAAGAATGTGGTTCGATATTGGCGATAGGTAAAAGTTTCTCTGTTAATTCAGAATAATAGATAGTAGCATTTCTTTTTACTCTATTTATCAATATCTTTCTCATTTCTTTGCTTGCTTCGTGCCATTGTTCGTGAGTGAGTCCGTAGTAGAGGTCGGTCATGGGAGGTTCCTTTCTATGGTTGATTATTACTGTTGGTCGAATTATTTTTTGCTATATGAAACCGCTCCATTACTTCTAAAAATAATTTAATATAAATCTTTAATTGTTCTAAACCGTGGTCATCTCCATGATCTACATGAGAAGTTGTCCAATTACAAAATTGGTAAACTTTTTTTAAAGATTCAAGATCGTTATCCTCAAGAAATCTATTTGTTGTTATTCCTGAGACTAAGGTCGGAAATTTGTCCTGGTTCCATTGAAGAAGATCATTTTTCACAAATCTTTCTAACTCATATCTCAAATACTGACCATGCTCTATAATCCTGGATTCTATATCAATATACGGAATCTGTTGTGCAGGAATAGGATTATCTATAAATTTCTTCAACTTATCTTTAAGAGAATCTCTTTGGCTTTTTACAATAAATGAACCCCCGTATCTCTTTTCATTTCTAATAATAAGGTATTCATTTCCGAAGGAATTCAGTCCATCACTCGTCTTAAATTTCTTTTGTATAAATTTGTAAAATGTTTTATGATGTGTCAAGACTAGCAATTGGGATATCTCATCTTTTTTATCAAAGAGAATATCAACGAAAAAACCAATATTACTATTATCTAAACTATTGATCGGATCATCAAAAACTATAATCTTCTCTTCTTTTCTATCTTGAATATCGATAAATGCCAGAAAGAAACAAATGGATAAAACATGTAATTGTCCTTCGGAAAGACCCTCATTGAAGCTTCTTGGATTATCATCTTTGTCTAATACTTTAAAAGAAAAAGTAACCTCTTTCGTTGCAGCTCCTTTGGGTTTTGAGGTATCTAATTCTAATTTAAAACCAAAATTAAATTTTTCAAAGTAGTATTGAATTCTCTCTAATGTTTTCTTGAATGCTTCAGTAGATACATATTCTTCAAATTCCTTTTTTACTTCAGTTACATCTTGTTTGATTGATTGAATTTCCCTTTCGATCTTCTTTAGCTGCAACTCACGGTCTTCTTTTTCTCTTTGCTTCTCTATTTTCCCTTCTTGAATAAAGTTAATTGAATGGGTTTTACTGGAAATCAATCTTTGGTTGGACTCAAGTCTATCTTTTATCAAAGTATCAGTATTCTCATTTTTAAATTTATTGATAATAGCATTTTTCTCATCAAACAAACCATACAAATCATCAAACGCTTTTTGTTGATTTTCAATAAATTGTTTTATCTTTGAGTAATCATCCTCAATAGCTAATTTGCTTGGAGATGAAAGATTCTTTATAGTATTTAGGAATGCGTTCAAAAAAGACAAATCTACTGATTTGATATTTTTTTCCTCTTCTATTGAATAGATAGATGGAATATGAAATTTCTCCTGGTACTCTTTTAATTTTAAAAATATTTGGGAATAGTTTTTTTGAACATTTTTCAATAAAAGCTCCACTTCTTCTATTATGGATTTTTTCTTTTCATTAAACAAGCTTACAGACTTATTATAAGAATCATCATAGATGCTTTTATAAGCATTTATGATATTACTTATTTCATCTTCTCTATTTGTTGCTTCACAAAAAGGACAGCTTTCTGTATAAGTTTTTCTTAATTGAATTCCTTTTTCAAAAAAGTCTTTATTACTCTTGATCTT
>DAORDI010000324.1:0-6112 GCA_035345895.1 Leptospiraceae bacterium
GGAAATATGCCGGATGAAAGGAGGGCTAATCTCTCTGCTGTGTTTGGAATTCCTTTTCTTTTTCCTGGTCTGTCCGGTACGGTTTTGGCACTGTTTGAGTACTTCACTGATTTTTACAGGTATAAGGAACAGTCATTCTATGAACTATGGACGGTTTCTTTAATAGTATGCTTTTTTACTGTTATGCTGTTTTCTGCTTCCTTCTGGATATTCAACCGTCATGCATTGGGACTCAGACTCTCCAAATACAGGGATATGAGAACAGTTGCCTTGAAAACGATGGCCATCCCTATGTTTGTCTGCGGAGTCTATGCAGCATACAGACTCTTGTCTGGTAAATAAATCCATTCAGGAGAAAACTTATGAATACTTCATCTATCTATAAAAGTGAAAAATATCATGATCAAAATTTCATAAAACTGGTCAGCAGGCTGAAGGAATTCTCGCAGGAGAAACTCTTGTGCGATTTTTTTGATACACCGGAAGAGAAGCTGATTTCATCATACAGAAAAAGAGATTTTGATGTGATGATTGAATTTATCAGCTATGATATCTGCATAGAAACCAAGGTCGATTCACCGGAAGGAGAATTCTGGAGTGGAAATGATCAGGTCTTTCAGACAAAAAGAATCTATGAAAAATACAGAAATTCAGGAAGAGTAAGATATTTCTTTTATCTGACTTACGGAACTTCGGAGTATTTCATTAAAAAAAATGAAATGGGCATATATTCAGACGGAGCATATTCTGTTCTTTACAGACATATAAAACTGAATCAGATTCATAAGTTTCTGAAAAAAACAGAGGAGTTTCATACTCCCGATCTTCAAGAATGGGATAGATTTATAGAACAGGAACTGACCAAAAGGAACAGATACAAAGAATTTCTGAGACCCATATTTGAATTCTTGAATTTATATAAAGAAACTACGGATGAATCTGACTTCCCTGTGAACAGAAATATCATTTCCGTTCAGGAGTTCATTTTTCCGCTATATAATCGGTTTGCCAAATTCTGGAATGAAAGCGAAAAGTATTCTCTTCCTTTTGGAAAAGCCTCTTTACAGCCGGTCGGAAGAGCTTATTCAACTGTAAATGACTGTATAATACATTTTACTGATCTATTCGGAAAGAAAATTGACAGAATCTGTCCTGATGAGGAAAAATTTTATTTTGAAATAAATGAAGATTTTAACCTTCATCTGAAACTGTATAATTCTGAAATGAACTCTGATAAAGCTGACGGATACAGAAAAATACTGAGAGAAATTAAAAATTCCATTACGCCCCCAGGAATCAGATCGTCTATAGAGGTTTATAATCAAGGTGAATACTATGTGCTGTTTGAGTGGGATATCGGCTTTACAAGGCTGAATGATATGAATGCTATATGTTCTAATATTGAAAAGGTGTTTGAGAGAATTTTCATTGAGAGAAAACTAACTGCTATTTAATTTTGTGTAAAGGAGAGATTATGAATGATGAAGTGATCAGTAAGCTGAAAGAATTTTCTAAAGACTTTGATAAGATTCGGAAGCAGGAAAATCGATTCAATATTTTTGAGGTAATGGGAGTTGAGAGCAAAGAAGTCACCCTGCACAGCAATTTCCTTGCTTATCTGTTGAGTCCAATTTCAAATCACGGGAAAGGATCTTTATTCCTGGAGCTTTTTCTGAAGCAGGCAAAACAATTAGAAAGCATAAAGGAAAATGTGAGCAGGGCAGAAGTGGTCCCCGAATATCGCTTGAAACCTGCTGATGATGTATACGGCAGAATCGATCTTTTGATAAAAGTTTCAGATAATATTTCTGTGGTTATAGAAAACAAGATTTATGCATATGATCAGGAAAGACAGTTGGAAAGATACGAGAAAGGGACGAGAGAACCGGATAAAAGGATTTATATCATATATCTTACTTTGGACGGGAGAGACCCGGATGAATATACTCTGGGTAAATTGGACAAGGAAGAGGTCATTTGTCTTTCTTACAAAGAGAATATCTTAAACTGGCTGACAGACTGTCTAAAGGAAATAATCTTTGATGCAGAACTTCGCGAAACAGTGCGCCAGTATATCGAGGTGATAAAAAGAATTACGAATCAATCCAAAAGGAGTGACATTGTTATGGAATATGCAAAGGTATTGAAAAAAAATGCGCTGGAGATCGACTTTGAACTGCTTCAGGAAAGCATTATTGCTCTTAAGGCTGAGGCAGTGCTTAATCTTTTGAATGGAATCAAAGAAAGGTTTGATAAAGTCATTGATGATGGAACATTGTATAAAAAGTATAGTATGAATCCAGAATTTATTGTTAATTTTTTTAAAGTAGTTGTAAAAGGGTATGTTGGATTTGAAATAATTTTATCTGATAAGCTTTCTATTTTCATTGGCTTGGACGATTATGGAAATCGGAAATTTTTTTACAGATTTTCTCTTAAGGATACAAATAGAGACAGCAGTCTAAGCAACTGGATTCGTAGTCGGAAAATGACCGAGGATGGATATAGTGATGGGGCTGTAACTTTTTATAGATATTTCCAAGAAAATCTCGAATTCTCGTCACCGGCATTTCCATTTAAAAAATTTCTTGGAGACGCAGGAAAAGAAGAGATTAGAAAATTTACAGATGAGTTGCTAAAGAAGATTCAAGAAGATCTAGGAACGGAAATCCGGCTCTCCTTGAAAACTCCATAAATGATTGAAGCATTGACGGAAAAGCAAATACTGCGAATCTGAAAGGTTTCGCAGCTGCTGAAACAACTGAAATAGCCCATTATGCCTAAACAGAATAAAACAAAGACAGAAAGAATCCTGACTGCACTGGAGTATTCTGCTCTTCTTTGGTTTGAATGGAAATTTAATAAAAAAAGATATGATCTGTATCAATTGATATTCCTGTTTTATGAGATGAGTTCAGGTTCTTCTGAGTATCCGGAAGCAGAGGCTCTGGAAAGAAATCTGAGAAACTGCCTCAGGGACTTGGAGGATGAGCTGGATATTCAAGTTTCTCTGAAGAAGAAATCCATTGAGTGCAGTTCTGCAGATTCTGCCGAGGATCTGACCTTCAGTGTGCTTTCATTTTATCTCAGATCGGCATTTGAGGAGGGATCAGGAGAGCACAATGATTTTCTGATCAGGCGGTTCTGCAGATACAGGATTTTCTTCGGAGAAAAACAGACAGATGAAGACTTTCTGATGAGCAGCCTGTACTTATTTGTATATATAAAATATTCCATAATGCATAAAATGAGAATGGATTGCTCGTACAAAAAAATGATGAGTGCGGAAAAATCAGAGAGGAAACTTGTGCCTTTGTATCTTGCGGCAGATTCCGCCTATCTCACTCTTGTTGCACTGGATTTAAAGGATAAAAATGAAAAGCAGTTCATACTGGCAAATCTTTTTCTGAAAGAAAAGGTTTCTGTTCTGAGAGAATATGAAAAGCTGAAAGAAAAACCGGAGCAGTTTAATTATAAGAAGTACAAAAAGACAGATCTGGGAAGATTTCAGAGAGAAACAGTCAGATACAGGATCAGAATCACACAGTTTTCTCTGGAGCACTGGATTTTGAACTCAGATATTTCTGTGAAGATAGCAGAGGACGAAGGTTACTGGAAGACAGTTGAAGTCGAGTCCTCTGACGAACTGGAAATACAGAAAGCAGCTTTTATATATAATAAATATTTTATAATTCTTTCCTCAGAACCTTAAACACCTTGATTCTTTTTTCCTTTCCCTTCAGCTGAACTTCGCCAAGCTGTGTGAACTGAAACTGTTCTGCGGCAAGGCGGTATGTATTCTCCCCGACAAGTATGTCCGTGCCGTATTCCTTGTTCAGCTGCTCTAGCCGTGAGGCAATATTGACATCATCTCCGATCACTGTGTATTCCATTCTGTCCGAGGAACCTATGTTTCCTGCCACTACAACCCCTGAATTGATTCCTATTCTTGTACTCAGTCTTCTGTTTTTTCCAAATCTTGCTTTTGCTGCCATCTCCTGGATTTCCAGCGCTGCTCGAATTGCATTTGCCGCATGATGTTCATCATCTAAGGGAACATTGAACATAGCAAAAATGGAATCACCAATAAATTTATTAACAACTCCTTTATGTTTCTGTATGATTCCTACAAGAACAGAGAAGTATTCATTCAGCATCTGGACAATTTCTTTCGGACTGAGTTCTTCAGAGATGGCTGTATATCCTGCAATGTCAGTGACGAGAATTGTGCAGTCCCGGACCTCTCCTTCCAGATGAATTTCCTGACCGAGTATATGAGAAGCCACATCCTTGGTCACATACTTTCCGAAAGTATCCCGTATCAGTTCGCGCTCCCGCAGACCGTTCACCATCTCATTGAACTCTTTTGTCAGTATGCCGATCTCATCTTCCGTAATCACCGCAGCCTTCGCAGAATAATCTCCACCGTTTACCCTGCTGATTGTTCTGAGAAGAACATCAATCGGTTTTGTAAAAGAACGTGTGATCAGCACAACTGCAATCACTGTTCCGATGAATACTACAAAGCGGTCGATCAGAAGTGTTTCGAGAGGACTGAGTTTTGTAAACTGGGAATACTTATCCGACAGTTCAAAAGCCATTTTCAGTTCCAGTATCACAAGAAGAGAAGGAAGAATCACTAGAAAAAGAAACACAATGAACAGAGTAAATCCAATCCGTTTTTTTTCAGTTGAATACCGGATATTGAATTCAGAAGCAGCATAGTCTTTCAGATCCAGACTGAAATCATTCACAATGAAATAGGAAAGAAAAGAAGGAAATACAGAGTATACAAAAAATATAGATGGAAGGATTGAGAAAAAGAAAAATCTTTCAGGAATCTTTTCAATTGTAAAATCTTCAGGACTTTGAAATATGTCTGGAAAAAAATACAGAGGCAGTACTGCAATTGCCACATAAAGAGATCCTATGAAAAGTATCCATCCGGCAGATATTTTCGTGAGCATCTGAATTCTCTTTTCTGCCTTTTCCCTGTTTCCTTCAGGCAGCCCAAGTCTGTCAATCGGTCTGTAAATAAAGAAGGAACCGAAAAAGTTCAAAACAACAAAAAGCATAAAATGCACAAATCCCAGTCCGAGGAATATATTCAGTGAACGATGATATATAAAATATATACTGTCAAAAAGCATAATAATCGGAAAAAGACTGAGCATGGAAAGATAATATCTTTTTTTCATAAAGTCCTGAGTATTTGGGATGTCTGATAACACTGCATATTGAACGGAAATACAGTCAAGAAGTTATGCTGATCGTTGGATTCCAGTAAAAAATTCATGATTCCTAAGCGGATGTATGCGTACCGGGACTGCTCTGCACCGTAAAAATCAGTCTGCAGTCCGAACAGAAAGATTACGACATCCTGCTTTTCCTCAAATATCCGATGCTTGACAAAATACTGCCGCTGGAAAAATAGTAACTGCTCAGCGAAAAAAATTTCGGAGATACTGAATGGAAAAATGCAGTTATTTAGAATGTACTGCCATCACTTTTTTTGAGAATCTGTTTTTTTATTTTCTTTTTACTCTTCCGTTCTTTTTTTCCTTCTGGGTGATATGGAAAAGCAAATGGCAGCTGAGAAGAATTCAGTCTGTCCAAAGAGCCACATCCCATCATATCCGGTTTGATCTCTTTTATTCCTTTGTTTCCTTTTTTATCATAGCTTTCACAGCCGGTTATATCACTTATCTGGCGGTTGAGGGAAAAACACTGATGTACTTTGATGCATCCAAATACGGCTGGGGCTGGATCATTGTAAGTTTCTTTATCATCCTGTTTCTTGATGATATGTTTTTTTACTGGGCACACCGTGCAATTCATCATCCAAAACTCTATGGTCTGATTCACAAAGTCCATCACGAAAGCACTGATCCTTCCCCTTTCACTTCCTTTTCCTTTCATCCGATTGAGGCACTGATTGAAATCGCAACTGCTTTGATTCTGCCGCTGATTCTTCCGATGCATTTTGGCGTCTTCACTGCCTGGCAGATGTTTTCGATGCTGAACAATGTCCTTGGACATTTGGGTTATGAACTCTATCCGAAAGGATGGACAAAATTTCCAGTCCTCAGGTTCAAGACAGCTTCAGTCCATC
>DAORDI010000325.1:0-6048 GCA_035345895.1 Leptospiraceae bacterium
TTTGTAAATGGACAGGAGGCCGCTCAGAGCGGAAGGCCAGGTACAAGTAAAATCGATACCATCCCCAGTCGTGCGAACCGGATTGCTTTTTTTGAACCTGAAGGCAGGACGCTGGAAATCATTCTTCATATAGCAAATTATTATTATTTTCGAGGCGGACTTCGCGGATTCATTCAGCTTGGCAGGGCAGAAGCAGTTGAGATACTGCGAAACCGAAAGCTTATACTGGATCTGCTTCTGGCAGGATTTGGAATTTCCATCTGGCTCTATCATTTATTCCTGTTCCTTCAAAGACCAGAAGAAAGATCCATTCTCTATTTTTTAATCCTGGCCGGTTCCTTCATTCCTAGATACTTTTTCCTGGATGAAAGACCTATTGCACTGCTCACGGAAAGTTTAAGTCTTGATTTTGAAGTCAGAATGATCCAATCCTTGCACATACTTACACCGTCATTACTTATGCTTTTTATGCATTCGATATTTCCGGAGTCTGTCAGACTTCGGACTGTCCTTTTGTTTTTTGCATCTACATTGATTTACTTTCTGACATGGTTCTCATCCTCCCAGGTGTATACTGGAATGCTGATAAAATATTCCTTATTTGCAACTGTCGCGGCTTCCGTTCTGATCGGAATTGCTGTATTCCAGGCTGTCAAAGTGAAAAACAGAGCTGCCCTGTTTCAGGGACTTGGGATACTTTTATTCGCGGCACTTCTGATGTTTGCATTTACAGGTGTAATGCAGGCGGAGTCCTCCGGTTTTTTGGCACTTCTTGCATTTACCTCACTCTCCTTTTTTCAGGCATTGTTCCTTTCGGCTTCTTACAGTGAAAAAATGCAGACAAATCTGGTTATGGCTGCTCAGCTGCAGGAAAGCAGGGAGGCCTTGGCAAAACAGCGTGAAGAACTTGAATTAAATTTTCATGATGCTTTAGGCGGGAGTCTTACAGATTTAAAAATATTTACAGAGAGGATCAGAAAGGAAATACCTAAGAATTCCTGGCCATCAGCAATCGAAAAACTGGACGGAAAAATTTCCAATATCATCCGTACATTTCGGACTCAGCTCCTTTTTATGGAGGATATGGAACTGGCATCTTCAGAACTGTTTACCGGGCTGCATATGGCACTGCTTAGGAGATATTCGGATGCAGGACGGGAGTTAAACTTCATCACAGTTGGAACAGAACAGCCGGAAAATGCTCCGGAGCAGCCGAATACCTGGCTTCATCTGTTTTTCCTGGTGATGGAAATATGCACGAATGATCTGAAATACGGAATTGGAGAGTCCAAATGGAAAATCATTCGGAAAGAGAATGATCTGATTATACATCAGAAAAACAAAACAGCAAAGAAAAAAAAAGAAACCGTATATTCTGCCGGCAGACGGGTTTCCGAAAGAACTGAACTCTTAGGGGGAACTATAAAATCCTTTACGAAAGAGAATCAGACAGAATTGGAAATCTGTCTGCCGAAATTCTGGAAATGAAATAACAGTAACTCTTTTCCTCAGGGTTTCCTCTTTTCCGGGATTACGCCGCGGACTCCGCCTCTTGGGTCGCGGGTGTCATGCTGGTATCTGGGGATGACATGTATGCAGAATTGAACTTCGGTCTGACCGGCGACTGCACCGACGTTGAATCCGATATTGTATCCGTCCGGTCTGTACTCTCTTTCCAGAAATTCTTTTGCTTTTGCGACCATTTCCCATAAAGACTGCTTCTCTTCAGGAAGGGCGGAGAAGTAGTCGCTGAGTTCTCTTTTGGGAAGAATGATCAGATGTCCCCTGTTGACAGGATTTGCATCATAAATGGCATAGGAAAGATTGTCTTCAAAAAGAGTCTTTCTTAAATTTCCCGAAGACTTGGCAGTCAGATATGCAGAAGCCTTTTTCTTTTTGGAAGCTTTCTTTTCCTGATGCTCCTTTTCAAACAGATCATCGGCAAAAAATTCGGCCACTGAAAGACCGAAGGCTTCCGCAATATTCCGTATTGTGTCCACTCTTGAATTGGAAGGTCTGGATCCCTCCATCAGCTGAATATGCTTCGGATCCATCCCCGAAATCTCTCCCAGTTTTTCCTGAGTAATCCCCCTCTGCAAGCGGAGCTCGCGGATTCTTTTTCCGATCTTCAATGAGAATTCAATGTCTTTTTTCACCGTAAATTTACGGTATCAGGCTTGACGAAATACAGAACCTGATGTATACGTTCTAAATGGTGTAAATTTACGGTGTTGATGCTGTAAACTTGCACCATCCTTTGACAAACGGGAAATATTGGAAAAAATGCTGTCATTAGCCAAAATTCAAGCAGAAAACGAGAGAGAAAGCCTTCCCTCCGTAAATCTGTCCTTGGACGGCAAAGACCCGTTTGGATTTCTCGAAAACTTCTATCTTTCCAAGAAAGGAACCCAGGTCATATCTCAGGTTCTTTCCGGAGTTCTAGGAGACAGAAGAAAACGTGTAGGCACTGTCACGGCTCCTCCCGGTTCAGGAAAATCTTATCTTTCCCTTCTGCTGGGCACATTATTCTGTAATGATAAAAAATGGAATGACTCCATTCTGAAAATCCTTTCTTCTCAGAACAGTTTCTATTATTCTCAGATTGAAGAATCAGTAAAACAGTTTATAAAATCAGGTACAAAACTTCTGCCAGTGTACATCACCGGGGAAAGCTCCAATCTGAAGAAGACAGTTCTCGAAGCAGTTCTGTTCTCCGCTTCCTGGAAGGCCGAAGAAGGATTTGAGGAAAAGCTTTTTCTGGAATTCAAGGACTCTCTCGGATTTCAGAGAAAATCTTCCGATCTGAAAAAACTCATTTCCCGCATCTCTGAATCCTTCGAAACAAACGAAGAATTTTTTTCATTGTACAGAAGCATACTGGAGTTTCTGGAAAAACTCGGTTTTTCAGGATGTTCTATTTTTCATGATGAATTCAACAGATTTCTCACAAGAGAGCATTCCATTTCCACCGGAGATCTGGACTTTCTGCAGGACTTCGCAGAGTTCAATCTCAGACAGAAGAAAATCACAGTCATTCATTATCTTCTTCTGCACAAGGGAATTTCTCAGTACCTGAGCGGAATTGATCCTGAGAAAAGAAAGGAATGGCTGAAGATAGAAGGAAGATTTCATCCGATTCATTTTCAGGAAGAACTTTCGGACACGTACGGACTTGTATCCAATTATATACAGAAAAATGCCAGACTGAAGAACATCTCCAGAAAAGATGCTCATATTGAAAAGGAAATCAAAGAAGCATTTAAGATCCATCCTTTTCTGAAGGATGAGATCGGTCCTGAGCTGAAGGAAATCACTAAACAGGCATATCCTCTGCATATATCCACCCTGACTGCTCTTCCGCTGCTTTCAGGTCTTTTCGGACAGAATGAAAGAACACTGTTTGCCTATCTTTCCGGAATTGCAGAAAGAAGACATACTGATTTTATCAGAATTGATGATCTGTTCGATTATTTTGATTCCTCCATCGACAAGCTGGGACTCGAAGACACTCTTCTCACCAGATGGCAGTACGGAAGAAATGCACTTTCAGAATGTGAAGACAGATTTGCAGCAAAAATTATAAAAATACTTACAATACTGAGTGTGATCAACAGAAAGAATCTCCTTCCTGCTGATGAAAAATGGATACAGTTCTGTGTCGGAGAAGAGGGAACAGTCAAGTCTGTTCTGAAGGAACTGGTCTCCAAAAATCAGGCAGTGTACAGGGAGGCCGGAAAGACATACCAGATCTATTACGGAAGCTCCATCCATCTTCAGGCAAGGATTGAAGAATATGTTCCCTCTGTACTGAACTCGGATACACAGAAAGTTCTGGACCGTCATTTTCCTCTCCGTCCCATCTACGCGGATGCATACAATGCAGAATATCTCACATCCAGATTTTACTCCCGAAAACTCATTCTCGAATCCACACTGAAAGATTTTATTCAGTTCTCTGCAGATTCGGAAGGAAAAACCTCAGTCAGAAAAAATGAGGAAGAGCTGCAGAATATCCTTCAGAATTATTTTGAGACCCTTCTGGAAAAAGAACGCAAATCAGGCGCGAGCGGTCTGTTCATTTATTATCTGGGAAATCCTAAATCAGTCTATGCAGAGGCAGTGCAGCATCTTCTGAAAAATTCAGATACAGGCAGAAATCTCGCTGGCGTATTCAGCAGATATTCCTTCACCGAAGAAGAGAGTCTGAAAAAATTCGAAGCGGCTGAAAGGCTGTCCGAAGATCCTGAAGTACTGAGAATCGATTCTAGGATTTCCGAGGATGTGAAAGTGTTTCTCTCCGACATCCATGAAAGAGTGGAACATTCTGTTCAGAAACTTTTCCGCAGGGATTCCGCTGAAATCACAGTCCATCATGATTTTATATCCCAGTCGCAGGATCTGGAATCCGTTGTCTCTTTCATCCTGAAAAAACGGTATCCTTCCTCGCCTAAGATCAATTCTGAATTTGTGAACAGAGAACATCTCACTCCTGTGATCCGAAATACAAGAAAAAAGATACTGCGTGCAATGATCGCTGGCGACAGATCTGTAAATTTCAGAACAAACGGTTACGGACCGGATGTTGCCATTTTCAGAAGTCTTTTCAGTGCGAAAAAATGTCTGGACACTGACAAGGAAGCTTTCCGTTTTCATTTTGAACATCCTAAGGATTACAAAGGTGCTCCTGACGAAGGACTGAAAAAGGTCATCCTCGAAATACAGAAATTCCTGGAAAAAGATTCTGAAAAACATAGTCTGGATACACTGTATAGCAGACTCACTGCCGAGCCGTACGGGATGTACACTGAGATCATTCCTTTCTATTTTCTCTCAGTCCTTCTCTTCAAGGGATATTCCTTTTCCGTCTACGAAGAAGACAGATATGAAAAGGACTTCAGTTCCGACCTTCTCGAAAAAATGCATCTGCACCCTGAAAAATTCAGAGTCAAGATTCTCAAGACATCTCTTCTGATGGATGAGTATCTTTCTGCAGTCTCCAGAATATTCCAGTCTGCAGAACTTGCTGAAAAAGAAGACTCAGTGAATTTTCCCGACAAAAGAAAAATCTCTGAAAATAAGATATACAGATCTGTCTTGTCCATCCTGTACTGGTACACCAGACTTCCTGAATACACCAGAAGGACAAAAACATTCTCTGAAGAAAATCTCCGTTTTCTGGATACAATCTCCAAATCCTCCAATCCCGAACTCCTTCTCCTCGAAGAAATTCCTTCCATATTCGGATTTAACCTGAAGACAGTCACAGAAAAGGAATTGGAAAAATTCATCAAACGTCTGGAAAGCCTCCGCTTCGAAGTCGATTCTGCCTATACAAAACTTCTCCACAGCATCAGCAGAGAAACAGTCCGTCTCCTTCAGCCCTATATCCGGTTCCGTTCCGAAGAATTCCTTCCCACAGTGGAAAATTTCCGCAAGGAAAGAAAATATCATTTAGAAGTATTAAAAAATCATGATGAATCTTTCCGCAAACTCTACGAAAGGCTGCATTTCCCCTACGCAAAGGATACAGCCCTTCTGGAATCACTCGCATCTCTTCTCTGCGATCTTCACCCCAAATACTGGAAAGATGACAGCATCCTCCAGTATGAATTCAAATTCGCTTCTGAACTCTCCAAACTGCACATTGCCGAACTCATGAGCGGCAGTTCCGACGGCGCCTCCGGCATTCGTATGGAAAAGTTTGTCCAGGAGTTCAGGAACTTCTCGAAGGAGGAGAGGCAGGTGATTTTGGAGAGATTGGGAAGGGAGGAGTGAGAGGTGAGGATGTGCCGCCCGCTCGCAAGCTCGCCCTAGCAGGCCTCGCCTTTTTAGGCTCGCCGGGATCAGGGATCAGCGGATAGGGGAAGGGCTTTTCGAAGAGAAAGCTTGCTCCCTTCCCTTTTAGGAAAGGGTTGAGCGAGAAGAGACTTCGATGAAGTGAGCAGGGGATAGGCTGGGGTTTTTGAGGAAGATCTTCGGTCATCGAGTAGAGCAAGCGAAGCGAAGCTCGTATCGAGATGCCGAGTGGTGGAGTAGTTGGAGTAGGAT
>DAORDI010000326.1:0-6045 GCA_035345895.1 Leptospiraceae bacterium
TGTTTTTTCTTTTGAAAAGAAAAAAATGCGTTACTAAAAAATGGGGTAGGTTCAATTTGCTGATTCCGGATAACAAACGTCATCAGTAATTATTCTTGCAGTACAATTAGAATTTGCGGCTCCGTAAAAGTATCTTTAATCTTAGATTTGCATAAAGAAACAGAATACAGTGTTTTTAGAAGGAGTAATTTCTGGAATTCGGCTCTCCGAATTCAGTTCTTTTATTTTCCTGCAGGGAAAATGTCGGTCTGTCCATAAGACCCTCCCCCAACCCTCTCAAAAAAGAGTACACGATTATTTTACTTGCGAAATTCAAGGTGTAAAAAATCTTGGAATTCTGATATATTAAGTAGAGTTCAGAGGAAAAAATGGCAGCTCCAAAGAGACGCAAATCGAAATCCAAGACAAGAATGCATAGGGCACACCATGCCATAGGAATACCAAATCTGGTGCCTTGCAGCAACTGCGGTGCTTTCATTCTTCCACACAGGGTCTGTCCGGCCTGCGGTTTTTACAACGGCAAACTGGCAGTTCCTCCAAAAGTAAAAAAATCAAAAGATAACAGCACATCTGAAGAATAAGAGTCATGTGGGTCGCCGTGGATACAATGAGCGGCGATTTGGGGCCAATTCCCTTAGTGGAAGGCTCCATTGACGCAATCAATGAATTCGGGTATTCCGTTGTCCTGGTAGGGCAGGAGGAAATACTCGGAGAACTGATCCTTAGATACGAATTCGACAGTTCAAAACTCAAGATAGTTCATGCCTCTGAAGTCATAGACATGAACGACTCTCCTTCCATTGCAGTAAAAGCCAAACCTGATTCTTCCATTGTTCAGTCTATGCAGCTGGTCGCTTCCCGCGAATGTGTCGGAGTATTTTCTCCTGGAAACACAGGTGCTTCTATGGCAGCGGCGTTGATGCATCTGGGCAGGATTCCCGGTGTATTGAGGCCGCCGATTGCGGTTCCGCTTCCGCAGCAGGACGGAGATACGATGCTTCTTCTGGATGCAGGGGCAAATGTGGACTGCAAGCCGGAGTATCTGGTGCAGTTTGCACTGATGGGCGAGATCTATGCCAGAGAAATTTTAGGAATTCCTAAACCGAAGATAGGAATCCTCTCCAACGGAGAGGAGGATAAAAAAGGGAATTCACAGTCACTGAAAGTTTTTGATATTATGAAATTTCTACCGATCAATTTTGTAGGCAACGTGGAGGGGAGAGATCTTTACGGGAGCGGCAAGGATGTGGATGTAGTTGTCTGCGACGGATTTGTGGGGAATATTGTGCTGAAGGCTACAGAGGGACTTGCAAAATCCATTTTCAACGTACTGAAAAAAAATATAGAAGATTCCAGCATTGCGAAGACTGGAGCACTGCTTCTCAAGCCTACATTCAAGGCAGTGAAAAAAAGACTGGACTTTGAAGAACATGGCGGAGCAGTATTACTTGGCGTGAACGGAACCTGCATTATCGGACACGGGACCTCGACTGCAATCGCCACAAAAAATGCAATACGTGTAGTAGTGGAATGTGCCCGGAACGATGTGAACGTGCGCATTGCTGAAAATCTGATAAAATTCAAAACCTAGGAGATGGAGATGATTGATTTCAAAAATAAATCTGTAATAGTGACTGGTTCGGCCAGAGGGATCGGGAAGGCGATTGCTCTGAAGTTTGCTGAACTAGGAGCGAATCTTGTAATTACAGATATCAACGAAGAAGCAACAAAGGCAACAGCTGAAGAGTTCAAGTCCAAAGGTTACAAAGCAATTGCAGTAGTATGCAATGTGGCTAAGGAAGAAGATACAATTGCTCTTGCTGAGGCTTGCATAAAAGAATACGGAACACTGGATGTTCTGATCAACAATGCAGGTATTACAAAAGACACTCTTCTGATGAGAATGAAAAAAGAGCAGTGGGATGCTGTTATTGCAGTCAATCTGACAGGCGTTTACAACTGTACTCAGGCTGTAACTAAGCAGATGATGAAGCAGAGAAGCGGTGCAATTGTCAATATGACTTCTGTAGTCGGTATCGGCGGAAACGCAGGTCAGGCAAACTATGCTGCATCCAAAGCAGGCGTGATCGGATTCACTTATTCCTGTGCAAAAGAACTTGCATCCAGAAACATCCGTGTAAACGCGATAGCACCCGGATTCATCGAAACAGATATGACTGCTGCAATTCCAGAAAACATCAAAGAAGGAATGACTAAGGCAATTTATCTCGGCAGAACAGGAAAACCGGATGATATCGCAAATGCAGCGGTATTCCTTTCCAGCGATGCGGCTTCCTACATTTCAGGAATCGTTCTTCCTGTTCACGGCGGCGGTTTCAGAGAAGGCGGCGGTCACTGATCGTACATACAAAATAATTTTTCGTAATTAAAAAACATTAAAAGCCTGCGGCACTTGTCGCGGGCTTTTTTGTATACTGCACATATCAGCGTCGGTTGGATCTTTTCTCTTCTCTGACAAGTCTTCTCGCAGTATCTGAATCAATCCCTGCCAGAAGTTCAATCAGAAGATCAGAGAGAATTCTTGCATTTGCTCTGTTCCATTCCGCTTCTTCTGCAGTCTTGTATACAATATGGTCCCGCGAAAGATTCAGATGGTCTGCAAGTCGCACTGCCTGCTTTGGTGCAAGAGATGAAAGAGCAATGATCTTTTCCGTTTCCAGAAGAAGTGTACTGAGTGAATTCCTGTCTGTTTCCAAAGTCAGTGTATTCTGAAAAAGACTGCGTTTCCCTCCCGCTTTCTGAACCTTGAATTTGAGCTTTCTTTCTCCCCGTATGTACACATTCGGAACTCCCGGAATAAATAAGGCGGATCTCCCTGGAACAACAGGACCGATTCTTTTTGCATTGATGAAGTCCCAGTTCAGCACTGGAGTTGTTTCTTCTGCATCAGTGATATCAAAGGTTTCACCGAAAGTGTTTGCTTCAAACTGCAGATGAGGCTGAAGGATTCTCCAGAAATCGTGTCCGGTAAAAACGGTATCATTTCTCAAAACTGTATAATTCTGGATTATCAGTATTTTCTCTAAAAGTTCCTTTCCGGAAAGTTTTTTTGCAGTCTGTCTTTCTGCGAAGAGACGCAGAACCTCTCTGCGGATATTTGCGGAAGAAAGCTGATTTCCTTCTTTGAGCAGTTCTTCATCAGATGCATTTTTGCTCTTCAGTTCAGTCAGAATCTTTCTTTCAATTTCATCCTCCCATTTTGGAATGTCCTGACTGATTTTTGATGAAGTCAGATTCATTATGGCTGAGTGTCTTGCAAACTTTGGCTGAAAAATCTTTGCTTCAGAAAGTTTTCTTTTCTCATCCTTAATGTGAAGAATATATTTCATCTCGCTGATCAGCCTAGGCACACAGTCGGAAAGAAATCTCTGAAATTCAGACTGAGAAAAATAGGATGTGATATTATAATTATAATAATTGAATGCTTCCAAAAGGTCTTCTATTTTGGCCGGTCTCCAGAGGTCTGCAGAAATTCGGATCAGATCCTTCCTGGAAAAACTTTCCTTCTTCATGTACTGTGCAAACCAGTTTCGTACCTCTTCTTCCGGCCAGAGTTTTTCCAGTCCGGGAAGATTCAGAAAGACAAGAGAGTCCTGTTTAGGAGGTGTTCCTTCAAAGAAATACAGACCGGAGTAGTTCAGTCGAACTGCCGGATCATTCCCATATTGAAATACAGTTTCTATCAGTTTCATATCATTCCGCCATCAGTTGAAAATATCTCAGTCTGTCCAAAACCTCTGTAAACCTTTCGGCAGCACTGTCACTGAATCTTGTCCAGGAACCGTAGTGCCAGTTTCTGGAGAGAAATGCAAAATCCAGATAATATTCGTAAGCCATACAGATTTCTCCAGGAGCACCGCACAGAGAATTCAGATTGAATACCTGCTCAAATGGAAGAAGAGCAGAAAGCACTTCTCTGCTTCCTGAAAACGGCAGATCCAGAACAACTGGGTCAGCCGGATTCAGCTTTCCGATTTCCCTTGCAAGGGAAGGATAATGATAAGTATAAGTCTGATAGGATGCCAGTCCGCCTATCTGTGCAAGAAGCCATTCCTGAAACTGTCTGGGCTCATCAGTCAGATGGAGCGCAATTTCATCCGGAGAAAACTGTACTTCCTCGGTTCCGTCTCTGTAAAGAAGCACAAGTCTGGTTTTCATTCCGGATGCTGCAACAGCATATAATAAGTAACTCATAGAATGTACCATATTGCCCGGCATAAAAAAACTGCAGACAGCATCCTTTCCTAGGAGATCTGCCGTGGAGGAAGAGAACTGTTTCATCATCGGGATGTAAAGAGGTTTCAGCAGCTTTTTCCTGATCCTGTCAGGAGAATTGATGAATGCTTTGGTGATTTTGAAAAATGGAATATGTATTCCTGTTTCTGCACTTGTCCTGAGTTTTCCGGAAAGAAGTTCGATCTGTTCATCACTGAGCCAGGTGCCCCATTCCCTCAGCCGCAGTACTGCCTCAGCCGCAGTTGCTGATCTGACTGCATAATTTCGAAGCCTTTCAATATAAGGCTGAGTGTTCTCTTTCAGACGGATTCTGAAACTGCCGAGAAGTCCCATATAGGAAGTGAGGGGAATTTCTCCTGGACTGTTTTCGAGTATATTCAGAAATTCCGGTATGCTGCCCGACAGAAGCGCATTTCTGCATTTCAGGAATGTTCCTATCGGTTCCAGTTCTGGTATATCCTGTATTCCTTTTCCATTATAAAAACAGAAATTGTGGACTGCCTTTTCCTTCTCCCCTTCAGGTCTGTATTTCAGAAGAGCCATCGCTTCCTGAATTTTTCCGCGATATTTCATAATGGCAGTTCCGCCTGCTTTCTGAATGAGGTTCCCGTAAACTTCCCTGAGTTTAGGAAAGCTGATCTCCTCAGTCAGACGGAATTTCAGATCCTTTTTCCATCCTGTAAAGAACTGGCTTGCAGGAGATATGACTGCAGACGGGTAGGAAAGTTTCCAGCCCCAGGGCAGAGAAGAAAGAAACTGATTTTCCAGATCTTCCCTTCCGACAGAAGCAGCGCGAACTGCCCCTAGAAGACGGAAATCATTCAGGATGCCCTTGGAAAAACGCGAAAGCTTTTCCAGTTCCTCACTCGAAGAATTGCGCATCAGCTCCCATGCGCGGGCAAGATGTTCTGATTCGTCCATCATTGCAGTTGCTGAGATTTTTTCTGTAAGACTTGCATCATACAAAGGGTTTCCTGTAGACAGCGGAATCGGAAATCCTAGTTCACTCTGCGGAATTGTTTTTCCCAGTGCCAGCTGCATCTTATAATTCTGTTTCAGTTTCTGGATAGTATAACTCATATATTTTTTTCCGTGTGAGGCCGCCGGGTACAAGGGTCCGGCGGCGTTTGGAGCCGTTCGAGGGCGTCTGAACGCTCTGCGTTCCAAAGGCTGCAGAGCAGTGCCAATATACTGAAGACCTGCTTTACTGCAACTGAAAAAATCTTTGATCTCATTGTTCCACAAAGACTGAGTCTTCCTGCAATAAGTAGAGAAATTTTATAATAATGACTGTTAAGAAAATACTGCAGGCGCCCAGCCTGCAAAATAAGCAAGTTCACAGCCGGAATGTCTGTGATACTTTCCCAAAGGAATTTTTCCTGCTAAATCCAAGGACACCTCATAGATCCTTCAGAATGTCCGGATAGTCGGAAATTTTTTCCCCGTTCAGAATTCTTTCCTGTATCTCCATTGCCACCTGGTATGCGAGACTGTCTTCAGGACGATCCATTTCCGATTCAGGTTTTCTCCAGTTTTCTTCCTCTGGAAATTCTTCTTTCTTTTTCTTTCTGCCCACTTTCTTTGATTCCTGTATTTTCTTAGGCATATCTTTTCTCCTTTTGTTCTGCTTCTGCAGACTCATTCATAATGGTTTTGAAATTGGAAAAGTGTCAGCAGGAGGATGAATATACTAATTTTCAAAAGTCTTTGCGCATTTACTCTTCCTCGACTCAATAGAATTAGGGCTGTCAGCAGAAAAAACGCAATTATTTATGAATATCAGTATAT
>DAORDI010000327.1:0-5918 GCA_035345895.1 Leptospiraceae bacterium
TTTGTCAGATATGAATTTTGCGTACTCGGATTCGATGAGACCCGCCTCAAGCCTAGATTCCGTTTCGTAAACGGCAAGTGCCTGAACGGCCCCCTGATCCACCCATCGTTTTGAAACTGGGTTTTCCTTTGTAATGCCGACTTTCAGACCAGACGTATTTGCCAGATAGACTGTATGCTTTTTAAAGCAGTTTTTCTGTCCCCATTCAGGCTCCCTGCAGGTTCCAAGATGAAAATGGCAGGTATCCGGCCTGAGAATGCACATATCATTTTCAGCCAGCGTAATAAAACATTTGTAACAGGCACCCTGATTGAAGCTTTTTTTTGTGACTGCTCCGCAGGAAACACATCTGATTTCACCTGTAAAACTGAGACTTATTTTCCTGCCCAGTGCAGAATTGAGAGGAAGCCTGAATTCTTTTTCTCCTTCAGCCTGTTTTTTTCCCTTTACCTCATAGTCCACTGTGACAAATGAATATTCGACGGGAAACAGGCCTGTATGCGACAGCAT
Organism: Leptospiraceae bacterium; assembly: GCA_035345895.1. Taxonomy (GTDB): domain Bacteria; phylum Spirochaetota; class Leptospiria; order Leptospirales; family Leptospiraceae; genus DAORDI01. Next base: position 511 of record DAORDI010000327.1, read on the forward strand.
TCTTGCATAGAACATACTCAAAACTCTACTCTCTTTAGTTTGGATGCATTTTTCTTTTCATCGAGTTCCAGAAGGTAAATCTTCTTCAAAGTGATTCCTTCCTTTTCATTGACCCAGTCAAAAAAAATCAGTGAATTTTTATTAATATAATGTGAAATGAATCCGTCTTTTCTGTAAAAAATTTTCAGAAGAAACTCTGACTCCTCACCCGGGGAAACAATTACAAGTTTTCCGCCAAAGGCAGAATCAATTTCAGAAACTTTTATATTGATGAATCCTCCGTCCTGCACGTCAATGGACTTGCCGGTCTCTTCGCTCGCTGAACTTACATCTTCATAGGAAAGAAAACTGCAGGGAAAACTTCCGGGAAGACTGGGAAACTCATCTGAACAGTTTGAATAAGGAATGCTTTTTTCTTTTCCCAGCACAAGTTTTACATCCAGATTTTTCTTAATTCTTTCAAAATTGATTTTCTTCAGAATCTTTTCCTTTTCCTTGTCTGACACTTTCTTGAACGCAGAGTCCGCATTCAGAAAAGACGCCATAAGAAAAAGGGAAACAGCTGCAATAATATTCATTCAATTACCTCAATATGCTTATCGGACAATGCAGGAAATACCTGACAAGGCACTGCAAAGCTTCCTTCCAAATTCTTGTATAGAAAATGCAGTTACAAAAAAAAATCAGTATTTGGAACTTTTTTCCGTATTGTTCTTTACAGAGAATTAGAGGAAAAAATAATGGTAATTACTGGGGCCTGTAGCTCAGCTGGTTAGAGCACACGCTTGATAAGCGTGGGGTCATAAGTTCAAATCTTATCAGGCCCAGGTCAGAAACATTTAAATGGGGCTTTAGCTCAGCTGGGAGAGCATCTGCTTTGCAAGCAGAGGGTCATCGGTTCGATCCCGATAAGCTCCAAATTCCTCCATTAAAATAGGTTTTCACAGAATCAACCCAAAAAAACATGGCTCTATGAGCTATTCCATTATAGACACTCACTGTCATCTCGATATCATTGAATCGCAGGGACAGACTGTGTCCGAAAGCCTTAAGAAAGCTAAGTCGGCCGGCGTTCAAAAGATCATTCAGATTGGAATCGATCCGGAAAGAAACAGAAAAGCGAAGGAAATTTCTTCCTCTTTTTCGTCTGAGCTGGATATATTTTATACCTTGGGATGCCATCCTGCCGATTATCTCGAAATTTCAGAAAAGGATTCCGAGACTGTGCTTTCTCAGATTTCGGAAAGCATTTCGGATCCGAAAATGGCCGGGATCGGAGAGATCGGTCTGGACTATTACCACGATAAGACGAATATGGAAGGACAGAAAATCAGATTCAGACAGTACCTTGAAAAGAGCATTGAACTGAACTGCCCTGTCGTCATTCATTCGAGAGACGCTGCTGAGGACACTTATTCCATACTGAAAGAGTATTCCGGAAAGGCAAGAGGAGTGATTCACTGCTTCACTTATGATACTGAGTATGCATTAAAATTCTTTAATTTGGGATATTTTATATCCTTCTCCGGAATACTCACATTCAACAGTGCGAAGGATATTCAGAAGGCTGCCTCAGCAGTTCCTCTGGAAGGAATTCTCATCGAAACAGATGCTCCCTTTCTTGCCCCGACTCCTCACAGAGGCAGAAGAAACGAGCCGGCTTATATGCCGCAGATACTTGAAAAACTCTTCTCACTTCGGGATGAATCAAATATCGAAGTAGAAGAAAAAATATATGAAAATTCATTAAAATTTATAGAAAGAAAAGGAATCTAAGCAATGCTAGATCTCAATATGGTGACAGCCAATCCTGAAATACTGAAAGAAATGCTCCAGAAAAGAGGGAATGAGGATTCTTCCCATCTCGAAGAACTCGAAGAGACACTGAAAAACAGAAAAAAACTCCAGCAGGATGCTGAAACACTGCGCTCAGAAAGAAACCGTGTCAGCAAGGAAATCGGAATCAGAAAGGGAAAGGGAGAGGACATTTCCGAAATCTCCCATTCCATGAAGGAAGTAGGAAACAGGATCAAGGAGATCGAAACAAGGCTTGAAGAACTCGAAGAAAAAATTCAGACAATCAATCTTCATTTCCCGAATCTTCTCGACCCGGAAGTTCCTTTCGGAAAATCAGATGCGGACAATGTAGAAACGCACCAGTTTGGAACAAAAAGAACCTTCTCCTTTACTCCTAAGCCCCATTTTGAAATCGGCGAAAATCTGAAAATTCTGGATTTTGAAAGAGGCGTGAAGCTTGCAGGCTCGAGAGCATATACTTATTTCGGAAAGGCTGCAAAGCTTGAGAGGGCACTGATGAATTTTATGCTGGACACTCATTCCAGGGAACACGGATACGAGGAAGTATGGGTGCCGATGCTTGTCAACGACGACAGTATGATGACCACAGGACAGTATCCGAAATTCAAGGACGAATACTACAGACTGGAAAAAGACCATCTGAATCTGATTCCCACTGCAGAAGTGCCTCTGACAAATCTTTTCCGAGATGAAATACTCAGAGAGGAAGAGCTTCCAAAAAGCATAATGGCTCATACATCCTGTTTCAGACGGGAAGCAGGATCCTACGGAAGAGATACGAAAGGCCTGGTGAGAGTTCATCAGTTTCAGAAAGTGGAGCTGGTAAAATTCTGCAGGCCGGAGGATTCCGAAAAAGAGCACAGACTTATGCTCTTGAATGCAGAAAATATCCTTAAAAAATTAAATCTTCATTACAGAGTGCTTCTTCTCTGTTCAAAGGATACATCCAATTCCTCATCGAAGACTTTCGACATTGAAGTCTGGATGCCTGGTCTCGGAAGATATATGGAAATCTCTTCAGTTTCCAATTTCAAGGATTTTCAGGCAAGAAGAGGAAAGATCAGATACAAATCAAAAGAAGGAAGAAATCTGCTCGTTCACACGATCAACGGTTCAGGACTTGCCATCGGCAGAACTCTTGCTGCTGTGATTGAAAATTACCAGACGGAATCAGGCGATTTCGAAATCCCGGAAGTCCTCACAAAATATTTCTAAACATTGGCTGCGTGTTTTGAAATCCGGAATCTGGGGACAGAGAATGTGTCCGAAATCCTGGAACTGGAAAATGAATGTTTTCCGTCCGGGTTCTGGAACCGGTCCCAGATTCTTTCACATTTGAACTCCTTCTCTGCTCTGGGAATATATTCAGACAACCTTCTTTCTGCCTATGTTCTTTTCAGTTCAGCGGCTGAAGAGACAGAAATATTCCGAATTGGGACACGTGTCCGATTCAGAAGAAAGGGATTGTCCGGAAAACTGATTCAGGAACTCGAAAAAATTTCTGCCTCCATACTCCTTGAAGTGAGTTCCAGAAACATAGAAGCCCAGAGACTATACGAAAAATCGGGATTTCGACTTTCAGGAAGGCGGAAAAAATACTACTCTGACGATTCAGATGCTCTGATCTTCAAAAAAATCCGCGCTTAACTTTTTTTAAATAGATTGACAAAAAAACCCTGCTAAAAAAAACTTTTCCCTAGAATTAGCACTCTAACTGATTGAGTGCTAAAAAGGAACTGCCGGAAAAAAAGGCTGGATTCCTGAGATTTTGAAACCAAATGCTCTCCAGGCAGCTGGAGCTGACAAAAACGAGGAAGATATGGAACTGAGTCCAAGACACAGACTGATACTGAAAGCTCTGATCGATGATTTTGTTGCAGAAAGCAGACCCGTAGGTTCAAAAACTCTATCAGAAAAATACGATCTGGGAATATCTCCCGCAACGGTAAGAAATGTATTTCAGGATCTGGAGGAAGCCGGTCTGATCTGCTCCCTCCACCATTCAGGCGGGCGGGTTCCTACAGACAAGGGCTACAGGCTTTATGTGGACAACCTTCTGATCCTCTATGAACTGACGATTCTGGAAAAGCAGAGAATTCAGGAAGAGTATCTGAAGAACCAGATGAAGCTTGACCAGATCCTGTTTGCCACATGCAGAGTTCTGGCTCATCTCTCAAACAGTGCAGGCCTCGTTCTTTCTCCAGGGAAAAACTTTGACATCCTCAAGCATGTGGAGCTCATCCACGTCAGCGGAGAAGAAATACTGATGATCTTGGTCACCAGGTCAGGTCAGGTTCTCAACAGGAATATTTTCCTGAATGTAAACATTGCACAGGAATCACTGTACCAGATTTCCAAATTCCTGAATCAGTTTCTGAAGGGAATGGAGCTGGATAAAATTCCCGATGTCATTGAGCTCCTGAAGTCCAGGGATGATGCACCGACGGACTTCTACAAGACTGCCGATCTCATCAGGGTAGGCTTCCTTCCCGACCAGACAGAAACTGAACTGCATATTGACGGATTTCAGAATCTGGTCAATTCTCTGCAGGGAAGAGAAAGGGAAAAGGTGGAACAGATACTTTTTCTTCTGGAAGACAAAAAACTTCTGAAAGAATTTTTTTCAAAATACATTCATAATGACGGAGTCAGCACTTATATTGCAGAACCCGACGACGAAATTTTTGCAGGAATGAGCGTAATCGCCACAAATTACAGACTGGGAGAAAAAAAGATCGGTTCCATAGGAATTCTTGGACCGAACAGAATGAATTACAACAAGGGGCTTTCTCTTGTGGAATTCACTTCCAAGCTGCTTTCTGAAATGATAACTAGAATGAGCAAATAAGGAGGGGACGGATGGAAAACACTGTCGCAGAGGAATCGAAGACTGAAAAGGAAAACAGCGAGATTCCCAATGAGGAAACAAATGAAACTGAAAATAAGGATACGGCAGTTCTGAAACTTGAACAGGATTTAAAAAAAGCAGGAGATGAAATTCTTTCACTTAAGGATTCATGGGCCAGGGAAAGAGCGGAATTCCAGAACTTCAAAAGAAGAAGTGCGGCTGAATTTCTGGCAGTAAAAAGAGAAGCACTGAAGGCATTCATTGTAAAGCTGCTCGATCCTCTGGACAATCTGGAAAGAGTGAGCGTTTCAAGTTCTGAAGAATTGGAACTCAAGGCCTTTATTGACGGAGTGAACATGATCCAGATGCAGTTTATAAGCATTCTTGAAAAAGAAAATGTTTTTAAAATGAACTGTGCCGGACAGCCCTTCGATCCGATGAAAATGGAAGCGATTGCATCTCTGGAATCGGAAGATTATAATGAAGAAACAGTAATAGAAGTGTATCAGGCTGGATATGAATTCAGAGAAAATAATGAATCTGTGGTTCTTCGTCCTGCAAGAGTAAGAATAGGCAGACCAAAATTTTAATAGGAGGAATGTATGTCTAAAGAAAAAATCATCGGTATAGACTTGGGAACAACAAACTCATGCGTTGCAGTAATGGAAGGAGGAGATTTTGTTGTGATACAGAATTCTGAGGGTGCAAGAACTACACCTTCCATCGTTGCATTCACTGCAAA
>DAORDI010000328.1:0-5900 GCA_035345895.1 Leptospiraceae bacterium
TTGCGATAGCAGAGATTCAGTATATGATTCATTGATCTTTCCTGAAGCTCTCTTATGCTTTTATTCAGAATTTTCTCCTCTGCCATTGCCGCAAAAAGAATTTTTTCATAGTCATAAACTGCGGCCAGATCAGCCTTAAAAAATGTCCTCATCGCGATAATGAAAAAAAATGCAATGTCTCTTTCCAAAAGACTGTCTTCAAGACAGGAGTGGGCAATTGCATTTCTGAGATTTTTCATGATCCAGAATCCGGTATAATGAAAAAACTTTTCTTCTGCAGGAGTATGTCTTGAGGAAAACGGATTGTCCGAATCAGTATAGCTGCTGTGAATGTAGGACCGTTCCCATTCAGATGAAAGGGCAGTGAGAAATGAATACATCCTGAGAGGTTCCTCTGAGTATTCTTTCTGAAAATAAAAGCGCAGTTTTTCGAGATACAGCGAAGCGTAGTCCGTGTCCACAGGTTCTGCAGTTCCGTCGTTTCTGACCGTTACATTAAAAAGTATTTCAGAAGTATTTTTTTCGAGTGAATCTAAATGATACTGTATGCCTTCCAGTATCCCTCTTCTCAGCTGAATATATCTGCTGTTCTTCTTTTCCGAGATCCAGTTTCTGAACTTTTCATACCCGGTTTCGCTTTTGTCGAATACGTTTTCATCTTTCAGTTTGGGGATGCTGCTGGAAATGCACATTGCATTGAATTCCTGAATGCTGTCCGTATTTCCCGTCATAAATGCAATGCTGTCTTCAGGAACGCCGTTTCTCACAAGAAGATTCCAGATATAAAATCCTGCTTTCTTCAGAAAGGCAGGTCTGTCTGGGGTTCCCTCAGGCAGATCAGAACTCACCGGTTCCTTTGCGCTCAGATTGATGTCTATGATGAAAAGATCGAAATCAAATCTGAATCTGAAAAAGAGATTTACAAAACTGTGAAAGCTCAGGCAGACAGAGATTCCGTATTCAGGGGAAATAAAGAATCCGGGAAGTTCGTCCCTGATATCATTGTCAGGATCAAACTCTTCATCAAATGTCTTGAGCAGAAGTTCTCTGAAAAGGCTTCCTGCAAGATCTTCATTCGGCTGATCTTCCACCCAGAGAAGCTTCATTCTTCGCCTCTGCTCTGAGAGGGCATAAGTTCAATGGAAAGACCTGCTGCTGAGACGCTGTTTTTTCTTGTCCGGACAAATTCTACATTTTTCAGAATTCTCACCAGATACTCAATAAAACGCAGACCGCTTTTTGTGTCTGAGTATCTGATGCTTTCTGCTGAGAACTGATTTTTGCAGGAATATTCTATTCTGTTTCTTTCTCTTTTCCAGGAAATCTTTACCGGAACAGTTCCGTCAGAATATTTGAACGCATTGAACATCGTTTCAGTGATAATGGAAAAAATCAAATTATAATGAAATTTTCTTGTATTGAAACTTGTAATGCTGTCATGAATTTTTAATTCAACAAAAGGCGCATTGTCAGTAAACCAGCTCAGTATTATTTCTGCATTTTCCTTCTGCAGGTCCAGTGACAGAACTTCCAGAAGAAAACTCTTCCTTTTTGACCGGATGATTTCAGGGTCTTGAGTATTGAAAAGTCTGTACCGTTCCTCCCTGAACTCATCTGAGAACAGAAGCCTGGAACAGTTCTGGCGCAGAGCATAGGCAAAAAGATAGTTTACATCTGTATCGCCGTCAAAGTTTTTTGACCACTCTTCCATAAATTCCTCATCGTGCAGACCGTACATTCTGAATGTATCAAGCAGACTGTCAATCATGGAAAAAGTCGAATACAGTCCCGCAATATTATTGATCGCCTTATAGGAAAGTTTTTCGGAATATTCGTTTTCTATTGCCTTTTCTGCAAGCGACAGAGTCTGACGCACAGTTTCCTGACCGTTGGACAGGGCATTCCGGAAGGTATGTGAAATGAACGAAAGAAGATCTTTCTGAGCCATTTCCTTTTCTCTGAGAAGTTCGTTTTCCTTTTCCAGAATCTCCAGCTGATCGGGTCTTCCATTTTTCATTTCATTCCTTTCCTTTCTGTGTAAAGAAGTCCTTGCTTTCTCCCTGTCCAAGCAGGAATACTGAATCTTTCTTCGGGCTGCTTTGAATTGCATTTTTTATGACTTCCAGTTCCTGTTCCGGGGGAGAGTAGAATGTGCCGAAATGCATCGGGACCATCCATTTTGCCTTCAGATCATCAAACATTTTAAGTGCTCCGTTCGGATTCACATGCACTGAATTGCCCAGTCCGGAGGTTCCTGAAAAACGGAAAGGTCCGACAGGAATCAGTGCGAGATCTATCTTGAATCTGTTTCCAATTTCCTGAAACATTTCCTGGCTGTAACCAGTATCCCCTGCGAAATACACTGTAATGCCTTTATATTCAATTATATAACTTGTATAAGGATCTCCGTCCCAGAAATTGTCAATCAGCCATCTTCCTCCAAAATGCTGTGCACGGACAGAATGAATCATCATTCCAGACTCTTCAACAGTGTCTCCCCAATGAACATAACTGGTCTTTGCGAATCCATAGTCGGAAAAATCCTTCGATACTCCTTTCGGCAGAATCAGATGAGCGGATTTATCGAGTTTCTTCAAAGTGGATGCATCCAGATGATCCAAATGTGCGTGCGAAACAATTATTGAATGTAATGGAGGAAGATCCTGAATCTGAACTCCCGGTTCTGCGTGTCTTCCCAGTGTCAGGATACGGAGACTCCAGTTCGGATCTGTAAGAATCCATCTGTCTTCCATCCGGACAAGCATTGTAGCGTGTCCTATCCAGTAAACTTTCAGTCTGGATGAGGGTTTTTCATGAACAGGACTTGGCTTTGCCGGGATCATTCTTGTCGGCGTCCACAGAAAGCAATTTGTAATGACGGTGTATGTAATAATATATAAAAATATCCTAAAAATATCCAGAAGTCCTCCGGTTCTTCTGTTTTCTCTGCTGCAGAAAGGATCTGTTGAATTTTTTCCGGGAGTTCTCATTGTTCGGTTCTTTTTATTTTCCCTTTATGTAGTTGATGATTTTTCTCTGAAGAATATTTGAGCCTTCCCTCCAGTGAATTGCCCAGTCCTTGGACCCGCTCTCACCCACTATGTTTGTGATATAATAAAATGCAGTAAAATTGACGGAAAGTCTGCTTGCAGCGTATGCCAGAGAAAAGGCTTCCATATTCTCTGCGCCGACATCAAACAGACTGTTGACAAGCTCTTCAGAGCTTAAATTTACCAGTGTAACGTAATTCATAGAATTGGAGATGACTTCTTTGAAGCCCAGTTTTTCAATCATATCTGCAGTTCTGGGGTCAACCTGAGTCAGGATATGTCTTGTCATAATTTCTGGAACCTTGCACATATTCTTGATTTCAGCAAGTTCTTTTGAAAGGAATTTATACGAGTATACTATATTGCCCACTTTCAGTTCAGAGTGAGGATATGCGCCTGCAGATCCGAAGAAGAGCACTGTCTTAATATCCTGATTTTTCATGAGGTATCGCTGGAGTGAATACAGTGAATCGTGAAGACCGATGCCTGTATTATAAACCTTCAGGCCGTCTATTCTGCTGAACATATCTGTTTCACCTTCAAAGGATCCGCAGAAAAGAGTGGTTTTCCATTCCTTCAATGAAGAAGTCCTTCTGTTTCATTGAATCCGGCCATGAGATTCATGTTCTGCAGAGCCTGCCCGGCTGCCCCTTTCAGAAGATTGTCCAAAGCGGAAACAATGACGAGGATGTTTTCTTCCGATCTGAAACTGATATCCAGAAAATTGGAATTCTGTACATTCTTCAGTTCTATCTCTTCCGGTTTGCGATATATTCTAATGAAAGGTTCATTTTGAAACAGGGAAAACTTTTCGGTTATTTCCTTTTCGCTGACATTTTCAGTGAACTGCACGGCAAATGTGGACAGTATCCCCCTGTATACAGGAAGCAGGTGAGGGGTAAATATGATCTTCGGAAATTTTGAAAGTCCTGTTCCAGCATATTCCTGCATTTCAGGTACATGCTGATGGCTTAAAATTTTATAAGCTCTGAAATTTTCATATGTATTTGTAAATGTAAAACCGATGTCCTCAGTTCTCCCTCCCGCACCGCTGACTCCTGATTTTGAATCGACAACAGGAGATCCAAGAATTTTTTTTCTAAGGTCGCCAAGCATATAAAGGGGGAGGATGACCGATGTCGCGTAACATCCCGGATTGGATACAAGAGCAGCGTTTTTAATTTTTTCACGGAAAATTTCAGGAATTCCGAATACTGCTTTTTCCATAAGAGAAAAAGACTCATGTTTCAGATTATAATATTTTTCAAACTCGGACTGATTATGCAGCCGGTAGGCCCCTGAAAGATCGATTACTCTGTGTCCCTTGTCCAGAAGTTTCGGAGTCATTTCGAGGGACACTTCATTCGGAACGGCCAGTACAACCAAGCAGTCTTTCGGGATTTCCTCCTCGTGCTTTTTGAACTTCAGACCGGATTTTATATTCAGATTAGGAAACACTTCTGAAATCGTTTTCCCTTCCGTCTTGCTGCTTGTGATATGAGCAAGTTCAAATCCTGAATGATTTTTCAAGAGGGACAAAAGTTCCCTGCCAGTCAGTCCGCCCGCACCGATGATTGCAATTTTCATATTTTCAAAATTCCCGCTTGTACAAATTGAGTCAAACGGAAAATCCTCAGAATTGACTTTGTAAAAACAACCTTCATCATTTTTAATGAAAACTTCACTGACCCGGACGGAAATCCTGTCATAATCCGAGAGTGTTGCATTTGGAATGGAAGCATCAGGCGATTTTATACTGCAGGTGAAAAGTCAAAATCAGCTTGAGGTTATTCCTCTCGGATAAAAACTGTAACTATGGGTCTGGCGGAAAAAAAAGCGACACCTATTGAGTTTGATTATCTGGAGTCTGACAGAAATTCAGAGCAAAAATTCGAATTTTTATACGGAGAAATGGATGCAATGACAGGGCTGCTTGATTGACACTGGTAATAAGTTTAATGATTCGACTGCAGGCGGAATGCCTGCAGTCAGTATTAGATCAGTCTTTTTAGTATCTTCTGGAAACCTGAATGATTATTGTTCAACGCAATAAAGACTTTGGGTTCCATTGCAAGTTCTTGAATCGTAATAAATGGAAATATCAGCAATGGAGTAACCGACTGCTTCTGTTCCAGATACGCCAGCAGAAGATGTTGTCCAGGAAGTGCAGTTATCAGTTGAATTTGTCCAGTCTTTTTGTAATCCAGTCCATGACAAAGGCCCTGTATCAGCACTGGAAAATGGCTTTGCTAAAGAAAAAGTGAAGATAGCAGCTGAGCTTGTTGTTCCAACGTAAGCAGAGCCATCTTTTTGATAGTAGTTTGTGTTGGCAGTGAGAACCCAGTCAATTCCCTCACTCGAGCCGCCACTACAGTTCGCTGTACTGCAGGCTCTTCTAGTTGTCCCTTGAACAATCAATGCCTTGTAAGTGCCTGTAGATGGTTTGTTGGAATCAGCACTGCATTTGGTGTCTGCACCACTGACGCCACCAAGACTTCCATTATAAACATTTGCAGTTATAAAGATTCTTTTGGGGACATTGCAGTTTACATTTACATTGGTAATGTTGGCAGTTGCTCCCCCTGATGCATTGGTCACTGCACAGCCTAATCCAGTAGGATTCGTTTTAACGGCTACGAAATATGAGCCTCCACTTTTTACAGGGGTATTGAATTTGAAGCTTGTTGATCCACTGGCGACACTTAAATCATCATCAGAATTATTAGTCAGTACGAGTCCAGATGCGGTTATACTCATTTTCAAAAGTCTTTGCGCATTTATTCTGTTTCGACTCAATAGAATTAAGCCTGTCAGCAAGAAAAAACGCAATTGTTTTTGAGAACCAGTATA
>DAORDI010000329.1:0-5838 GCA_035345895.1 Leptospiraceae bacterium
TTTTCCGGTTTTTCAAAGATATGCAGTTTTCTGCTCTGAATGTCAATGATCCAATAAAATGGAATTTCCGCACTGGCGTAAATAGATGCTTTTTCCAAATCGTCTTCGAGGGAACTGTAGGCAACCTCAATGACTAATTCAGCAGTGGAAGGATGTTTTTCTCCAAAATCGTCGTATGTTCCTCGAATAACTGAAATATCCGGTTCGGGTTCAGAGTTCTGGATTGAGATTGGACTTTCTTGAAGTATGATAAACTCTTTCGAAAGAGTCTTTGAAACAGCATTTCTGAGTTTATTTACTGTTTTCGAATGTATCGGTGATATAGTCATCTTATGAACAACAACTCCGTAAATCAGTTCTGTATTTCGAGGGATAAGACCGAGTTCTCCCATCTTATGATAAGTGTCTATATCATATCTGAGAATTCGGTCTTTTGTCAAAACGGCTTCCATACACAAAATATGACGGGTTCCTAAAAGAAGTCAATCGAAATACTGACTGATGTTTCTGGAAAGAGTCTCTATGTGAATGAAAGTCTTGAGTTTTCAGAAGAGAATTTGAAGTCAAGTTTGTGCAAAAGCTTGATTTAATGTTTCAAATAATATAAGCAAATAGAATTTTATGAATGGCGGAGCGAAATCAGTGCCCCGCGTCATGTTCTACCATCCGGATTCCGTGCCGGAACAGACAGGCTTTGCTCCGTTTCGGATATGATCCATTTCCCATTTTCCGTTTGTCTCTTTTGTCATTACGATTCCAAAAGCTTCATTCATATCTCCAAAGTCGACTGTTTTGTAGTCGTCCGATTCGTATTCCCTGTTGAATTCAATTTTGCCGGAGAAACGGTTTTTGGAAAACATTTCTGCAATTGCAGGTTCCGCAACAGCGTAACTCGATCCTGCATCACAGTGGAAACATCTCACATTCAGCATACATCCTGTGGCACTGGCAAGCAGTTTAGCATCCTTTGTTTCGATGGATTTTTTCAGAAGTTTCAGAGCTTCTTCTGGACTCGAAAACTGCTTAGGTTTCAGATTCTGCTCAGTGCAGTTCTTTGCTTTCTGAAAACTCATACATGTTTCAAACCCTAAATCTCCAAATGCATAATATGCATCGCGTTCAGAACGAGTCGAATTAGAAAGTTTTGACTCACTGTCCTGTGCGAGAATTTTTGCTTTGCTGTATGCAAGCTCCAGTTTTTCCAGCTTAGACTTGTCTGAACTGTAAAAAGCTTCCTTGTATGCGTTCAGTGCATCCTGAAACTTTTTTTTATCAGTTTCCGATTTGAGCTTTGCCGTCAATGTTTCCAGGTGCTCTATTGTCTTCATCTGATTTTTATCGATCAGTTTCTTGACAAGAAAACCCCCGAAAGCCCATCCTTCTTCGTCACGGAATTTGACCTGAGTCCATTTTCCTGTGGCACCTGATATAGTGACTGTTTCAGATTCTTCCTTCAGTACCTTGACTTTTGCTCCCTGGGGAATGAGCACAATGGATTTTGCCTTTACGGAAGGTTCTTCCCGAAGAAAAAGTCCGCTTTCTGAACTGACATATCTGCTTGAAGACTCAGTGCTGTCTTTTTTTTCTTTTCTGTCTCTGTCTCCAGATTTTTTACAGTCAGAACTGCTTATTATCCCAACAATTACTATTGGGAAAAATATACTGTATTTCATATACACTCCTGTAAGAGAAGTCTGTCGAATTATGGAAAAGAGTCAATTAAAATAGTTTCAGTGAGGCGGTTCCCAGTGATAGATCTGATCTGCATTGAAGACTGTTTCTGCCGTTCCCAAGTTTTCATAAATGATCTGTCCGTCTCGCGATGCACGGAAGACCAATTCCTTATCAGTTTTAGGACTGCATTTCGGTTTTGTGCATACACGTATTTCCTTTCCGACGAGTGCCCATTTTCCTGTGATCTCTCCTCCGTGACAGCTGAGTGAATGGCGGAATTTTCCATCCGGGGAGAAATCGTATGATCCGCATCCATTGCAGGAAGAACCGAAACATCCTGACTTGAAGCCTTTTATGTTTTCAGCAGTAATATCCTGACGGACAGGTCCTAAGTATCCTCCGAACATCCATCCCTCATATTCCTTCCCGGCAGAATAATAGGACACAAGAGTCCAGCGTCCCGTTTTTCCCTGTACGGTAATGTCTGTTTTTTTTCTCCGGTTCATGAATACAGTATGAGCAAACGGAACGAGCAGAATCTGTGCTGATTTCTCACTCGGTTCTTCACGCAGAAAGAGTCCTGATTCAGAAGTGATTCTCAAAGTTTCCCGTTCAGTGATTTCCTCGTCTGCCGGAAGCTGACCGTTTCCATTGCACTGATAAATGTATCTGCCCTTTGGATCCAGCTTCAGTATTTTTATCTTTTTGGTTTCAATGTCCGCTGTCCTTAAGCTGCACTCATCCTTAATTACAATCGTTTTATTTCCAATCCAATGGAAATCTGATCCACCCCGATACTGAATGACAGGAATTCCATCTGCATCGACAGTGCCTGTCGGGATGCCTCCATCTGATCCTGTCTGGTGCTCATAAGCTACTCTTTTGCCTGAAGGGGACGGGAAAGGCCACTGGTATTCTGTATAACCTCCCTCCGGCGTGATGCTGCTGATACTGCCTGAACTCAGATCAATACTTGCTATCCCCTGATTGTATCTTCCATACAATTTTTTTCCGTCAGGGCTTCTTACAATCTGATAGAAGTCAAAGTTCTGATTTGAAACCGGAAGTTTTCTTGTCTCTTTTCCTTTAACAAAAAGACCTTCTTCAGATGATATGACCATTTCATCGTCTGCAGTCCAGGAAACGAATTTTCCGGGAAGATCGATCTGTGTTTTTGTTCTGTCTTTCAGAGAATATATAAAATAAGATATCTTACTGTTTTTTTCCAGTTTATACATTAATTTATCATTATTCACCGACCATCCCTCCGAAGTAAAATAACCGTAATCATTCAGCTTGGGATGAATCGGGATATCCTCTCCTGAATCTGCATCAAATAGCCAGAAAGAATTATTGTCCTTTGAGTATGCAATATAACGCCCGTCGGGGGAGACTGCATTTTTACTTTTACCGGAGTGTGTCCAGCTGCTGTCAGGATTAATTTTCAGAACTTCCATTCGGCCGTCTTCATAAATTCGGGCTGCCTTTGTCTCTTCCGGCACTCCCGGAACAATCCTTGAAATGTTTCTGTCTGTCTGTGTTTTTTTTACTGCGTCACTGAGTGAACAGAACATGGATGAATACATGACTGAGAGCAGTGTGCAGAGTATGCCAAGGGACCGGTTTAATGCCGTTTTTGAGTTTTTCATCTTTAAATCCATGAATGAAATTTTTAACTGAATCAAATATAAGCAGTTTTATATTCTCGAATTTTAATGCAAGTATTATCCCCATAAGACTTTGCCGGAAGCTTCAATATACTTTTCCATAGAAGGATACTGATGGATTATATTTTTCTTGAAAGTCAATGGATCTCGGATTTAATTGGCCGGTCAACAGGGACCTGACCCGTCAATTCCGCTTTTCGGCCTGAAGATAAATAAAACTGCACAGGATGATCCTGGAAAATGGGAAGATAAATATGCAAAATGTGATACACTTCTGCTGTCTCTTGAAAATGAAGATGATCATGGACTGGACTTCGGCGGAGGATACGGGAACTTTCTAATCAGCAGCAAGGACTTGAAGGAGCTGAAATTCAAGAAGGTTCTGTATATTTTTGACTGCTGAAATCAATACTGCTGTTCTTCATATAAACTGAATAGAATTTCTTTATAATTTCAGTAAAGTCAGGCGGAATAATCTTAAGAACGGAGTCAATGATTTCCTCGGGAATTTTATTATAATACGCTTCTGCTATTCCCCCGCACATACAGGCGATTGTATCACTGTCGCCTCCGATGGAAATTGCATTTCTGACTGCATCTTCATAGTCTGTCGATTCCAGGAATGCAGTAATCGCCTGAGGAACTGAACCCTGAGCACTGACATCAAATTTGTAATCCTGTCTGATCTCATCAATTTCCTTTGTCAAATCATACTGAAAACTGTCTTCAATAAATTTTCTAATTTCAGACTTGTCCCTGTCCTGCCTCGCTAAGAAAATAGAAGAGGCAATGGCCTGAGCGCCCTTTACTGCTTCCGGATGATTGTGAGAGATTTCAGAAGTCTTCTTGGAAATTTCCAGAACTTCATCCAGGCTGTTAAAAGCAAAACCGACTGGACTCACTCTCATCGCTGATCCGTTTCCGTAACTTCCGTAAGGATGCGGATGCTTTGATCTGAACCATTTTTTGAATCCCGATCCATACCCTGCATTCGGATATAAATTGCTGTAACTGTGAATGGTTGAGGAAAAATATCTGTGATTTACAATGCTGTCAGCAACTGCAACAGTCAGCACTGTATCGTCAGTGAATCTGCTTTTTGCACTGAACAGACTGAAGTTTTTATGTTTTACATTGTTTCTCTCGAAATAGGACCCTATGACATCTCCGCAAATTGCACCAAACATAATTTATTCGACTTCCTTTATGACATTTTCCATGACAGTGCTGTATGCTTCCATAAATTTTTTCCTGTCTGTAAGTCTCATTCTGTCATTCATGAACGTTGTGCTTCGTCCTGTTCTGGCCAAAATCTCAATAAAATGTCCCCAAGTCTGTCTCTCGTTATAATCTGCTGTGTAATGATTGATATAATTCTTCTGAATTCCGAGCTTTGTGATCTGCGGGTAAGAATCATTGACTTCAATTCTGACAGCCTCGTGCGCTTTCCGGGTTTCATCTTTTTTCAAGCTGATTTCCATATAATATACTCCTTTATAAATAGTCTGTTTATCAATCAGCTGCTGACTGTCGTCATGCTGTTCAAGGACAACTTCATTTTCTTTTGTCCTGTCCTTGTCCGGATTAAAATCATGACCTGAATTCACAGCATCATTCAGATATGCGCATGCAGAAGCAAACAGTCTGTTAAAATCTTCCAGACTGACCGTCTTTAAAACTCTGTGATAGGCATTGTGCAGACCGTTCGGTCCGAGCACGTTTCCAATATAATTTCTGTAAGTTTCTACATCATCCTGACCGTATGTGAAATGACGAAAAACATTCATCAGAACTGAAACTTCCGTACAGATGACGCTGTATTTTGAAAGCACATACTTTGTACATTCATACAGTTCCTTTGTATCATCCTTCCTGTCACCGAAGCAGTATACTCCCCATTTGATTTTTCTGCTGTTTTTATTTTTCACAGAGTCACTCCTTCATTGAACTGAAATAAATCAATACCTTAAGGCAGCGGCTGCTTCCAATAAGGACTGTGTTCCTATTAAACCAGGAAAGGTAAAAGTCTTTCAAGATGATCTGAAAGCAATGAATATCCTGAAATGAGCAGGAAAATTTTTAATACCTCAGATAAATCAGTCATTCAGTGAAGGAGGTTTCTTTTCTCTGCGGCCGGAAAATGGAATTGACGGACCGCTGCAGTACGTTGTATTTAGAGCCGTAATCAGGAACATATTGCAGAACCTGGGATCCTTTGTTTCCGTTCCTATGCACAGTGCATATATTTTCAGATTTGATTCATAATTATAAATCGCCTGCTCTCTTTGATTTGCGCATTCCTGAGATTCCCCCAACCCCTGGCTGCTCCAGCAGTAAATATCCGTAAAAATGATCAGCAGGAGGAACAGTGTTTTTAACAGAAGTTTCAATTTTTTCACAAATATTTTTTCCTGTATGCTGACGTATTCGGTCCTACATAAGAAACTTAGGCAGGCCGTAGAGCAGCTCAAATACGGCCTCATCACCTGAGCCGAAA
>DAORDI010000330.1:0-5770 GCA_035345895.1 Leptospiraceae bacterium
ACAGATGGTGTCCACTATCAGTCTTCATTATTCCCTTCCGTTTGAACTGGCAAAAAAATCCTATCAGGCAAGATTCAGTGTAAACCTGCAGAGCCTGGAAAGTTCTGTCTGGGAAGAAAAACTGAAAAAAACCGAACCTAAATTCAACAGAAATCTTTTTGTCTCGCCTGGATTTACCGTAGGAAACAGATCGGTAATGATTGAAGGGCTTGTCAGAATGCCTGTCCATGGTCAAGGAGCTCAGCTGGAAACAGATGCTCTTCTCAGACCTGAGATTCAGGGCCGACTTGGAATAAAATGGCATCTGCCTGATATGATGAGGCCATGAGAGATTTATCCAGATGGGCCCTGATAGGCTCTTTCCTCATTCTGGCTCTGCTCCTCTTTCAGGGACTGGGAAAGTCCTCCCAGACATCCGATTTCAGTGACTATTACAACGCCAGCAGACTTTTTACTGAAAGAAAAGACATCTATCAGGTTGACTCTCTTAAAGAACTTTTCTCCGAAAAAAAAGCACCGCTTCAATTATTTGATTCAGAGGTACTGAATAAAATACTCAGTCTGAAGGGAAAGGTCGCTTCCTACATATATCCTCCCGTATTTGCTTTTCTGCTGATTCCATTGAGCATTTTGAACTATGAGACAGCCTCAGCCGTATTCAATTTACTGAACTTTGCATGCCTCGTGGGAGTCGTCTGGATGTTCAGGAGAGATTTTGACACATCCAGATTTTCAGTCGTGCTGTTTCTGACTCTTGCGGTTTCTTACAGATTTCTGGAAAGTCATACTGCCAATAACCAAGTAGCTTTTATGCTGATTTTTCTGAGTGTTGCCGCTCTCAGAATAAAGAATGATTTTATATCCGGATTTCTGCTTGCTCTGGCGACGATAATAAAACTCACGCCCGCCATATTTATACTATATTATATATACGAAAAACGTTTTAAGGCATTGGTTTTTTTTGCAGCAGGGATGGGTTTCTGGTCAGTTCTACCTTTTCTGGCAGGATACGAGTACGGACTTGCTCAATGGAAAAACTGGATTGAGCTGGTACTTCAGAATGCATTAAAGAACCCGGTTTTCCGTGCATGGAAAAACAATCAGAGTCTCGTAGCAACTCTGGCCAAATATTTTCATTCAGCTGCCGATCCGGAAAACCAGTACAAATACGGAATGCCTTTTGTTTCACTCAGCCTTGACCAGATAAAGATCCTTCTGAACATATTGACTCTTGCGGTTCTCTCTCCCCTTTTCATATTCTGGAAAAGAGGATACAGCAGAAACCAGCTGATCAGCATTCTGTTCATACTTTCAGCCATACTCAGCGGAGTCAGCTGGATTCATTCTTTCTCTGTTCTGATCTTCCCGATTTTTTATCTTTTTCACTCTCTGGAGAAAAATCGAAAAGGTGCTTGGGCGGTTTATGGAATCAGCGCACTTATAATTCTGACTTCGGGCAGCATAAACAAGTCCCTGGAAAATGCCTCACTGATGTTTTCTCTTCTCTTATATATTTCACTGGGTTATTATGCCCTCTGCTTTTATATCAGCGATGAGGATGCGGAACATCTGTCTGCTTGACATAAAACTCCATCGGCGATTTTATCCAGACTGTCCTGAGCATCAGTGAAATAAACAGAAAGAAAATAACGGCAGAAACTGCAGCGGTATGCAGTCTGATCTTCCTTTCCCCGGATACAGGTACAGAAAGAACATAAATCGGAATGCTCAAAGTAAAGAATCTGGAAATATTATCAAAAGTAAGCCAGTACCCCTGTTCTGCTATCAGTGCAGGTGCAACGGAAAGAATGAGGAGTGCAGGCATAACCCTTCCCGCAGAAAAATTCCTGAATACAAACAGAGGTTCGCAAAGAAAAAGAACAAGCAGAATCAGAAGAGGGAACTTGGACATTTCTCTGAGAAATGGTTTAGTACTCGTAAGATTTTCCAGCTTAATGCTCTTTATAAAACCGAACAGAGGGAAGTCAGAGAGCTGAATGAAACTCAATGGATAAGTTCCTGCAAAAGATTTCATAGAAAAATGAATATAGACAAGAAATGCTGAATATGCCAGCAGTGCCAATGCCAGTATGCTCCCCTCCCCCACCCTGCCCTCAATCAGTGAAATTAAGAGAAAAATCAGAATGTAAATCACTGCAGTCTCCTTAATCAAAAGAAACAGAAGCACTGTCCCGAACAGAACCGGAAAGAGATTCCTCCTGCTGTAGGCTGTGACTGAATACAATGAAGAATTTCTGCTCCTCAGGTTTATTCCGCTTTTTTCCAGAAGGTACACAGTAAAAATAAAAAACGATGCCTGAATTGAATCAGCAACAAGCAGAAGATTGGCATTTGCAGAAAAAGGTGAAAAAAGATAAAGAATTGAGAGAGGTCTGTTTTTTTCAGGAAGAAGTTTGAACAGGCAGACAGAGGATAAAATATGGAAACCCAGCAGAAGCACTGCAGAACTGACTGCATAGTGATGCCACCCCAGAACAGCAGAAAAAAGACCGCTCAAAAACGAAAAACCTATTCTTGTAAATCTAATCAGAAAGGAATCCAAAACTGGCGGAAAGCCGGACTCTGGGCTGAAAAGATGAGCAGCATTCAGAAAGAAGAACTGTCCGTCATACCCTCCTTCCGAAAAAATAACTGTATTTTCAGGAACCAGTGCTGAATTTGCCCCTGCAAACCCCTGCCAGATTCCTATCAGTGAAGAAGGATTATACTGATAAGGTGCAGTCCTGACTGCATACATCAAAATCATAGCTGCACAGAAAACTGCGGTCAGTCCGAACATTATTCCATTTAATGAATAAAATTCCTTTTTAAAAGTGCTTTTCATAGACATTTCATTTATCAGACTTTATCCGAATTTTGAACAGCAAAAAACTGATCCATCAGGTATTTGACGGATGGTTCAGTTTAGACCCACTCCAGAAACAGCAATCCGATAAATACGTTTTTGACAGAATCGGACTTTACATCTGCAGTTTTATTTCTTGCCATTAATTTGAAAGAATTTTATGAGTAAATTATGAAAGCGGTTTTCAATACTTTGCAGAATTTTTATGAATACTTGGAAAAATTGGGTCCTGCCAAGTCCATTAATCTTATGCGAAGCGTAGGTTATGACCGAGTAACATCACTCTCACTGAAAGTCCACAAAGACAGGATTATTGCTCTGGCAAGTGCCCTTTCAGAAAAGAAGATCCTTGAACTTCTGAACAATATTCCTGAAACAGACATCATTGAAATCATGGAATTCAATTCCGATGATGAGCTGATCTACTATATAGAAAATCTGTCAATGCAGGATATGAAATATGTATCCGCAAACATCGCCCCTTCCGATATGGGAATGATGGCTCAGGAAATCAGCAAGGAGACCTGCGTCGCACTTCTGAAAAGCCTGGGGGTGGAAAAGGCTGTCGGAATAATCAATTATGCAGGCGCGCAGAAAATTGTAGATCTGGTAAAGGAACTTGACATAGAAAGACTTGCCATTCTTGGAAAAAGCCTCTCGCTTGCTGAGACCAAAAAATGGATAAGGAAAAGAGGACTAGATGATCTGATTCCGATTGTCAGATCTATTGGAGTGGACAACATTCTTATACTGATTGACAGTCTTGGATTTACCAAGTGCCTTGAACTGATAGAACTTCTAGGCACTGAAAAAATGATTGAGCTTACTCACAAAATTTCAAAAATGAAATTCCCTCATCAGAAGACCCATCCGGCAAAGGTTCACAAGAAGAGGGAAAGAAAAAATTCACATCATTGATGCTTTCAGTATCCTGTTTCCCAGAAATGAAATAAATTTAGGATAAATGCCGGGAGCAGGTATCCGGTAAAACTCCTGAATCCCGGAATGATGGGCAAGCTCTCTGAATTCAACCCCGATCTCAAAAAGTGTTTCCAGATGATCCGATACAAAGCTCACTGGATATACTGCAATTCTTTTTTGATTTTCTGAAGCAAGTTTTCTGAGCATATCCGGTGTCGAAGGCTCAGTCCATTTTGCAGGCCCTACTCTGCTCTGATAACTCAGACAGACCTTTCCCTGAAAACCTTTCGTACGGAGAGACTTCTCAAACATTCTGACATTCTCCTCTGCTTCCTGAGGATAGGAATCTCCCTTCTTCACAAGCCTCATAGGTATTCCGTGCGCAGAGAAAAGCAGGGTAATACCGCTCCAGTCAGGGACTGCTGAACTCCCTTCAATTCTGCCTGACAGAAAATCTACAATCTGATCTGTACATGCTTCTATATATTCTGAATCCCTGAAAAAAGGAGGCACCCATCCGGAAAACTCCTCAGAACAATATCCCCTGCCTTTTTCCGACGACGCACAGCCAGAGCATTTTCTCTTCTCCGGATTGGCAGGACAAAAACCGGTAATATTCTCTATCTGCCGATTCATACTGAGGACAGTGGATCTTGAATATTGCGGGAAAAGGGGGACTATGACATTGCCGGAATTCGGGACCAGGTCGCCAGGATCAAAGCCAGACAGATTCGGCTCTCCGCAGGACATTCCCACTTTATAATCCCAATCCTCTCCGGTTCTAGCTTTCAGATAAGCCTGAACTGCTTTTGCCTGCTCCAAGGTATTGTCATAGAGAGGAGATCCGCCACCAAAGCCCATTGCCGCATACGATGCCTTCACCTTCGAAACTCTTCTTTCTGCTATAAACCTTCCGAGCCTTTTTCTGAAAAATTCAGGAAGGGGGAGATCAAAAATATACTTATCCCCAAAGAGATCCTTCAGAAACTTGCCGATTTCTTCCTGCGTCCTCGGTGCCCCGAAATTCAGGAGAACAAACTGCTTCTTCATTTTGAACCTGCCTTCAGAATTTCTTTCTCAATTCTGCCGAGTTCTTTCTGAAGCTGCCTTATTTGAGCAATGATCTTCTTCTTTTTCTCCTTCAGCTTAAGAATATCGCTGTTAACACCCTTCTTTACCGTCCTTGCCTTGTTCAGATCTCTCTTTACAGTAATCTCAGGAATTCCCGTCTTCTGAGAAATGATCTTTGCAGTTATTTTTCCGTCAAAAGTATCACTGATACTTTTGCCTCTCTTGCCTCCTCGGTTTTCCTTTTCCACTGCTTCATCAAAATCCGGGAAATATGCGCGATAAACATTCAGACGTTCAGCATTCGAAAGCTGTCTCCTGAGAACATTATCCTTGTAGATAAACTCTATCTCGGTTTCCCTGGAAAGGAAGTCTGCCACATACTGAACCGGTATCTTCTGCACTCCAAGTTCCGCCGCAATTTTCAGTCTGTTATGACCTGCCAGAAGAATTCCGTCCGGCTTTGCAATCAAAGGGACTATTATTCCGCGTTTCTCTATGTCGGCCTTGAGGTCGGAGTATTCCTTGTCCTTCAAAAGTTCAAACTTGTTCAGCGGATTCGGATACAGTGACTGAGGATTTACAAACATCACCTGAGACAGTTCCACTCCTTCCGGAATATGCTGCTCGGAAGGAATCTCTCTTTTCTCGGAAATGCCGCCTCCGGCTCTGGGCGAAAGGATAGTTTTCAGGAACTGTTTTTTTGCCTTATCTTTCATTTCAGAATCTCCTCTGCAAGTTTTTTGAAAATTACCTGGGAAGGGGAGCCGTCTTTGACTGGCTT
The DNA here is from genome assembly GCA_035345895.1 of Leptospiraceae bacterium. Taxonomy (GTDB): domain Bacteria; phylum Spirochaetota; class Leptospiria; order Leptospirales; family Leptospiraceae; genus DAORDI01. Next base: position 5,640 of record DAORDI010000330.1, read on the forward strand.
TCCTTTCTCGGAAGCACTTTTTATTGACGCAGATCTCAAAACATGAGTCTTTGAAAGAGGAAACATCTCCGTCAGAATGGAAAGCTTCTCCGATTCAATTTTCCCTGAACCGACCATTGACGGGACAAGGA
>DAORDI010000331.1:0-5732 GCA_035345895.1 Leptospiraceae bacterium
TTATGCATAAACATTTAATCAATTCTTATTTATACTGCTATTCCGCAACAGACTCCTTTCCTAAAAAAGGCTGATTCTGGAATCCGGACACTCGTCAAGTTCTGAAATTTAACCCGAATAAGTCCCTGCCTGCAGTGAAAAATTTGTTTGGCATAGAATGCTTGTAAAAAAAATTGTTAGTATGCTCCCACTTGCAAAATCAAGTTCCATTATTTCATCAATTCCTCCGGAAACGATACCGGTTGTGATATTGATTGTATCGATAGTTGCCTTTACTATTATCATAGAAAGAACAGTTTACTTTACCAGATTCAAGCTGATTTCGCCGGAAGACTTCAGAAAGGTCAAAGAGCTTTGTGTGCAGAAGGACTGGGACGGGGCACAGGATATTCTGAGAACTTCAAGCAGAGGTGCCGTGACTCAGGTACTGGCTCATTCCATTGAGCAGAGAAGACGGGAAAATATCTTCATTGAAGATGAGATTCGTTCTGAGAGTTACAGACAGATTCACAATATGGAAAAATTTCTGACTGGACTCGGGACAATTGCTACAATTTCCCCCCTTCTGGGAGTATTGGGAACAGTACTCGGTATGATCCGTTCCTTTGCAGAAGGAACGGGTACAAAGGGTGCAGAAGTAGGGATCAGTGAGGCTTTGATTACTACTGCAATGGGACTGGCGGTGGCAATTCCTGCATATATTTTTTACAATTATCTGGTGAGGCTCAAGGAGATAAAAATAAATGAAATGGAAAATCTTTCTTCACAGATCCTTCCGATCTTGGAAAAAAAATAGTCTAACTGACAGATCATGTTTAAGCTCAGAAGAACCACTAAACCTTTCGACAGAATCGATATTACTTCCCTGATTGATGTGATATCTTTTATTGTTATCTATTTTCTAGTCAATGCCACTTTGGAAAAAGGGACATCGATCAAGATTGAGCTTCCGCGATCTTCTACCTCTGCCACCAAGGAAAAAAATCCCGATGAACTGATCATTACAGTAAACAAGCAGGGAAAAATATTCTTGGACAAGGATCCGACAGCTGTTCCGGTTGACAAACTTAAGGACAAGATCATCAGTTTTCTTGGTCCAAAAGAAAAAAGAGATCCTAAGAAAAATCGTGTCATTATAAAGGGTGATGGTACAGCCAGTTATCAGACTGTTGTAAAAGTGATTGATGAGGTAAATGCTGCCGGTGTGACCAGATTCAATCTTGCGATGGTGAAGAATGGCGGTACATCAAATGCACCTCCGGCTGAAGAACCGGAAACTCCAGAAGAACAGCAGTAAGATCGGAATTGAGAAACAAGAATTTTTTAGGGCTGGGGCTGCTTGGGCTGTTCTTTGTGGTTCTTTTTCAGCTTTTTATCACTCCTTCAAAACTGATTTCTGACAGGTCGCAGTATATAGGTAAAAAAATATCTGACATTAAGTTTTCAGGAAATAAAAATACACCATCAGACGATATCCTTTCCGTTCTGGAAATGAGAAAGGGAAAGACAGTCACTGAAAAAATGCTCAACGATGATCTGAAGGCGCTTTTTGCAATGGGTGCATTCTATAATATAGATGTGCAGGCTGAACTTGATCCGGAGGGCAATGTCATCATCATTGTGGAAGTGAAGGAAAGACCGAGGGTAGAAGAGATCGAATTTATCGGAGCCGATGAGGTCTTTCCAAGTGATATGAAGGACAAAATGCCCCTTAAGGAGGGAGAAATTATTACTCCCGAAAAAGTGAATGCAACGAAAGAAGTCATCATGAAAAAATACAAGGATGAAGGCTATTTTCATGCATACATAAAAGCGGAGCTGGGAGAAATCAATCCTAAGACAAATCTGGTCAAGGTAAAGTTTATTATTGATGAGGGAGATGAAATCCCTGTCGCAAAAATCAATATTCTAGGCACACAGAACATTGATCCTTCCGAACTGATGCAGATCCTGGATCTGAAAGAAGCAGGTCTCATTGAGAGCGGTCATTTCAAGGAAGCTGCGTATGAAACAGACAAGCAGAAAATTGTAGCCTATATGAAAACCAAAGGCTACAGGGATGCAGATCTTGTGCCTGAAGGTACCGGATGGGAAATTCATTGGGAAAATCCAAAGCTCAAGGATAAAAGGGCCATCATTGTAAACTTTAAGGTTTTTGAGGGGGATCAGTATTTTTTCAACGGTTACAGTCTCTCTCATGACCTGACTGAGGATGGAAAAGGAAATCCTGTCTTTCTGAATAAGGAGAATAAGGAAAATCTTCAGCCGGATAAATCTAAATGGAAGCCGATATACGAGGCAAAATTTCTGGAAAATCTGTTTGAGTTTACTGACAGCGATACAGGAGTCATTTTCGATGAAGGAAAATTTCAAAGAGACAAAGGAGTCATCAATGAGCTTTACAGTGCAAAAGGTTATATTTTTGCACAGGTAGTGACTAGGAACAGAACGATCACTCTGGATTCAGATACCCTGTCTTCTTATGAAAGCTGCTCTGTATACAAAGGAAATCAGACTGAATGCGAAGAGCAGAATAAGAAACTCAACATAAAAAAACTCCGTGAGCTGCTGACAAAAAAACCGGAAATGAAGGGCAAAAAATTTGAGCATGTGGATTTCATTGTCCGTGAAAACTATCTGGCTTATATAGAAAATATCATTATCAAGGGAAATAAAAAGACACAGGACAGAGTCATTCGAAGAGAGCTTCTGTTCAAGCCTGGTGATCTTTTTAATTCTGCTTTGGTGAACAGGTCCAGGGAGAGAATCTTCAACCTAGGTTATTTTAAGGAAGTCAACTTTAACTCTAGACCCGGTTCAGATGAAACCAAAATGAATCTGATCATTGATCTTTTGGAACAGCCGACAGGAACCATATCAATGGGGGGAGGATATGGTACCATTTCCGGTTTCAGTATATTCACTGAACTTGGTGAAAACAATCTGAACGGAACTGGTCAAAAAATTTCGGGAAGGGTGGAGTTTGGTCCTCTCAGAAGATTTTTCCAGCTCTCATGGACTGAACCGTGGATTTATAACAGACCTTGGGCACTTACTCTGAGTATGTTCTATTCATCCAGAACAATTAATGTGGGGGCTGCTTCCATTACAGACAGTGGGACGGGTGCAATTAAGGAACGAGCCTCTTATGACCGGGAAGGGATCGGTTTTTCCATCGGTGTTGCTCATAGAATTTTTATCAACTGGACCCACTTTCACAGGTACTCTCCCAGTTTTTTCCAGTCCACGAATGCGACATCACTTGCCGATGATTCCATTCGTGCTGAGGTGAACAGGGGCTGGCAGTTCAGATCAGAGATTACTAATGGTATCGGATACGATTCAAGAGATAATATATTTACACCTACTTCCGGACTGAACGCTTATTTGGCTGTTTCGAATGTAGGTCAGTATCTGGGAGGGCAGAGTCATTTTGACCGTTACAATCCTGTATTTGAATTTTATCATTCCTGGTTTGATTATACTTTCGGAGGTATGATTCGTTCCAATGCTCTCCGAAGATGGAAAGTCGTGCAGGAATTCAGATCTTCCAGTGTATTTACTTATGAGAGGCCGCCAAAATTCGGAAGGGCAGCCGGTGGAATCGGCAACCTTCAGTTTGACGAGATTGAAAAGCAGAGAAATCCATTCATCCAGCAGCAGGATCTTCAGTTTTTGGGGGGATATGAATCTCTCAGAGGATGGAATTTTCAGGATGTACTCTATCCTAGAGAATGGCGAAACGGTGCAAATCACAGGATGCTTTTCAGTTCTGAACTTCGTTTTCCGATTGAACCGAGTCTTTTATGGCTCGTGGCATTTCTCGATGCGGGAGCACTGTATGAGGAAGTGGGGAGATGGACGGGAACAAGAAGAGACAATGCAAGAAACTACCAGACAGCTCTTTGGCAGACATTGGGAACAATGAGTCCTGCTGATGCGTATCTTCGTGCAAATTTTGAACCGTATTCACTCAGACGTCTTACTCCCGACCAAAATCCGTTCGAAAAGGATAACCCGGAGAATTTGGTATTAAAAGTTGAGAATATTTCGCTTCAAAGGTTAAAATTTTCCTGGGGGCTTGGTCTACGGATTCAGATTCCTGTTCTTCCTCTCAGGCTGTATTTTGCACAGAAATTATATTATCAGGATGGCGGTCTTCATCCCTATCCCAGCGATCCGAATTTCACCTTTGTATTCGGTATCGGAGATTTCCGTTTTTAGGCATCAGGTCACTTTAATCTTTCTTATAATCCTGCCGTACAAGGAAGGGAAATAGTGATTCAGAAAAATCGCAAATCTCTCTTTTCTTCCTCCAATATAAAGTTCTGTCTTTTCTGAAAGAACTGCGGAAACAAGTTTCTCTGCGAACAGAGCAGCATCCATTCCGTTTTCCAATGCATCATCCATTTTTCTCTGTTCGGTTCCGTCTCCCAAAAGGGCAGTATTGGATATATTCGTTCTGATAAATCCCGGACAGACAATCTGGATTTTCACTCCGGTATTCCAGATCTCATCTCTCAGGCAGTCATAGAATCCATGAAGTGCATGTTTTGCAGCGGCGTAACCGGAACGGAGGGGAGTATGAATTTTCCCCATTGCACTGGATATGACTGTGATTTTTCCGCTCCCGTTTCTGATCATAGAAGGGAGTACTGATTTAGTGAGAGCGATATTTCCGAAGAAATCCGTCTCCAGTATTTTCCTGTAAGTGGAAATCTCTGTATCCAGTACGAGAGATCTTTGACTGATTCCCGCATTGTTGAGAAGGATGTCTATTTTTCCGAACCTGCCGAGGACAGTTTCCGTTTTTTCCTGAATAGAGTCTGAATGGCTGATATCCATAGGAAGTACAAAACTCTTTTTCGGATGTTTCAGTCCTGAGGAAACTTTCTCCAGCTCTTCCTTTCTTCTGGAGGACAGTATGCAGACAGCTCCTTCTGAATTTGCTTTTTCTGCAAAATGTCTGCCGATTCCTGATGAGGCTCCTGTAATCCAGATGATTTTATCTTCTAATTTCATTATGTTTTATCTCCTGTAGATTTCCATTGCTTCCAGATAAATCTCTGCAGGAGGCGGTTCAATTTTTTTCCCGCTTTCCAGAAGAAGAGAAACCCATCTTCGTTCTGTAAAATCGCAGAAATCCCTGATTTTTCTTCCTGAAAGTCCTTCCATCTTTGATGAAATCCGGTTCCGTTCATCTTCGCTTAGGTGTACAGCATAATTACCCAGTATTGCTGTTCTTTCCCGTCCGTCCGGTAGAGGAAACAGAATGCTCTTGTCAAATCTGGAAACCAGGGCCGAATCCAGGTCCTGCTTTCGGTTTGTTGCACCGATTGTCACTGTATTCGGTTTCCCTTCAAACCCGTCGAGTTTTCTGAGCAGAACTGAAAGAAGTTTTCTGGTTGCCTCGAACATACCGTCTTCTCTGCGTCCTGCAAGCGAATCAATTTCATCCAGAAAAAGAAGGCTTGCCGGAAAAAGTTCTGCGGCATCAAAAACCAGTGCAAGATTTTGAGAACTTTCTCCATAGTATTTGCTGAGAATCGATTCTATCGGAACATAAATCATCGGGATTCTGCAGAGACAGGAGACGATTTTTGCCATCGTAGTCTTTCCTACTCCCGGATCACCCTCGAAAAGAACGGCACGCGGTCTGTTTTTTCCGGGATATTTTCTGGTCATCAGAGTAATTTCAGTGAATGCATCCGGGTGCAGTATAGGCCAGATAA
>DAORDI010000332.1:0-5701 GCA_035345895.1 Leptospiraceae bacterium
GGCGGGCAGAAAATTGGCCTGCGACCCCCCATTCACCTAGCGGTGAATCCCAGCAGGACTCCCTTCGGTCGCCGGGGAAAGCGGAGCTGGGGTGAGGTAAAATAGACCTCCCTTCAGGAAGCTTCCTAGTTTGCGCAGTCGAACAACTCCGCTTAAACTGCATTCGCTGCCAGCTCCCGGAATTTACTTAATAGTAAATTTAACTTGGCGGGATCTCCTGCTCCTGTAAATTTCTTATCTTTTATTTGTACTGCATACCAGTCAAAATCAGAAATCTCTGCTTTTACCGGATCAATTTGAAGATTTTCTAAACTGGTATCTTGCAAATCTATTTGAATCATCCATCCGGGATTGTCTATCGTCTGGATAGAAATGCCATAAGTGTGTTCCCAATCCCCATTGCATTCCTTTTTATACCAGTTCTCAATCCATTGAATATTATTCACTGTCAAGTTTTCTGTTTCTTCTTGGGATTTCATCATCGTCTGCATTTCTTATTCCTCCTGGCACAGTATTCTCATGAACATGAGGAGTGTTGATACTTTCCCCCGTAACTTTATTAAAATGTTTACCGCCGTATAAATCAACTCTTTTAATTTCATCGAAACCCAAAGGATTTAATTTATTTATCATATAAGTTGCATATTTCAAGATTCTTCCGATAAAATCTTCCACAAAAGTTGTATGATCACCTTCGGCTTCAGGATTCGGTTTTATTTTATTAACTTTTGCCATATCTGAACCATAGCAAAAAGCACTAATATTATGAATAGTAAAATTCAATTATTAAAGCACAAGCAGACCTGTCAATAGGGAAAGGGTGAGAGAGTTTTTCAGACGGAAGAAAATCGTAGCAGAATTGATTATAATGATGGGTCGGGAAAGGGAAAGTTTTTTTTGAACCGGCAACCTTTTGCAGAGCTTACAGCGGGCAAAAGGTTGGCCTGCTGGGTTGCGAGCTTCGAGAGCAAGGGGGGAAACCTTGTGGAAGCCGTAGGCGGGCAGAAAATTGGCCTGTGACCCCCCATTCACCTAGCGGTGAATCCAAGCAGGCCTCCCTTCGGTCGCCGGGGAATCCGAGGTAAAGCTTTCTGGGTTCACAGCAAAGCATCCTTATCCGCCCCTCTCCATAACGAAATATATTAACGTTATGGCCGCCCTTTGCGCTGATGCGCAAACCCAGCAGGCCTCCCTTCGGTCGCCGGGGAAAGCGGAGCTGGGGTGAGGTAAGCATGTTGTACCCTCTGCAGAAAACATTCTCTTCAAAAACTGTGTCTTTTTCTCAGGATACTTTAAGATTCCTCACTGCGTTCGGAATGACAAAGGGGATTTCTTTCGAAACTGCGAAACAGACTGCACTATAAAAAATTAATTTTTCATGAAAAAATATGCCGCAGCGGCAGTGCCTAGAACAATCCTGTACCAGCCGAACGGCTTGAAATCGTATTTTCTCACATACTCAAGAAATGCTCTGATGATCACGATTGAAAAAACGAATGTCAGAAAAAAACCGAGACCGAGTACCGGTATGTTTTCTGAATTCAGTGCATGTCTGTGTTTCATCAGTTTGTATCCGCTTGCAATAATGAGCACAGGAAGTGCCAGGAAAAAAGAATACTCTGTCGCCTTTTCCTTGGAAAGACCGAAATAACGTCCTGAAAGAATCGTCATCGCAGAACGGGATACTCCCGGAATCAGAGCAATGCACTGGAAGAGACCGATATACACTGCCTGAGAAATGCTGATCTCTTTGGTTTCTGCTTCTGGCTGTTTTCTGAAATAGGATTCAAATACAAGAAATGCAATTCCTCCGAGTATCCATGTGCAGGAAAGGATCAGAAGAAGAGAAGTGCTCTGCTTGATCACATCCAGTTTTTTCTTGAAGATGAATCCCGCAAGGAGCACAGGTGCTGTTCCTAGAAAGATCATCAGGAAAAAAAGATAGGATTCCCTGTCTTCCTTGCTTCCTTTCAGAAACCGGATGAGTCCAAGAAATTTTTCCTTCAGAAAGGAGAAATACAGCACAACGACTGCAAGGATTGCACCGGACTGAATGAATATGTCAAAAAGATCATCAAACTCGGCTGAAGCAGCTTCCCCTTGAAAAGGAAAAAAATAACTCCACAGAAACAGATGCCCTGTGGAAGAAACAGGAAGGAACTCAGTGAGCGATTCGATCACCGAGCGGAAAAAAGAGTTAAGGTACCAGTTCACTTTTTTGCAGGAGCTTTTTTCTCAGGGGTTCCGTTTGCAGGAGGTGCAGGAGTCTTGTTTTCTGCAGGCTTGGAAGAATCTGAGGATCCGGAAGAACTGCTTTTGTCGCCTTTCAGGAACTGATCCAGATCGAACTTATCATTATGCTTTATTGCAATTCCTTCCTTGATTCTTTCGAGAATCTTAGGAAGATTGTTCTGAGTTTCTTCAGCCTTGAGTCCTGCACGGGCAAACATCAGACATTTTTCCACTGGAAGAGACTTGTATCTGGGATCTTTTGCACGGAGTCTTTCGCATTCCTTCTGAGTGTCCTCTTCTGAAATCTTGATCTTCTTTTCGACTTCCTCTGCAATGTAGAGCTGAGCAACTGTCTGCATTTCCAGATATTTCAGTATATCCTTGATCTCAGGTCTGGATGTGAATCCTGCCTTGTCTGCAGCCATTTTCACCATGAGCATATTTCGGTAGCTTTCATAAAAACTTTTCTTCTGATACTGCATATGAATCGGCTGAAGCTGACGGTCAAGTTCAGTGACGTCGGTCGTAATGATTTCCATCAGGTTCTTTTTTTCAATGTTCTGCGTTCTGCTGAACGCCTCAAGAGCAGTCTCATATGCATGCTGAAATTTTTTGACTGTCAGCTTTTCGCTGTCGAGACTTTCTATCAGCTGAGAATCATCTTTATCGCAGCTGTATACTGCAGACAGAATCAGAATTAATGTTATAGCTTTTTTCATAGACATCCAGGCCCGGACCTAACGCCGGATAATAAAATTTTTCCTGCATTTTCAGCATATTGCTTATCTGAAGGAATCTTAGGAAAGGATTTTTCACTCAGTTCCTACCGTCCAGTCTTTTTTTGACTGCCCTTCCCTGCGATCTTCTGAAGTATTTTCAAAAGACCTTCCAGTCTGACAGAAGTTTTGTCTGATGCGGGTGCAAACCGAAGTACATTGGGCTGTCTCGGAATCATGCTCAGTTTTGAAGAAGGATCTGATATGATCTGAATCATTCTTTCGGGATCTCCTGTAAAATGCTGACCTGCCTTCATCCTGATATTTCCCTCATCTTCAGTGATGGATTCGAATCCGAGACCTGAACTGACAGAACGTATCTTTTCGAGCATAATAAAAGTTTTTACAGATTCAGGAAACTCTCCGAATCTGTCTCTCATCTCGCGGGAAAGTTCCTCTATTTCATCAAGGTCGGCTGCCGCTTCAAACTTCTTGTAAAATTCGACCTTCTGTCTTGTATCGGAAATGTAATCTTCAGGAATGTAAAAGTCCGTATTCAGATTGATCTGGGTTCTCACTTCCACTTCCACGGCTTCATTCTTGAGACGGCTGACTTCTTCATTCAAAAGCTTTACATACAGTTCAAAACCGATCTCCATAATGTTCCCGCTCTGTTCCTTTCCGAGAAGATTTCCTGCTCCCCTGATTTCAAGATCTCTCATTGCCACCTTGAATCCTGAACCCAGTTCCTGATATTCATGAATTGTGGAAAGCCTCTTCTCCGCCTGTTCTGTAAGCGATTTGTCCTTCGGATAAAAAAGATATGCGTATGCCTTTCTTCCTGCACGCCCGACGCGTCCCCTGATCTGGTAAAGCTGAGAAAGTCCGAACATATCAGCGCGTTTTACCATAATCGTATTGACGTTGGGCATATCGATTCCGGACTCAATGATAGTCGTCGTTACAAGCACATCATACTTCCTGGCAGTGAAGTCCATAATAGTTTCCTCGACTTCCTCTTCCGTAAGCTGACCGTGCAGGATGCCTACAGAGACTTCCGGGATAAGATTTCTGAGATAATCCGCTTCCGTTTCGATCGAGGCAACCCTGTTGTGCAGATAGAATACCTGCCCTCCTCTTTCAAGTTCTCTTCTGACTGCATGAGCAATGATTTCCTCATCCTCGTCCATCACGTATGTTTCCACGCTCTGTCTGTTCTTCGGAGGAGTCTCAATAATGGAAAGATCCCGGATTCCGGTGAGAGACATATGAAGGGTTCTGGGAATCGGTGTTGCAGAAAGAGTCAGAACATCCACCATATTCTTGTATTTCTTGAAAGACTCCTTCTGATTGACTCCGAACCTCTGTTCCTCGTCGATGATGAGAAGCCCAAGATTCTTCATATCAGTCTTCGAGTTCAGAAGGGCATGAGTTCCGACAAGTATGTCTATTTTATTTTCATTAAAACGGGATATAATATCCCTGACTTCTCCTGCAGTTCTGAATCTCGAAACCATATCCACTGCAATCGGATAATTCTCATACCTGCTTCTCAGAGTATTGTAATGCTGCAGAGCAAGAATTGTAGTCGGTGCAATGAAAAGCACTTTCTTTCCGGACATCACTACCTTGAAGGCAGCGCGGATGGCCACTTCAGTCTTGCCGTAGCCCACATCTCCGCAGATCAGTCTGTCCATCGGCCTGGGCGATTCCAGATCATTCTTCACAGCTTCAATTGCAGAAATCTGATCCGGCGTCTCTTCATATTCAAACTCTGCCTCAAACTCTTCCTGCCAGATGCTGTCAGGCGGGAAAGCATATCCCTGAAGCTTCATCCTGTTGGCATATGCAATCAGAAGTTCTTCTGCAAGACGGCTGACGCTTTTTTTGGCTCTTTCAAGTTTTTTCTTCCAGAGTCCTTTTCCGAGAGTGTCCAGAGGAGGATGTTCCAGACCGCCTGCATACCTCTGTATCTGGGAAATCTGGTCAAGAGGAATAAAGAGAGTATTTTCGTCTCCGTATTCGAGGCGGATAAAATCTCTTACTTTTCCGCCTGCCTCCACTTTTTCAATCCGCTTGAACCTGCCGATTCCGTGCTGTATATGCACAATATAATCGCCTTCCCGCAGATCAATGAAACTGTCTATCGCCCTGGAAGAAGTTTTCTTGAACTTGTTCTTTCTTTTATAATCTCTTCCGAATATATCCCTTTCAGTAAATATATGGATTTTCTTTTCATTTAAAATAAATCCGCTTCTTAAATCGGATACGATTATCTGAAATCTGTTCTCTGAAGAAAGTTCAATGATTCCCGGTTCCTCGCCTGAATTCAGATACTGAGGATTCTGCTCTTTGAAAAGCCCGGTAAGTCTTTCTGCCTGCGCAGTGAAGGAAGTAAGAAGAATGACTCTCGATTCCTCATCCAGAAGTATTTCTGCAGTTTTTTCCCTTGCCTCCCGGATCTTTCCTCGAAACTGAGTTCCGGAACTGATATCCAGAGACATTTCTCCTGCAGAAACAAGGTCCTTGAAGACCGGCCTAAAACAGATCGCAGAAGAATTGAAAAGAATATCTCTTTCTGCTCCCTTTGATATGAGTTTTTCAGGAGGAAGAAAAGAAAGCACGGATTTCTTTTTTTCAAAAATGGAATCATATTCCCTTTCAAATACCAGAAGCCTTTCCTTTACAGAGGAAGGATCAGGAATGAGGATCACCGGAGGTTTTCTGAAAAAGGAAAGTATGCCGCCGAGAGA
>DAORDI010000333.1:0-5600 GCA_035345895.1 Leptospiraceae bacterium
AAATTTGTTTCTGGCATTCTGATTTCCTATGTTTCCATATAAAGATTGAAAAATCTTCTTTTTTTTTGAAGTTTTTTTCGCGAGATGAGATTTTTTTGGGGATTTTCGGAATACGGGATTTTGGTTTATTACAATAAATCAAATACTGCGGAAAAGAGTTGCCTATTTTTTTGAAGATGAAATACTGATTTGACAGGCTGTCAAATGCTGAAGAAATTAAGATATGTATCTATTTCTATTATAATTATTCCTATCTTTCTCGCAGCCTCATTGCATATTTCAGGCCTGCTGAACTCTTTTGAGTCATTTTTGATGGACAGCAGACAGGTCTACAGCAATCCAAAATTGCATTTTTCTGAAAAAGTCATCATTGTTCAAATTGACAATTCTACAATTCAAAAATTTAGCTGGCCTATGCCCAGAGACAGTTATGCAGATGTACTCCAGCATATTGCATCCGGAAAACCTAGCAGCATATTGTTCAATATCTTCTTCACAGCAAAAAAAAAGGAAGAAAAGGGAGATCTTGAGAAAATTACTCAAGAAATTCCAAACCTGTCGCATCAGGTTCACTTGGATATCAGTCCATCCAAGGATGATATAAATTCTATCCCGCATCTCGAAAAATTTTCCGTATCTCACATTGAAGAAGCAGAGTCAGTCAAAATTTATAATTCTGCAGAATTACCTGCTGCCGAAATTCTCAATGCTGCCCATCATATTCATACAACACAGGAAGATTTTGACAAGGACGGAGTCGTCAGGTCATACCCACTGCTGAAAGAATACAATGGAAAAATCTATCCTTCATTGGCGTTTCAGGCAGTTCAAATGCTTGAGGAAAATTCCCGAATAAGACACAGTTCTGAAACATTATCAATCATATACCCCGTAGGCAAAAAAAGAATTCCTTTGAAAAATGGAGAATTGATACTCAGCCTGTATCCTAGAAAGCTTTTCTCTGATTCGGACAATCCTCAGATTATCTCATTCTTAAAAATTATGGAATCCCTGCAGGAAGGCAAACCGATGGATATCAGTATTTTCAAGGATAGAATTGTCCTCATCGTGATTACCGGAACAGGATCCGGTGATTCAAAGAACTTGGCCTACGGAACAGTTCCAGAAGCATGGGTACATGCAACGGCGATTTCCAATATCCTGCAGGAGCATTATATTCGGGAAATACATCCTTTGTTCAGCTACATTTTAATATTATTCCTAATATTAATTTCTGCTTATATTCTGCTTTTTACAAAGAAAAACAAAACAAAAGTAATCGTTCCTGTTATTTTTCTCATTATTGTCCCAACTTTTCTGTTCTATTCATTTCATTGGAACATCTCATTTCATATATCAAGCTTTCTCATTGCCGGACTTTCTTATTTCGGACTGCATATATCCTATTATATTTTCATTGAAGGTAATGAAAAAAGACAGTACAGCAGAGTCTTGAGCAATATGATTGATCCTTTCATTGTAGATGAAGCACTGAAGGATCTTGAAAGTCTGAAAGCAGGATCAGAAAAAGAAATTACAGCCTTTTTTTCCGATATAGCAGGTTTTTCCAACATCAGTGAGAAACTTTCTCCAAAAGATCTTTCTTTGTTTTTAAATGAATACCTTTCTGCTATGACTGAAATATTAAAACAGAACAAAGGCACTCTTGATAAATATATCGGTGATGCCATTGTCGGAATTTTCGGGGCACCGGTACATTCAGAAAATCATTATCTCACTGCCGCCTATGCATCTCTAGAAATGCTTCAGGCATTGGAACAGATAAAGGCGCGATGGAAAGAAGAAAACAGATTTTTTGAATCTGTCTGGAATATGAAAATCAGAATCGGCATAAACACAGGTATCGCTAAAGTCGGATTTATGGGCACGGAAAAAATTGCTTCATACACCATGATTGGGGATTCTGTTAATCTTGCCGCACGACTGGAGTCAGCTGCAAAGGATTACGGTGTCAGTATTTTGATCAGTGAATTTACAAAAGAAAGAATTGATAAGGAAATTTTTACCCGACTTTTGGACCGGATTATCGTAAAAGGCAAAACAGAACCGATTTCCGTTTTTGAGATGGTCGGTTTTCCAGCAGAAATCTCTTCTCAGAACATTGAGTCCGCCAAACTGTATGAGTCCGCCTTTCTTCTTTATCAGGAAAGAAAATGGGATTTGGCACTGAAACGTCTGAAAGAATCTCAGAGAGTGCGGCAGAAACCGGACAAAGCGGCAGAACTCCTCTCTGAAAGATGCAGGGCATACAAACTGAAACCTCCGTCCAAAGACTGGGACGGAGTATTCAAGAGAGAAAATAAATGAAAACGTGAATTCGATATGACCCGAACCCACATTAAAAAACTACAGGCCTTCTGTAGATTCTTTCTTTTCGGTTCTCTCCGTTTCTGTTACATTGCAATTATATACGTTGATAAAATGCGACTGCTTATCATTTTTCAGATCCACTTGGATTTTTTTTACCAGTTTTTCTCCCAATTCAATTATACTGTCATTATCAGAAAGAATCTGTTTCTCCCCTGCTTTTCCTACAGTATCACTCAGAAAATCAGGTTTTTCCTTGGAGAAAATAAAAAGCATTTTATTTTCTCCAGTCGGATAATCCACAATCCATTCATCTCTTCTGGACTCATAAACTTCTGACGGAAAGTCTTTCTTTATTTCTGTAAGAAAAGATGCTTCTTCATTATGAGAATAATCCGGAAAAAGGAAACGAACCGAAGTTTTTTTTTCTGGAATCCAAAGAACCGTCAAAAATCTTTTTATTTCTTTACATTTGATACTGGCAAATACTTGATCAAGTTCAACAGTCTTTTCTCCCTCCTTGACAACTCCGAATGTTTTTCCAATGAATGTATTCAAGGATCTAGGGGAAAAAGTGATGTCACAGTCCTTTTTTCCGTTCTCCATATTAGCTATCATTGTTAATGGATCAAGAACCAGACTGGAAACCGTGTAAGAACTGGCTTTTTCTTTTCTGCTGAACAATCCGGCACACCCTAGACAGAAAAATGCAAGAACAATAAGAGCTTTCATAAACCTCTCCTTATTTTTTATGTATTTCCTGAATGGAAACAGAACTGACTCTGCCTTTTAAATCCAACTGAAAAATACTGTAATAATTTGGATAAAATAAGACATTACCAATCACTACAGTTGGCCTGCCCAGCACTTCCTCGAGAATACTCCTTTCCATACCTACAGAAATCTCTCTGCTTTTGCCTTCAATTTTTACCTTATGGGAGTTTGACCGATCCAGTCGAATTCCTACAAGTTTATCATCTAAAACACTGACAGTAAGTCCCATAGAGAAACCTCTCGCAAAACCGCGAGCAAAACCTTTTGACAGACCTCTGGCCATACCCCTGGCAAAATTGTTTCTTTCTTCTTCTGCTATCCGAAAATTTATGGAGCTGACAGAGTCTCCAACCGTTATTTCTTTTTTTTCAATGCTCTCTTTTTTATCACTGCCGGCTATTTTTATCTCAAACTGAACCTTAGGTTTTACATAAACTAGCTGCTTCTGATTAAAGGAACTGCCTAGGTATTTCAGTGCAAACTGTCCCCATTCCGAATCTGTATCCAGCATCACATAACTCTGCCAGATTTCAGTTGCCATATTCTGAAGCTTTTGTTTCATTCCAGAATGATTCAAATCACTCAGTTCTTTGTAGACAGCTCCCAGATTATAGAAGGCTTCCAGAAGGATACCTGTATTTTTTCCGCTTAAGCTGCGGATCACTTTATCTGCCACGGGATCAAATTGTCCTGCAGAAAGTTTTTCAATAGATCCGCGAGCGGCCAGGCTGAACAGAGAAACAGAGTCTTCGAATTTTTCATTCATAAAAAAGACAATTGCCAGATTGTTCAAAGCTCTCAGTTTTCCAATACTGTCTTCTTCTGAAATTTCTTCAAAGGCTCTTCTGGCATAGATAACAGCAGAACTGTACTGTTCTTTGTCCGGGTGATAAGAAAGCAAAACTGCGTAAGACGTCAATGTATGATGGCCTGCGAAATTCTTTATTGCATCCCTGTAATACTGCAGAGACGTTTCATAATCACTCCGACTGCACCAGAACTTTCTCTTGAGTCCTTCCTTTCCTCTTGTAACCGAATGAATCATTCCCTCCTGAAAAGGAGAATAGATGATCGAAGACTTGAAACGCAGTTCAGAAATTTCACAGGATTTTTCCCAGATCCTATGATAAATTTTTGCCAATGCAGAAAGCAGATACGGATTATCCGGCATACGGTCTAATTCCTGTTTTACTGCGATAGCCGCATCATCAAGCTTGTATCCGGTTTCCACCGCAGCAAAGGCATATTCCAATCTGACAATTCTATCTACAAGATTTTTCTGTTTTTCCGGATCTTTTGAAATGTATGCAATTCTCCGATTCATAGAAGGATGAGTGGACAGATACGGATTTCTGTCGGGAACATACTCTTTGAGTATATATAATAAGCTTTCCAAAAAGCCAGGCTCATAACCTGCTTTTGCCATTGCAGTTACGGCAAACCAGTCAGACTGAATTTCATAGTTCTGCTCATTTT
The DNA here is from genome assembly GCA_035345895.1 of Leptospiraceae bacterium. Taxonomy (GTDB): domain Bacteria; phylum Spirochaetota; class Leptospiria; order Leptospirales; family Leptospiraceae; genus DAORDI01. Next base: position 4,579 of record DAORDI010000333.1, read on the forward strand.
CAATGTCATCAATAAGAATCTGTGCTTTGCTTAAATCAGTTTTTTTAATTTTCTCAAGCTTCTCATCTGAACTGAGGTTTCCCAGTTTACGAAGCTCTGACTTGAGCTGATGTTTTCCGTAATAATGACCAATTTCATGTCCAATAACAGCGGCCAGAAGGTTTTCCAGAATTCTCTGTTCATCATCTGCTGATCCGTTCGAGTTTTCTCTGGCCTTCTGTTTCAGAAGATCCACAAGGGCCTCAAATACAAAAATCTGTCCCGTAGGCAGCACAAAAGCATTCAGTGCAGACGTGTCCTTCTTGTATTTTACCAGATAGATATTGCTTTCGTTATAATAGCCGTATCCCATTGCAACAGACAGCTTATTGGCAACCTTTTTCATCAGAGTCAGTCTGTCGTCTTCTACAAGTCGGTCATAGTCCACACTTCTGTACAGCTGATCAAAATATTCCTGACTTTTTCTGTTCAGTTCCGTCTCTATAAGTACACTGTCTTTGACTGTTCTGTTTCGAAAATCATCTGCAGAAGCGCCTGAACCCGCTTCCGACCTGATGTCTTCTTTTTTCAGTTCTGCCGATCTGCCCGATGCACAGCTGAGAAAAATAATCATGACTGTAAGTGTTGATATTTTTCTGCTCATTCTCGGTACTGAGAAGCTGATTTTCAGTTTATCAAAAAATGATTTACTGAATCCTTTTTTCTCCTGGGTCCCTCTTGTTTCCATTTTTACCTCCATAGTAAAGAGTGAAATTTATTCCTAACGTAATTTTAGAAATTGACAGCCTTTGAGGCTGTTTACCTTCGAATCGGATTTATATGCATTCTCCTCATTCCCAGAGACATTCACTGTCAAATGATGATATATCCCAAAGGCAGTACACAGGCACATAAGGCTGCAGCTTGACTGTGACTGCATAATCTACGCTGGTATCATCCGCTGCAGTCACTGTATAAATCACCGTCTTAGTAAAATCATTCGCAGTAATATTGCTTCTCTGTGTAGCACCGTTCACACTGAT